>NZ_JAAZTU010000004.1 GCF_012395185.1 Vibrio aestuarianus
TTTATGGTGGTTAATGTTTTGATTTGAATCAATAAATCTTTTAAAAACAATGATTTTAATTTTATTTTAAACCATAAAAAATATTTTAATGGTAATTTTGTTGTAATTTTACTACATAAGCGGGGTGGGTTTGACCTGCTCAATGTAAAATCAGACAATTAGAAACTAATGTTGAAAGTATAAAGTGATTTAATGACAAACAGAAAACAAGGTATCGGAAATAAGTTTATTGGGGCTCATGTATCTGCCGCAGGTGGTGTCGATCAAGCCCCACTAAGAGCAAGAGAAATTGGGGCTAATGCATTTGCCTTGTTTACTAAAAATCAGCGGCAATGGGTGGCCAAGCCTTTAGAGGAGGCAACCATTCGTGCCTTTAAGGCCAATTGTTTGATGCTAGGGTTTAATTCTGAACACATTCTGCCGCATGACTCCTATCTGATTAACTTGGGTGCTCCAGAAGCGGATAAGCTCGAAAAATCACGGCAAGCTTTTATCGATGAAATGGAGCGCTGCCAACAACTTGGACTGACGTTACTTAATTTTCACCCTGGCAGCCATCTAAAAAAAGTGTCGGAAAGCGAGTGTCTTGCCACTATTGCCGAGTCGATCAATTTGGCACATCAAGCTGTACCTGATGTGATTGCTGTTATTGAAAATACAGCTGGGCAAGGTACCAATTTAGGGTGGCGCTTTGAGCATTTGGCGCAAATCATTAAACAAGTGAATGACAAATCACGAGTTGGAGTGTGTTTGGATACTTGTCACACCTTTACTGCTGGTTATGACCTACGCTCGACAGAGGCTTGTGAGGCGACGTTTGCTGAGTTTGATCGCGTCGTCGGTATGCACTATTTACGGGCAATGCATATTAATGATTCAAAAGCAGAATTTGCTAGTCGAGTCGATCGCCATCATTCACTGGGCAAAGGGGAAATCGGTTGGGCCTGTTTTGAATATATTGCTAAAGACTCACGATTTGATGGTATCCCTTTGATTTTAGAAACAATTGATCCTGATATTTGGTCACAAGAAATTCAGACACTAAGGCAATTTCATGTTGAATCGCTCTCTATAATTGAATCGTAACTAAAGTTGGCATCTTTCTTTCATAGTGGCTTATGCATAGCTAAGTCTGTAATGAAGGAGGATGCCACTATGTTTCATTCAATGCCACGTACTGTAAATACTCACAGACCTGTTCGACTACCAATACCTAACCGCCATGTTACGGGGCAAGGACATGCTCGAACGCCGCAACAAAAGTCTCATTAATCAGCTAAAGCTCTGTGAAGTTGACTCATGCAGTAATGAGTATTTGTGGGTACAATGTTAGCCATACTTACTTCACAGGGCTCTTTTATGACTCAATCACTGACTTGGCATGATGTTATCGGCCACGAAAAGCAACAAGACTATTTTCAGCAAACAATGGCGTTTGTAGAAAAAGAAAGGTCGTCAGGGAAAGTCATTTATCCTCCAGCTAATGATGTGTTCAACGCATTTCGTTTTACTGAATTTGATGAAGTCAAAGTGGTTATCCTAGGGCAGGATCCTTACCATGGACCAAAGCAAGCGCATGGGTTGTGCTTTTCTGTATTACCGGGGGTGAAAACGCCACCTTCTTTAGTCAATATGTATAAAGAACTGGCGCAGGATATTCCGGGTTTTCAAATTCCCTCGCATGGATATTTAAAAAGTTGGGCGCAACAAGGTGTGTTGTTACTCAATACGGTTTTGACCGTTGAACAAGGTCAAGCTCATTCGCATGCCAATACGGGGTGGGAAACGTTCACAGATAGAGTCATAGATGCTGTTAATCAGCAGTGTGATGGCGTGGTATTTTTATTGTGGGGAGCTCATGCCCAGAAAAAAGGCCGTATGATCGATCGCAGCAAACATCATGTATTAATGGCTCCTCATCCTTCTCCTCTATCGGCCCATCGAGGCTTCTTTGGTTGTAAACATTTCTCTCAAACGAATCAATTACTTATCCAGCAAGGTAAAGAGCCTATTAATTGGCAACCTCTGCTCGATGAATGATAATTTGATGTTTTTTCGAGCAGTGTCAAAGCGTGGAGTGCAATCTTTTTATACACTTAGCTAAAGTTATGTGTAATGGAGAAGCACAATGATGATTGAAAGGATCCGAAGAGAGCATGGCTACATGGCGCGCTTGCTTGCAATTTTGCGTAGTAAATTGCACCAACTCAAGAATGAGCAAAGTGTTAACTATGCGTTGCTCAGAGAAATTGTAGATTATCTGGGGAGCCACTCCGAAACAGTGCACCACCCGAAAGAAGACATCATTTATCGCTACTATATTGAACACTATGGTCAACAAAATGAGATCGAAAATTTAGAGAAAGAACACTCGGAACTATCGGGTATAACCCATGATTTCCTAGATATTGTCGATATGATTTTGCAAGATGCAGTGGTTCCACAGCATGTATTCATTGAGCAGTTAGAAGCGTTCATCTCTTCCCAGAAGCAGCATTTAGAACTTGAAGAGCAGTCGATACTTCCATTGATTAGTCAAACCTTTACCATTGCGGATTGGCAAGCGGTAGAGGTTCAATGGAGTCAATCAGAGGATGACCCGGTATTTGGTGAAACGATTGCAGAACAGTATCAGCAACTGGCTCAGCGAGTGAGACAAACCGCTTCTGAATGCCAATAACGCGCAGTGAAAAAAGAGGCATCTACTCAAGATGCCTCTTTTTACGGTTAAATTTTGCTCAGTTCTGCTTCGAAGCAGACATCCATCTCCATCAATTCTCTTTGCAATCGTTTTTGATCTTGAATTAATTCTATTTCTCGCCACATTCGCTTTACTGGTTTAGCGCGGCTGGAGCGTATTTTCGTGATTTCCATTTCCAACATTTCGTCAAATTGCAAGCCTTCCATAAGCAACCTCTTGTTGTTGTGATTACGCCATGTCGTGCATTCTAGATAGCACATTTTCACTTAGCCTAACTATGATTTGTTTCTCATTTGTTTCCTTTTTATGAAGCTTTTATTGGATTTTGACCAGAATTTCACATTTTCAGTTGAGATGTTTGGTATGAAAAGCGAGCGATTAACCAAAGCAAACGATTTTATTCATATTTGAGAATGTTAACTAATTGTTGTTTTGAGTGTTTTGACGTGGGTGGGTGGTTTTTTTTTGAGCGCTTAACGAAAAATAATTATCTAATTATGCAAAATTCTTTAATCAATCGAATGAACCCTTGATTCTCAATGGCTGAGATTAAGTTGATGCAACTGAGTTTCTATGGTTGTTTTTTATTCTGCAATGTTGGTTTTTTGATTGTTATTTGTTTTATTGTTGTTGGTGTTTTGATTGATCTAATGTTAATCGAAGGTGATTTTATGGTGAAAAATAACATTTTAACTAAACTTGATGCATATTGATTTTTCACCTTTCAGGTTGCATTATCCGTTCGTCAAAAAATACGCGGCCTCTGCAAAATGTGAGATCTCTCGCGTTTTGGATGAATAGAACACATCTAATAATATCGATAAAAGCATGCTCGAAAGGATGTTGAACGAGACATGTGTGTTCTTTCATTAAATTTTCTGCGGCCAGCGCTATCACTCTATGAGAGGTTCTTGTGACAGACTTAATCAATTTAATGAATGATCTACTTTGGGGATCAATTCTTGTTTATCTTTTAGTCGGTGTTGGGGTTTACTTCACCGTTCGCTTAGGGTTTATCCAGTTTCGCCACTTTGGCCACATGTTCAGTGTGCTAAAAAATAGCCGTAAAGCAGACAAAGCGGGTATCTCCTCTTTTCAAGCATTATGTACTAGCCTTGCTGCTCGTGTCGGTACCGGAAATATGGCGGGGGTTGCTGTTGCTCTAACCGCTGGTGGGCCTGGTGCTATTTTCTGGATGTGGTTAATCGCCATGTTAGGTATGGCTACTTCTTTTGCAGAAAGTACGCTTGCTCAGTTGTACAAAACTCGTGACAAAGACGGTAACTATCGTGGTGGGCCTGCCTACTACATGGAAAAAGGTCTTGGCATGCGTTGGATGGGGGTCTTGTTCTCTATCTTCCTTATTATCGCTTTCGGTTTGGTGTTCAATGCCGTTCAAGCAAACTCCATTGCTGGAGCAATGAATAACGCATTTGGCTTTGAACCGCTTCATGTGGGTATTTTCATTGTTGCGATTTCAGCCTTTGTTATTTTTGGTGGTATTCGTAAAATTGCACGCACCGCTGAATTGATTGTGCCTTTCATGGCATTAGCCTATCTAGCGATAGCAATGTTTGTGATGGTAACCAATATTGAAAAATTGCCAGCCGTGCTCACGTTGATTTTCAAGAGCGCATTTGGCTTGCAAGAAGCCGCTGCGGGTGGTTTGGGTTACGCAATTGCACAAGCGATGATCAATGGTATCAAGCGTGGTTTGTTCTCAAATGAAGCGGGTATGGGTTCTGCACCAAATGCTGCAGCATCTGCAACTCCCTATCCGCCGCATCCTGCTTCACAAGGTTATGTGCAAATGTTGGGTGTGTTTATCGATACTATCGTGATCTGTTCAGCGACGGTTGCCATTATCCTAATGTCTGGTGAATATGTACCACATGGTGAAATTACGGGTATTGAATTAACTCAGCGCGCGTTAAGTTCTCAAGTTGGTAGTTGGGGGAGCATCTTTGTTGCACTTGCGATTTTCTTCTTCGCCTTTACTTCCATTATTGCTAACTACTCCTATGCTGAAACCAACCTCATCTTTTTAGAGCATAACAATAAGAAAGGGTTAACAGTTTTCCGAATTGTATTCCTTTCTATGGTGATGTTTGGTTCTTTGGCTACGTTGCCAACCGTATGGGCAATGGCGGATGTTTCGATGGGCTTGATGGCGATTGTTAACTTAGTGGCGATTCTGTTGCTGTCTGGCATCGTAATTAAACTGGCGAAAGACTATAACCGCCAGTTAAAGGCAGGCAAGGTTCCAACCTTTGATGCCAATGAATATCCAGAGCTAAAATCCCAGTTAGAAGATGGTATTTGGGATAACAACAATAAATAACCATTGTTACGAACAATTGAATAGATTGGCAAAGCCATGCAGACACTGCATGGCTTTTTTTGTACTCTGTTATCCATAAGATGAATTGAAGCCGTTGACTGCTTTGATTAAATAACCTCAACTCGGGTTAAATAATAAATATAGAGGAAAGAAAGGTATGCTTATTGTTGTATCTCCAGCTAAAACGTTAGATTACGAATCCCCGCTAGTCACCAATAAATTCACTCAGCCTGAACTCGTCGATCATTCCGCGGAGCTCATTGAGGTATGTCGTCGTCTAACTCCTAGCGACATTTCTCAATTAATGAAGGTCAGTGATAAAATTGCTGGCTTGAATGTGGCACGTTTTGCTCAATGGAGTAAAACCTTCACTACAGATAATGCAAGGCCTGCTATTTTGGCTTTCAAAGGCGATGTTTATACTGGTTTTGAGGCTGAAACGTTATCAGATGCTGACTTTGATTATGCTCAACAGCATCTAAGAATGTTGTCTGGTTTGTACGGCCTGTTGAAGCCGCTTGATTTAATGCAGCCCTATCGTTTGGAAATGGGAACGAAATTGAGCAATGCGAGAGGAGCTAATTTGTATCAGTTTTGGGGAGATATCATTACTGATAAGTTGAACCAAGCTCTGCAAGAGCAGGGGGATAATGTATTGATTAATTTAGCCTCTAATGAATACTTTAAAGCCGTCAATCATAAAAAGTTAGATGGTCAGATCGTTACTCCCGTTTTTAAGGATTGTAAAAAAGGACAATATAAGGTCATCAGCTTTTATGCGAAAAAAGCGCGCGGCATGATGGCGCGTTATATCATCGATAATCAAGTGTCCTCGCTTGAGCAATTGACTCAGTTTGATCGTGCAGGTTACTACTTTGTTGAACAAGAATCTTCAGCGACTGAGCTCGTTTTCAAGCGTGAAGAGCAGTAGTGATATAGTTATACCCTTCCTACTTGAAGTTGCAGCGGTGTTGGCTACGTTCCCTCACCCCAATCACATAGTTTATCTATGCTCATGGGGATTCACTTACTTGCCGCCTACCTGCAACTTCAAGTGGTTTGGGTATAGGTGGTAATATGTGGCAGTGGTTGAAAAGGCAAATCTCACGTTATGATCGTTGGTGCGAAAGTATGGGGCTGACACCTGATAAAAAGCGCAGTTGTGTCCCTTATCGACAAGACCCGGCTACGGATAAAGAGACTAAACGTGAGCATCAGTAAGTTACGTCTGTTTGATACTCATTGCCATCTTGATTTTTCTGTTTTTTCTGAAAATGTTGATCTACACATTAAACTTGCTCAGAAATCTGGAGTTGAGAAATTACTGGTTCCAGCGATTGGTCCAAGCAATTGGCAGCGAGTTGCTCAGTTGGCGGAAAGTTATCCTGCTCTCTATTTTTCTTTAGGTTTTCATCCTTATTTTTTATCTCAATCATCACATTCTTATATAGATCAGTTTGAACAAGCGTTAGATAACAGACACGAGAAGTGCCTGGCTTTAGGGGAATGTGGTCTTGATTTCGCTATAGATGTTGACTCTAAGTTGCAAGAATCGATGTTTGAAGTTCAAATTGAGTTAGCGAAAAAGACGGCTTTACCTCTTATAATACATAGCCGCAAAGCTCACAATCGTGTTCTCCAGCTTTTGAAAAAACACCACTTTAACCAAGGTGGAATATTACACGCCTTTTCCGGAAGTGAGCAGCAAGCGAGGCAGTTTATTGATCTTGGTTTTAAAATTGGAGTGGGGGGAATCATCACCTATCCAAGGGCCAATAAAACTCGTTTGGCCATTTGTGCTTTGCCTATCGAAAGTTTAGTGCTCGAAACGGATGCACCAGATATGCCGTTGAATGGCTTACAAGGTAAAGTGAATCACCCTAAATATCTGCCAATTATTGTGCAAACGCTTGCTTTACTAAGGGGACAGTCAGAGCAATCGATTGCTGAGGCTTTATGGGCAAATAGTCACTCGCTGCTATTTTCTTTGTGAATGAATTCGAAATGAAATGTATGGCTAGTGATTTTTGTATCAGTAAATGGTGAGTTGGCTCACATAAGTGAGTGAATGCGAGCTGAATCTTATAAGAAAGTGTGAGGCTGGCATTACTTTATCTAAGGAGGGATGAGTATAATCACCTCGCTTTATAGCTCCATTTTGTAACACGCCAATAAATAACTTATAAGGAAGTCATAAACTATGAGCCTGTTTATGAGCCTAGTCGGTATGGTAGTGCTTCTTGCTATTGCATTTGCATTCTCATCTAACCGTAAAGCTATCAATATCAGAACTGTGGGCGGCGCTTTTGCCATCCAATTTGCATTAGGTGCATTTGTTCTTTACGTACCTTGGGGCCGTGATCTTTTAAACGGTTTCTCAACTGGTGTATCTAACGTTATCAACTACGGTAACGATGGTTCATCATTCTTGTTCGGTGGTCTTGTTTCTAACAAGATGTTCGAAGTGTTCGGTGGTGGTGGTTTCATCTTCGCTTTCCGTGTTCTTCCTACACTGATCTTCTTCTCTGCACTTATTTCTGTACTTTACTACATCGGTGTTATGCAGTGGGTTATCAAGATTCTTGGTGGCGCGCTTCAAAAAGCTCTGGGTACTTCTCGTGCGGAATCAATGTCAGCTGCGGCAAACATTTTCGTAGGTCAAACTGAAGCACCACTTGTTGTTCGTCCGTTTGTACCTAAGATGACACAATCTGAACTATTCGCAGTAATGTGTGGTGGTCTTGCTTCTGTTGCTGGTGGTGTATTGGCTGGTTATGCTTCAATGGGTGTTCCTCTAGAGTACCTTGTTGCAGCATCATTTATGGCAGCACCTGGTGGTCTTCTATTTGCTAAGATTCTTCACCCAGAGACTGATAAGCCTCATGAAGATTTCGATGAAGCATTAGACGGCGGCGACGATAAGCCAGCTAACGTTATCGACGCAGCAGCGGGCGGTGCGGCATCTGGTCTACAACTAGCGCTAAACGTTGGTGCAATGTTGATTGCCTTCGTTGGTTTGATTGCTCTTGTTAACGGCATGTTGGGCGGTATCGGTGGTTGGTTCGGTATGCCTGAGCTAACTCTAGAGCTGATTCTAGGTTATGCATTCTCTCCACTAGCATTCCTTATCGGTGTGCCATGGGCTGAAGCGGTGACCGCTGGTTCATTCATCGGTCAGAAATTAGTGGTTAACGAATTCGTTGCTTACCTAAACTTCACACCTTACTTAGGTGAGAACGCGCAAGTTATTGCTGCAACTGGTGAAGTGATGTCTGAGAAGACGACTGCAATTATTTCATTCGCTCTATGTGGTTTTGCGAACCTTTCTTCTATCGCAATCCTACTTGGTGGTCTTGGTAGCCTTGCTCCAAACCGTCGTAGCGATATTGCTCGTATGGGTATTAAAGCGGTACTTGCTGGTACGTTGTCTAACCTTATGGCAGCGACAATTGCAGGCTTCTGCTTAAGCCTAGCTGCGCTATAATTTAGTTAGAAAGTAATTAATTTATAGACGCCATTTAATATCGCCCCGTAGCAAGAAATTGCTGCGGGGCTTTTTTGTTTCTGGGTTTAATTTCATTATTGAGCCATGCAAAAAAAGAGAGATAGTCTAAGGTTATTTAGACTCTTTTTGAGATACAAACCGTTTGCTCTATGAATGGTGCTACAGTTTTGTAGCGAAAATCTATACTGTATCGGTGAGATTAATTTTCAATGGAATATTGAAAGTTTTTAGCTAGCACTAATCAATACATGGAGTATGATCTGGAGCTAGGGCAACTGTGTTGCCTTGATATACGTTAGACACAGCAATAAAAGCTCAATATTGGAGCAACATTGTTTGTGCCATAGGCCAAATTGGTACTGTGCGGTGACAGGGATAGCAATTGGAATGTTCAACATTCCGAGTCTTCAGGGAACCAAGTCCGTTCATTTGTGGCTACTGGGAAAAAGCGCACCAACAACTCGCGTGCCAGTAGTGAACTATTTGAATATATTGATCGGAGATAGAAATGAGCGATTTAAAAGCAGCAGCACTTCGTGCACTAAAATTGATGGATTTGACTACGCTAAACGATGATGACACAGACGCGAAAGTGATCGCCCTTTGTCATGATGCGAAAACAGCAGTAGGCAATACAGCTGCAATTTGTATTTACCCTCGCTTTATTCCTATTGCTAAGAAGACACTTCGTGAGCAAGGCACACCAGAGATTCGTATTGCGACAGTAACGAACTTCCCTCATGGTAATGATGATATTGAAATCGCAGTGGCTGAAACAAAAGCAGCTGTTGCGTATGGTGCTGATGAAGTCGATGTTGTTTTCCCTTACCGTGCATTAATCGCAGGTAACGAACAAGTCGGTTTTGAGCTTGTTAAGCAATGTAAAGAAGCATGTGGCGATATCCTTTTGAAAGTGATTATCGAAACAGGTGAATTGAAAGAAGAAGCATTGATCAAAAAAGCGTCGCAAATTTGTATTGAAGCTGGTGCTGACTTTATCAAAACTTCAACCGGTAAAGTGCCAGTGAATGCTACGCCAGAATACGCACGTATGATGTTAGAAGTGATTCGTGATATGGGCGTTGCTAAAACCGTTGGCTTTAAACCAGCTGGTGGTGTTCGTACTGCAGAAGATGCGGCATTGTACCTCGCTATGGCTGATGAGCTATTAGGTGCCGACTGGGCCGATAACATGCATTACCGTTTTGGTGCATCAAGTCTACTGACTAACCTTTTAAATACATTAGAAGTAACAGACCAAACAGCAGATCCTGCCGCGTACTAATCGTAGGTTACATCTGAACTGATAACAATAAGTCTGATTTGTGGGGCTGTTTTTATGGCTCCGCATTACCTCTTTACCCTACTGACCAAAGCGTATTGCTTGGGAGGATCTAATGTATTTACCACAAGAAATCATTCGTAAAAAACGTGACGGCGAAACACTTACCGCTGACGAAATTAACTTCTTTATTCAAGGCGTAGCAAAAAATACGGTATCTGAAGGTCAGATAGCTGCTTTTGCTATGACTATTTTCTTTAATGAAATGACCATGCCAGAGCGCATTGCATTGACTTGTGCGATGCGCGATTCAGGCATGGTGATCGATTGGGACTACATGAACTTTGATGGCCCTATAGTCGATAAGCATTCAACTGGTGGTGTTGGTGATGTAACCTCACTAATGCTTGGCCCAATGGTAGCTGCTTGTGGCGGTTTTGTGCCGATGATTTCAGGCCGAGGGCTTGGCCACACCGGTGGAACACTGGATAAATTGGAATCTATTCCTGGCTATAACATCACACCAACTAACGATGTTTTTGGTCAAGTGACGAAAGAGGCTGGGGTGGCGATCATTGGTCAAACGGGTGATCTTGCTCCTGCGGATAAACGTGTGTATGCCACGCGTGATATTACGGCAACGGTGGACAATATTTCACTGATCACAGCCTCTATTCTCTCGAAAAAACTGGCAGCAGGTTTAGATTCTCTAGTGATGGATGTCAAAGTGGGTTCGGGCGCTTTCATGCCAACCTACGAAGCTTCTGAAGAGTTAGCGAAATCGATCGTTGCGGTAGCAAATGGTGCTGGCACCAAAACTACGGCTATTTTAACGGACATGAACCAAGTGTTAGCCTCTTCTGCGGGGAATGCAGTTGAAGTGCGTGAAGCAGTTCGTTTCTTAACTGGAGAGTACCGTAACCCTCGCTTACTTGAAATTACCTTGGCTTCTTGTGCTGAAATGCTGGTACTCGGTCACTTAGCGAAAGATAGCGATGAAGCACGCACTAAACTGATGGCGGTGCTCGATAACGGTAAAGCTGCGCAGTGCTTTGGCAAAATGGTCAAAGGTTTAGGCGGTCCTGCTGATTTCGTCGAAAATTATGATCATTACCTTGATAAAGCCGAGATCATTAAACCCGTTTACGCACTAGAAAGTGGTGTGGTATCGGCAATGGATACTCGTGTAATTGGTATGGCTGTTGTGGGCATGGGTGGCGGACGCCGCGTTGCAACAGACAGCATTGATTACGCGGTGGGTTTTGACCAATTTATCCGTTTAGGCGAGGTCGCTGATAGCAACAAACCACTGGCTATGATTCATGCGCGTAATGAAGAGCAGTGGCAAGAGGCGGCAAAAGCCTTACAAAACGCCATTAAAGTGGGCGGAGAATATACACCAACACCAGATGTTTACCGTCAAATTCGTGCAGAAGACGTGTAACACGCTGGTTGGAGAGAGCAATGAAAAGAGCATTTATTTTAGTATTAGATTCATTTGGTATTGGCGAAGCGGCAGACGCAGAAAAGTTCGGTGATGTCGGTTCAGATACGCTTGGCCACATTGCAGAGCAATGTGCAAAAGGCGATGCAGATAATGCAGACCGTAAAGGGGCGTTAACCTTACCAAACTTATCCAAATTAGGTTTGGCGATGGCTCACAAAGAGTCAACTGGGCGTTTTGCTCCAGGGTTGGATGCCAACGCTGAGATTATTGGTGCCTATGGCCATGCGGCAGAGTTGTCATCAGGTAAAGATACGCCATCAGGTCACTGGGAAATTGCCGGCGTGCCTGTGCTGTTTGAATGGGGCTACTTTAGCGATAAGCAAAACAGCTTCCCCAAAGAGCTTACTGACCGAATTCTAAAGCGTGCTAACCTTCCTGGCTTTTTGGGTAACTGCCATGCTTCTGGTACGCAAGTATTAGATGATTTAGGCGAAGAACACATGAAGACGGGCATGCCGATTTTCTATACGTCTGCTGATTCAGTATTCCAAATTGCTTGTCATGAAGAAACGTTTGGTCTTGATCGTTTACTTGAACTTTGCCAAATCGCTCGTGAAGAATTGGAAGATTACAACATTGGTCGCGTTATCGCTCGTCCATTCATTGGCCCTAAAGCGGGAGAGTTTGCGCGTACCGGCAACCGTCGTGATCTTTCTTTAGAGCCACCTGCGGCTACTGTGTTGCAAAAATTGGTTGATGAGAAACAAGGCAACGTCGTTTCTATTGGTAAAATTGCCGATATCTATGCCAACTGCGGTATTACGAAAAAAGTAAAAGCAACAGGTATTCCTGCGTTGTTTGATGCAACTTTAGAGCAAATTAAAGTTGCGGAAGATAACACCATTGTCTTTACTAACTTTGTTGATTTCGACTCAGCTTATGGCCACCGTCGCGATGTGGCAGGTTATGCGGCTGCACTTGAATATTTTGATAATCGTCTGCCAGAAGTATTGGCGCTTATGGAAGAAGACGACATCCTCATCCTAACGGCGGATCACGGTTGTGACCCAACTTGGCCGGGTACGGATCATACTCGTGAGCACATTCCTGTATTAGTGTATGGCCAAAAAGTGGCTGCAGGATCGTTGGGCTGTCGTGATACCTTCGCAGACATCGGTCAATCTATCGCGCAGTACTTTGGTACTTCGGCAATGGATTATGGTAAGAACTTTCTTTAAGTGCTCATTGCATTTTTGAATATGAATAGAGAGGGTACTCTCTATTCTTTCGTCAATTTTAGATAAAGGATATTTTCAATGGCAACTCCACATATTAACGCGGAAATGGGTGCATTCGCTGACGTCGTTTTAATGCCTGGTGACCCACTTCGTGCAAAATACATTGCAGAAACTTTCCTCGATGATGTCGTTCAAGTGTGCGATGTTCGTAACATGTTTGGTTACACTGGCACTTATAAAGGCCGTAAAATTTCAGTAATGGGACATGGTATGGGTATTCCATCATGTTCTATCTATGTGACCGAGCTGATTAAAGACTTTGGTGTGAAAAAGGTTATCCGTGTTGGTAGCTGTGGCGCAGTAAGTGAAGACATCAAAGTACGTGATGTCGTGATCGGCATGGGCGCATGTACGGATTCAAAAGTGAACCGTATTCGCTTCAAAGATCACGATTTCGCTGCAATAGCCGATTACAAAATGGTAAAGGCGGCTGAAGAAGCAGCAACGGCTCGTGGCATTGATGTCAAAGTAGGCAACCTATTTTCAGCTGAGCTTTTCTACACACCTGATCCAGAAATGTTTGATGTGATGGATAAGTACGGCATTGTTGGTGTGGAAATGGAAGCGGCAGGTATTTATGGTGTTGCTGCTGAATACGGCGCAAAAGCATTGACGATTTGTACCGTATCTGATCATATCAAAACAGGTGAACAAACGACTTCAGAGGAGCGTCAAAACACCTTTAATGAGATGATTGAAATAGCCTTAGATTCAGTATTAATTGGTGATGCACAGTAATTAATGTGCTCTGATTAAGATCTTTAATCATTAGCTCAAATAAAAAACCTCAGCGTTAACACTGAGGTTTTTTTATCGCTACATATTGATGGTTAAGAGAGGTCATCAACATTTTGTAGTAACAGGTTTTCGCCTTTATTTTTCGGTTTACGGCGTAGTACTAACGTAAGTAACACTCCGCTGACAAAACTGGTTAGCAGCATCAGATACATATAGCGATCGCTTTTTCTGTAGTGGTGGTCCGAAATAGCAGTAACCTTGCCAGTTTCAAAGGTTATACGGACAAAACCAATAATGCTACCGTCGTGGTAAACGGGCTCTACAAGTTGCTGACGGCCGATGCGAGCGGTTTCCAGCGGTGTATCTAGCCCTAACACTTCCCTAACGCTTAGCGCACTTTCGCTGGCAGCGAGCTTGATACCTTCTGCATCATAAATGGTGGCATCAAACACTAAGCTGTCTTGCGCCAACTGGTTGGTTAATGCAAGTAAGCGCTCTTGGTCTTGTTCGGCAATCATGCTACCTGCTGATAGCGAGGCTTGTGAAATGAGCACATTAGTGAGCGTCTCTAGCTGGTTGGCTTGAATTCGTTCATTTCCTTTGCTGATCACGACACTATTTTGTACGGTAAAGAAAAACATCCCGGCTAAGAAAACAACCGTGATCACGCGGATTGCGACACGAAATGAAAATAATGAGCCATCCATAATCAACCTAACGGAATTAATTGAAACTTTGCCCATATTGATACTTGCGTTTTTAAATTGCAATAGGGTAACGTCTTGCTAATAGAGCCTGATGAGAGATACTCGAAATAAAATAAAGTGGCGATCAATTTTTTTGATGACACCTTGTTCATTGAGGCTGAAAGCATTAACTAAGGAATGATAAACATGGATGCGCTAAAAACCTTGCCAATTAAAAGGCATACCACACTACTTAACCGTTTACCTGAGACTCGTTTCTCTTCTCAATTAGATAAATCTAAAGCGAGCTGGATTATTTTCGCACCGTATTTATCGACCCAATGTTTTGATGATATTGACTTCTTTACCGGATATTACAATCCGGTGCTTGATATGTGGAAGGTCGGTCACTACGAAGTCGCGTTAATGGCGGGGAAGTTCACTAGTGAACATGAAAAGGTTTTACAAGGTCTTGAAATCGACTATGCGCGCTTAAATGAAGTGCCTGACTTATCGAAACCGGGTCTTATTGTGATGGATATGGATTCAACGGCTATTCAAATTGAATGTATTGATGAGATTGCCAAGTTAGCCGGGGTTGGAGACGAGGTTGCTGAAGTGACAGAGCGAGCGATGCAGGGGGAGTTAGATTTTGAGCAAAGCCTGCGCCAGCGGGTAGCTAAGCTCGCCGGAGCGGATGAATCGATTCTTGAAAGTGTACGCTCCACATTGCCTTACATGCCAGATCTCAAAGAATTTGTTGCCACTTTAAATGCATTGGGCTGGAAAACGGCGATAGCATCGGGCGGTTTTACCTATTTCTCGGACTATTTAAAAGAGGTTTTACAGCTCGATCATGCTCAATCAAATACGCTTGAAATTATAGACGGCAAGCTAACAGGCAAGGTGTTAGGCGATGTTGTCTCTGCTCAAACCAAGGCTGATATATTGCATGAACTCGCCGAAAAATATGATATTGAAGTGCACAATACAGTGGCAGTCGGTGATGGTGCTAATGACTTAGTAATGATGTCAGCCGCTGGGTTGGGGGTGGCTTATCATGCAAAACCGAAAGTAGAAGCACAAGCGCAAAGCGCAGTGCGTTATGCTGGTTTGGGGGGCGTGTTGTGTATTCTTTCTGCTGAACTGGTCAAAAAACAAAAAATCAGTTGGCAAGCGAAGCCTTAGTCTGTTGTCGTTATTAATGATGAAAAGAGCGCAGAAAACAGCGCAGAAAACAGCGCTCTTTTTAAAGCGTTAGTTCTAAACGAATTAATATTTCATCAGTAATATCAACAAGTTCTCCATATCCGACAATGGCAGTGATCTCTTTTTCTAAAGCTCGGGCGTGGTGAATGCTGATTTGTGCAAGCTCATTAAGATCACTGCGCAGTAGTGTTGTTATGGGGTCAAATACTGGTGCACTGCAAATACGCAACACGTAGATTTCCCCCATCAGCTGCGCTTTTTGAATGAAGGCAATGCGTTCTTTGGTACTTTCAAAATCACTCAACAGCTTAGATTGGATTGATTGAATACGCCCGCCAAATTTGATCGCCGCGATATACACTTCATTATATTGAGGTGTTGCCCCCTCGATACGCTTCATAGGTTTGGCTAGCAATGTATTGGTGTGGTTTTTAAAAATCGGTTCCAATGAAATTCGATGCTCTTGTCCAAGTTTAGCAAGCAATACCAAATGCGGGGGAAGCGGGTAGTTAACGCCGATTACTTTCGGTCGGAGGTTCACCCCATGTTTATCAATAAATATCGGGGTGCTGATCATCTTATCCAATAAAATATTGTGTAGCCCTTCCAAAAGCTGGTGGCTTGGCAAAACTTCTTCTTTGGCTGGTAGTTTGTCTTGATTATTTTCAATAAGACTATTGAAAAAAGCGATCGTTTTGGTTGTCTGAGTATTGTCTTCGATCATCAATTGCAAACGACGGCCTTCAGGACCAATACGCACTACGCTGTAAGGAACACGATTGAGAGGTAATTTTTTATCATAGAGTTGCAGCTCGCGGAAATTGACGCTGACTGTATCTCCAGCCTTCACTGTTAGCGGCGTATCTACAATTAAGCTTAGCCCTCGCTTTGATAAGTCGACAGTATAACCTTCAGCCGTAGCATCCCCTTTGCTTGATATGGTGAGAGGTGATTTGAGACTATAGCGGGGTTCTTTTCTACGCGAGCGAGCATCGAAATAAATACCAGTTGGCTCACCAATGATTTTTCTTGAGTGTCTGAACGCATTGAGTTCGCTATTTGCTAACTTAGGCTTGTCGATCAGTAGATAATCTTTGGCGGACTGTTCATCACCAATTTCTTGCAATATCCCGCAGTGGGTCAGTTCACTGGAGCGATCAGAGAGTTCACTGGCATGATTAGCGAGTTCTTTGCGTTCTTCATCTGAAAGCTCAAAGACGAATAAACGGAATGCTTTCCAGCTGTCGCGACGAGCTCCGACATGCCAGAACATTTTACGTTGTTCACGACTTGCTTCTGGCATCATCATTGAGAAGAACAGTGTCTTACCTTGATGCTCATGCTTAAATGAATACATCACGTTATTACTACCGCGAATTCCCGGTTTGGTCAGTTGCTGCATGCGCTCTTTTTTAAATAAAGAACCGAGAGCCTGCTGATTGCGCTCATCATGCCAATATTGCCAGATTGGTTGATTATTCTCTGTCAGCAATACGAGTTTTAGTTCATCACCGCTAAAAAAGACGGGTAAGTTACAGGTATGTTTAAGATAAGTATGTTCGTAACCACGGGTGCGAGCTCTAATTAACTTGTCTTGGTTATCATGACGCGTTTTTTGCGAATTATTCTGAAGTGCTTCGTCGATAACCTTTTCGATGACATTGGTGTCAGAAAGCTTCAAGGTTCGTAAAAACTTAACCGCATCGTTATCGTAGGACTCTTCAATCCCAAGGATGCGATATTCAATGGTATTGTGCAGGCCAACTACTTCAGACGATTTATTAAGCTCTGAAAAATGAACCTTAATAACTTCGCCCAATTTGTAGTCGAATGCAGCCGGAACTTTGAATTTTGCACCTGAAGCTGAGAGATCAACACTTAAGCCATTCACTAGCTGCTTATTTTGTAAGTGGATTTCAACTTGAGATGTCACTCTTAAGCGATTTTCTTGACGTTTGAGGTCGTAGCCCAGTTTGACGGGTTCTGCTTCAAAGAGGGAATTCGCATTGGTTGATTTTTGTGGATTGTTGGTGCCGCGCTGCTGCATGACTCGAAAGTTATTACGAGTATTATTTAACGCCTCCCATACACCATCGGTATAAGAACCAAATTTTTTTATGCTCTTATGATAGGCATTGAATGCAACATCATCTAACCAATGCTTACGACCATCTAATAAGTATTCTCGGCACTCGCCCTGCACTCGCCCTCGTAAGTCGATACTTCTAATACAAGGAGCCATAAGGCGGTTGAGTTCCATCTTTACCAATAATTTGACCGACGGCGGCTCATCTTCTGTCATTTGTAACAAAAGGTATTCAAAATCGGTGGATCCATAAGCCGGAATCAAACGCTCGGCGATTGATAGAATTTCAGATTGCTGCATACTTTTCTGCTAAAGTGTTGCTCTCATAGGTTAATCGGCACAGTTATCATAATCTTTAGTTATCTGTAGCGAAGGTTCAACCTTTATTTAAACAGAAATTAACCTGCATCACTGCAATATATTTTATTGGCTTACTATTTGAGCCAATTGATTATAAATGAACGGCAATAAATCAGAATGGTTGAGGGCTCATGGCAAAAGTAAAACGCGCATATGTTTGTAATGATTGCGGCGCCGATTTCCCGCGTTGGCAAGGTCAATGTGGCGCATGTGGTGCTTGGAACACTATTTCTGAGGTTCGTTTGGCTGCATCTCCCCAAGTTGCGCGTAATGAGCGTTTAAGTGGTTATGCAGGCGCGGTGTCTGAATCGCAAGTACAAGTGCTTTCTGACATAAACTTACAGGAAGTACCTCGATTCTCTAGCGGCTTTAAAGAGCTTGATCGCGTATTGGGTGGTGGTGTCGTTCCTGGCGCAGCGATACTGATTGGTGGAAATCCAGGAGCAGGTAAATCAACCTTATTGCTGCAAACTATGTGTCAGCTTTCAGCTTCAATGCCAACTTTATATGTGACTGGTGAAGAGTCGTTACAGCAAGTTGCGATGCGCGCGTCTAGACTGGGGCTGCCCAAAGATAATCTGAAAATGTTGTCTGAAACTAACGTTGACCGTATTTGCCAGATAGCAGAAAAAGAGCAACCTCGAATTATGGTGATAGATTCTATTCAGGTTATGCATGTCGCTGATGTTCAATCATCTCCGGGTACGGTTGCTCAAGTCAGAGAATCCGCAACCGCACTGACTCGTTACGCTAAGCAAAATAATGTAGCGGTGTTTTTAGTCGGGCACGTAACCAAAGATGGAACGTTAGCAGGACCTAAAGTTCTGGAACACATTATTGATTGCTCGGTATTACTTGATGGTGGAACCGATAGTCGTTTTCGAACCTTACGCAGTCATAAAAATCGATTTGGAGCGGTTAATGAGCTTGGTGTGTTTGCGATGACTGGCCAAGGTTTGCGTGAAGTAAGTAACCCCTCTGCCATTTTCCTATCACGCGGTGAAGAAGATACATCAGGCAGTTCGGTGATGGTGGTTTGGGAAGGAACTCGCCCATTACTGGTTGAAATCCAAGCACTGGTCGATTACTCCCAACTTGCTAATCCAAGACGAGTCGCGGTTGGTTTGGAGCAAAACCGGTTGTCATTATTGCTTGCAGTGCTGCATAAGCATGGCGGTTTACAAATGGCAGACCAAGATGTATTTGTGAATGTGGTTGGTGGGGTGAAAGTAACGGAAACCAGTGCCGATTTAGCACTATTAATGGCCCTACTTTCTAGTTTTCGCGATAAACCGCTACCTAAAGATGTGGTCGTATTTGGTGAGGTTGGGCTAGCTGGCGAGATTCGCCCAGTGCCGAGTGGTCAAGAGCGGCTCAACGAAGCATTTAAACATGGTTTTAAAAGAGCGGTGGTGCCAATAGCAAACATGCCTAAAGGTGGTATTGCTGGCATGCAAATACACGGAGTAAAAAAATTGTCAGAAGCGATAGAAGCGTTTGATGAGTTGTAATTTCGTATGAGCTTTCGTTTAAAATACAGCAAATGATGTGAATTTAGCTATCCTTCTTAGGTAGGGAAATACGCTGAAATTACGTAAATCAAATAAATTGATATCGTTTGATTTTGGCATGCAGTAACATAGACAAGTTTTTTTTCTTCTAGAGCACGCAGAGCTATCAGTCTTGACAGATTGTGGTATACTCTGCGCGCAATTTATATCCTATTAACAGAGTAAGACAATGGCAGATTTATCGAAATACAGAAACATTGGTATTTTCGCGCACGTTGATGCGGGTAAAACAACTACCACTGAGCGTATCCTTAAGCTAACTGGTCAAATCCACAAAACTGGTGAAGTACATGATGGCGAATCGACCACTGACTTCATGGAACAGGAAGCTGAGCGCGGTATTACAATCCAGTCAGCAGCTGTAAGTTGTTTCTGGAAAGGCCACCGTTTCAACGTTATCGACACCCCGGGACACGTTGACTTCACTGTTGAAGTTTATCGTTCTCTTAAAGTGCTTGATGGCGGTATCGGTGTATTCTGTGGTTCAGGCGGTGTTGAACCTCAGTCTGAAACTAACTGGCGTTACGCGAACGATTCAGAAGTATCTCGTCTGATCTTCGTTAACAAACTAGACCGTATGGGTGCAGACTTCTACCGCGTTGTTGAGCAAGTTAAAAACGTACTTGGCGCTCGTCCACTAGTAATGACCCTACCAATCGGTATCGAAGACAACTTCGTTGGTGTGGTTGATGTCCTAACTCGTCAAGCTTACGTTTGGGATGAAACAGGTCTTCCTGAAAACTACACAATTCAAGATATCCCAGCGGATATGGTTGATGATGTTGAAGCTTACCGTGAAGAGATGGTTGAAACTGCTGTAGAGCAAGACGACGATCTTATGGAAGCTTACATGGAAGGTGAAGAGCCTTCTATCGAAGATATCAAACGTTGTATCCGTAAAGGTACTCGTGATCTAGCATTCTTCCCAACATTCTGTGGTTCTGCATTTAAGAATAAAGGTATGCAACTAGTACTTGATGCTGTGGTTGATTACCTACCAGCTCCAACAGAAGTTGATCCACAACCTTTGATGGACGAAGAAGGCAACGAAACTGGCCGTCACGCTATCGTTTCTGCTGATGAAACTTTCAAAGCACTAGCATTTAAGATCATGGACGACCGTTTCGGCGCCCTAACTTTCGTTCGTATTTACTCTGGTAAACTGAACAAAGGTGACACCATCCTTAACTCGTTCACTGGTAAAACAGAACGTGTTGGTCGTATGGTTGAGATGCAAGCGAATGATCGTAATGAACTGACTTCTGCACAAGCGGGTGACATCATCGCTATCGTGGGCATGAAAAACGTTCAAACTGGTCACACGCTATGTGATCCAAAAGACGAAGTTACTCTAGAGCCTATGGTGTTCCCTGCACCTGTAATCTCTATCGCAGTACAGCCTAAAGATAAAGGCGGTTCTGAGAAAATGGGTATCGCGATCGGTAAAATGGTTGCAGAAGATCCAACGTTCCAAGTTGAAACTGACGAAGATTCAGGCGAAACCATCCTTAAAGGTATGGGCGAACTTCACCTAGACATCAAAGTAGATATCTTGAAGCGTACTTACGGCGTTGACCTAATTGTAGGTAAACCACAAGTAGCTTACCGTGAAACTATCACTCAAGCAGTTGAAGATAGCTACACGCATAAGAAACAGTCTGGTGGTTCTGGTCAATTCGGTAAGATCGACTACCGTATCAAACCTGGTGAAGTGAACACTGGCTTTACGTTCAAATCAACAGTTGTTGGTGGTAACGTACCTAAAGAATTCTGGCCTGCAGTTGAGAAAGGCTTCAAGTCAATGATGAACGAAGGTGTTCTAGCTGGCTTCCCAGTTCTTGACGTTGAAGTTGAACTGTTCGACGGTGGTTTCCACGCAGTTGACTCATCAGCTATCGCATTTGAAATCGCAGCGAAAGGCGCATTCCGCCAATCTATGCCTAAAGCAGGTGCACAACTTCTTGAGCCTATCATGAAAGTTGACGTGTTCACTCCAGACGATCACGTTGGTGATGTTATCGGTGACCTTAACCGTCGCCGTGGTATGATCAAAGACCAAGAAGCTGGTGTAACTGGCGTTCGCGTTAAAGCTGACGTACCACTATCAGAAATGTTTGGCTACATCGGTACACTACGTACTATGACATCAGGCCGTGGTCAGTTCTCTATGGAGTTCTCACACTACTCTGCATGTCCTGCTAACGTTTCTGAGCAAGTAATTGCTGAAGTGAAAGCACGTAAAGAAGCTGAGAAGAAGTAATTCTTTAAATAAGCTAATACGTAAAACCCCCGCAAGCGAAAGCTTGCGGGGGTTTATTTTTTGTAATAGTGATTAGTGCTGATTTAAATAAAAACGAATGACGTTTTTGAATTGATACCAACCGTAGCAAATAACCGCTCAACCTAGCTTGCTAGCTTTTTAGACTGACATAAATCTCTTCTACCTTAACGCGTGCCCATTCCGTTTTCCGTAAAAACTTAAGGCTAGACTTAATGCTAGGGTCTTTTTTGAAACAGTTGATATTGACCATATAGCTGAGTTCTTCCCAACCGTAATATTCAACCAGTTCTGTCAGTAGCTTTTCCAAAGTAATACCGTGTAGCGGATTGTTGGCTTGTGTCATGGGATATCTTTTATGTTTGAGTTTTTCTTAGTATAACAGCCAAGATAACGCTATCTAGGGTAGAAAAGCTTCTCGAGCCGAAAAACGAATAAATACGCTATAAATCTGCACAGAAAAAAGGCTAATAAAATTATTAGCCTTTACTTTTAGCCTGTTAGATATAGTTATTCTTCCCACACCACCAGTTGACCTTTCGGCCAGTTATGGCCAATCTCATGATATTTTTGCTCTAACACGTGACGTTTAATTTTCAATGTTGGAGTGAGGACGCCATTTTCTATCGACCATGGATCTTTGATCATTAATACGCCTTTAATTTGTTCATGAGATTCCAGTTCGGAATTGATACGTGCAATGACTTTCTTCGTAGTTCGCTCATATCGGGCGCGATCGAAATGAGGGAAATTATGTGGAACGACAAGTAAGATAGGTGCGGGAAGCCCCAAACCTATCAAGCACATCATTTCAACTCGACTGTATTCAAATAACTTATTTTCAATTGGGACTGGGGCAACAAATTTACCTTTGGCGGTTTTGAAGGTGTCTTTTTTACGACCCTGGATGGTTAGATAACCTTCTGCGTCAATAAAACCAATATCTCCAGTGTGTAGCCAACCTTCTTTATCAAATGACTCTTGGGTTGCAATATCATTTTTGTAGTAACCAGAAAATAAGCCGTTACCGCGAACCATGATTTCATTGTCATTGGCAATCTTCAGTTCAATACCTGGGCCTGCTTGTCCAACGGAACCAATTTTATCGGCTCTAAATGGGTAGTTGAGGGTGCTATAGGCAAATGATTCGGTCATCCCCCACGCTTCGGTAATGTTTAATCCAATACTGTGGTACCACTCTAGCAGTGATGGTGATACCGGGGCACTACCGCAGCCTAAAACACGTGCATGATTTAACCCTAAACCCTCGGCTAATTTCTTTTTGATTAGCGAATTTACAAAAGGAATTTTAAGTAGGAAGTTGAGCTTTTTCTGGGGGAGCTTATCTTGAATACGTTGTTGGAACAGTGTCCATAACCGAGGCACCGAAATAAACAGAGTAGGGCGCTGCATTTTTACATCTTCAATAAAGGTGTCCAATGACTCTGGAAACGCGGTAAGAACCCCGCCCATAATTGATGAGCCAAAGATGTAGACACGCTCAGTAATGTGCGCCAATGGTAAATAAGAAAAAAGGCGATCATCTTCTTGAATACCAATATGGTTAATCAACTGTTGAGCTGACCAGCAAAAGGCACCATATGTCAGCATAGCGCCTTTTGGTAAACCAGACGTGCCAGAGGTATAGACTATCGACATCAGTTTGTTGTCGTGGTGCTGAGGTCTTAATTGACTTGGTTGATGCTGCTCTATCAGTGAAATGAATTGGTATTTGCATTCTGGCGCAGAATCGTAAGGCAAAGCGATACTGATGAGATCAGGCATGTTCTGTAAAACCTGACTGGTCTCCTTGGCATCATCAAGCTTGCCTGCTAGCAAAATTTTACTTTCACTGTGCGTGATACAATACTCGATGGTATCGGCCCCTGCGGTTGGGAAGATAGGAACGCTGATAAAGTCACCGAGCATCATCGCCAAATCACAAATAAACCATTCGGCGCAGTTTTTTGAAATTAAGGCGATTTTATCTTGCGGCTTGGCCCCTAGTTCTTGTAGCGCAGACACCAGCTTAAGGGCTTTGTCGGCCACTTCGGCATAGGTGTATTCAACAAATTGCCGGTTGATAATTTGTTTTAGATAAACCTGATTTGGGCGTTCCTGTGCCCATTTTAGGATCATCTCATTGGGTGGTGGGAGAGCGCAGGTTTGTTTGCTTAACTCGTTAGGCTGAATCATTCTCTAACTCCATGTTATTGGCAAAATCATTATTGTTGTTATGTTAATTTCTTGTTAACTCTATCATGTTGAAATGATTGAGTGAAAGGAGATTTTCTCTTTGTTTGTCGGAATTTTGACCAAGGTAAAATTTAATGAAACGAATGGGTTTGTCGAAACACTCCCGGGCTAACCCCTGTTTTTTTCTTAAACATTCGTGAAAAATAGGACACATCTTTGTAGCCACATTGGTAAGCAATATATTCAATTTTACAATTAGGCTCACTGATCAATAAACGTTTTGCATTAGCAATTCTTTTAAAAGTGAGATAATCAATAAAACTTTTCCCTGTGTGTTTATGAAATATTTTAGAAAAATAAGTGACTGAGTAGTGACAATGTTCAGCAATGTCTTTCTCTTGTATAGGGTTAGCTATGTGCTGTTCAATGTATTGAATGGCTTTGACTAAATCGTCACTAACTCGGTTGTTTAGTGTTTGGTCATGGGTGTTTAATCTTGCTTTAACTTTATCAAAATCATGAGTTAGGTAACTTTGAATCCTATCTAGCTCTAAATTATAATCTGATTGATTTGTTTGTATTTTTTCTAAAATAAAATCGCGGTTCGTTATTTCACATTCACCATGGTATACGATAACTAATTGACGATTTAAATTTTCACACAAATTAATCGCAAAATTAAGTAATTCACGGTTTATATCTTGGTTGTAAAAAAAGAAACATAGCCTTACCTCAGAATTACTGAGAACAGAAATGTCGTTACCACACTCAATAAAGGTGAATTTTTCATTTAGGGTGCTAAATAATCGGTTTGGCAGCAGGGCAAGTGGCTGTCCAATCCAATAGAGTGCATTTTCTTCCATCATGAATTATCCATTGCGTTATACTCACTTTAAACTACTCCTTTTAGATTAGATGTAGCTTAAGAAAGTACAAGTCATACCAGAAAAATGCCATAGATAATTGCCTTGAAAAGTAAGTTACATGGGGTTTTTTATAAAGTTTTTTTGATAAACATCTTTTTTATCAATGGTTTTTTGTTTTTAACTACTGGGCAGTTACCTAAACATTAGTATTGTTTGATGGCAATAAAGTACCAGAACTAGACATAAAAATTCTAACTGATAATTTTATTATTAACTAACGTTGTTAGTAGCAATCAATTTGTTGTATTGCAGTTTGGAAGGAGACCGAGCGATGAAACGATTTTATGAGCAGGTAAAGACCTTTGTGCAAGATGAAGAAGGCCTTTCCGTTGTCGAGTATGTGGTGGGTGCCGCGCTATTGGTTGGTGCTTTGAGTGCAGTTTTCACCACTTTAGGAACGAGCTTAACCAGCAGTCTATCAAGTAGCTTAAGTAGCATTGGTAGTTAAGGTTCATAGTTTGGTGAGTGTTCAAGACTCTTAATGCGGTGTTTAATATTTTTTTAGCAAAGAAGGGAATTTATTTCCTTCTTTGTTAATCCGATAATTAATCGAGGTTAACTATGTCATTTTTACGTAAGCTATACTTTTTCCTCGAAGATGAATCGGGTTTGTCAGTTGTGGAGTATGTTGTAGGTGCCGCCTTATTAGTTGGCGTTTTGACTGCGTTTTTCAGTTTTCAAGGTGATCTACTCAACCAGACACTTGCTGGTGTTTTTAACTAAGGTGGCTGATTGGATAAAATTATCACTATCTAATAAATTTTAACTGTTAATTATCCCTAAGGCATTTGGTATGAATAATTACATGATATTGGTTATATGGGGATTGCTTATTATTATTGCTATCTTTGACTTAAAAGAGAATCGTATACCAAATAAATATTTATTACTGATTGTTTTTTTTACGTCTATGCTTAAATTAACCAGTCAAGAAGCCATATCAACCTCTTTTATTAATGGTTTTCTCGGTGCGAGTATCATGTTTTCTGGCGCATTAATTTTACACTTGATTAAAGCGCTAGCGCCTGGTGACGTCAAACTTTTAGGTTGTATTGGTTATTTAGTCGGATGGGGGAATTTAACCACTACCAGTTACTGGTTAGTTATTGCTAGCGGAATGATTGCTGCTCTTTTTGGTCTTTTTATGGTTGCCGGTGAGGGGGCCATCATTCGCAGCAAAAAAGATTATTATCTCTCTCTTTTTTTAGGTGGCAGTTCTAATTTTTATAATGGTGATACCAGTGGGAAATTACGCATGCCATTAGCACCTTCTGTGGTTGTCGGTCTAGCGCTTAGCCACTATTTTTGATTGTTATCTGGGGGCACTATGGAAAGTCATGCCAATAGCCAGCATCGGGAAATCTTAATTCCGCAGACCGATCCACCGAAAGTGCCCACCGCGTTTGATGAGCTAAAGATACCCAAAGTTGTACTAGAAAACCTGCTGATCAAACATTTGGCCGCTTATCCAAAATCAGACTTGTTAGCTTTAACAAAGCTGATGGCGATTAGCAGTTATATGATCGAAGATCTACTCGCGAGTCTAAGAAAAAAATCACTGGTTGAAGTTTTCCAGCCGGATATTGGAAGTTTTGCGGCTCAATCTACAGGGCAAGTGCGTTATGGTTTGTCAGAAATGGGTAGCCAAGAGGCGGATGCCGCTTTCATCAAGGATGCCTATCTAGGTCCCGCCCCAATATGCCTTGCTGATTACCATGATATGGTTGAAGCGCAGGACGTGAGAAAAAATCCGATAACAAGGCCGGATGTGGAATACGCACTTAAAGATGTTTTAGGTGTGCAACGAATGATTTCAGTTCTAGGGCCTGCGATAAACTCAGGCCGAGCGTTACTTTTATACGGTGGTGCTGGGACAGGTAAAACCTTTGTCGCAACACGCATTCTCAATTCATTAAATACTTCGGTTTACATTCCTTATGCTGTATATGCGGCAGGGAACATAATCAAAGTTTTTTCCTCTCAGCATCATCACAAAGTTTCTCAACATGACAGCCAATCTATTGCTTACAAAGAACAGTATGATCGGCGCTGGGTTTTGTGTGAAAGACCCAGCGTACAAGTAGGTGGAGAGCTAACCATGGAGATGCTTGAAGTCAATCATACGGAACATAATCGTGTATGGATGGCTCCACTGCAAATGATGGCAAATAATGGCATTTTGATTATTGACGATTTAGGTCGCCAGCCGATGCCTGTGGATACTTTATTGAATCGCTGGATAGTGCCGATGGAGTATTTTTACGATTACTTATCACTACCCAATGGTCAACAAATATCCATTCCATTTATTTTGACGCTCGCATTTTCAACCAATTTGGATCCTGAAAAGATCAGTGATCCTGCATTTCTAAGACGGTTAGGTTACAAGATCCAGTTCCAGCCGTTACCTCAAGAAAGTTACATCGAGCTTTGGCAACGAGTATCGAAAAGTCGTTCGCTAGCCATTAATGATGCAGTTCTTGATGCGGTACTTAATCTTCATAAAAATCATAACATCGGCTATTTCCCATGTTTACCTAAAGATCTGAGCGGTATTTGCAGAGACATTATTGTGTTTGAAGCCTCTGAACCGGTGTTAACGCCAGATCTCGTCCAACAAGCTTGGGAAGTGTATTTCACAGCCGATGGCAACGGAGGTGGTGCAAGATGACTAGAAAACAAGTGATAATATTGTTTTTATTGTCGATTTTATTTGGTCTTGGCGCTGTGTTTTTTGCCAAGAAATGGATGGAAGGACAGGCGCAACCTCAAGTTGAGGTCGAAGTTGTTGAACGTGAACCTGTCGTGATTGCAGCTCAAGATATTGAGGCAGGAGCCGTGATTGAAGAGCAACATGTGATGACTAAATTATTGGAGAAAAGTTGGCGCAATGACGATCAATTTACTTCTAGTGAATTGCTGGTTGGCAAAGTAGTTGCCACAACGATATATCAAGGTGAAATATTGTCATCGTTAAGGCTTAGCACGCCAGGTGAAGGGTCAACACTAGCAGCATTAATTCCAGAAAATAAAAGAGCGGTAACCATCCGTGTAAATGACGTTATCGGTGTGGCGGGTTTTCTATTGCCAGGTAACCGAGTCGATATTCTTAATACTATGAAGTATGGCGCTAATTCTGCAACCACACTGACTGTGCTTAAGGACATTAAAGTGTTGGCGGTTGACCAAACAGCGAAAACCAAAGAGAACAAGCCAATCATTGTTCGGGCTGTGACCTTGGAAGTGACCCCTAAAGAAGCTGAAAAATTATTGTCAGCTCAGAGTAAAGGGCTAATACAGCTTGCATTACGAAACCCGCACGAGCCTGAAGAAAAAGTGGTGAAGCGCTACATTCCACCGCCAAGCGTTACCATTATCAAAGGGACTAATTCTTCAAATATTAAAGTCAAGGATTGAGGTGGAATATGAAAATTATCACAACAGTATTATTGACCACCTTATTTATCTGCACTTCAGCTTTCGCTGTGTCACAGGTCGGTAAGGTGGTTAGTGTACCGCATCACAAATCCACTTATGTGAAACTCCCCGCCAAAGCTAGTAGGGTTTCTTTAGGTGACCCTGAAGTGCTGGATATTGTGATGCTCAAATCGAATGAGCTCTTTTTGATCGGTAAAAAACTCGGGTCAACAAACCTAATGGCTTGGAACCGAAGTGGTGAGTTAATTGAGTCGATTGATATAGAGGTGACACATGATTTGAACAGCTTGAAAGCCAAGCTGTACGAATTTTTACCCGACGAGAAAATAGAGGTGCACAGTACTCAGAATCGCCTTATTTTAAGCGGTCAAATTAGCTCTCAAGCACAAATGAATATTGCATTAAGAGTCGCTGAAACGTACACCTCAGGTCAGTCTATCGATAAGGAAGGAGAGTCACTCAGCCAACAAGTTGATAAAACGGGTGTGATTAACCTGATGACTATTGGTGGTGCTCAACAAGTAATGCTTGAAGTCACGGTAGCGGAGGTTCAGCGCAGTTTGGTGAGAAAATTTGATGCCAATTTTGCCTTTTTCCAATCCAGCGGTTCAAATTTCAAGTGGGGGGCTTCTTCGGTTGCATCTGGAATTGCAGGGGCTACGCCTATTTTTGGTGTCCCCAGTATCGGCAATTACGGGATATTAGGCTCTTTTTTGGATGAGAATACTTTTTTTTC
This sequence comes from Vibrio aestuarianus, assembly GCF_012395185.1. Lineage (GTDB taxonomy): Bacteria > Pseudomonadota > Gammaproteobacteria > Enterobacterales > Vibrionaceae > Vibrio > Vibrio aestuarianus. Next base: position 28,799 of record NZ_JAAZTU010000004.1, read on the forward strand.
ATTTTCATTAGATATGGCGAAACAAAATGGAACCGCAAAAGTATTGGCGGAGCCGAATTTAACGGCATTAAGTGGTTCCAAGGCTGAATTTCTTGCTGGTGGTGAGTTCCCTATTCCTGTACCCAATCAAGACGGAATTACCATTGAATATAAAGAATATGGTGTGGGGCTTAAATTTATACCAACCATTTTAAGCGATAAAAAAATCAATTTATCACTGGCGGTTGATGTCAGTGAAATTGCTAACTCAAGCGCTTTAACCTTAGCGCCCGGGGAAACCAATGGGACTTACGTTATTCCTCCGATCACGCGGCGCAGTGCCTCTTCGACGCTAGAGCTTGCTGATGGACAAACTATCGGTATCGCTGGTTTGCTCAGTGAGAATGTACGGGATGTGGCCAGTAAAATGCCGGGCTTTGGTGATATTCCAGTGTTAGGGCAATTATTTAATAGCCAAGAGTTTGTTTCCGGTGAAACGGAATTAGTGATCTTGGTTACCCCAAGGCTTGCACAGCCTATTGATAGAAACCGAATCACCTTACCTACCGATGCCTATGTTGAGCCTACCGATGTGAAGTATTACTTATTAGGTCAAGGCGCCTATATTAAAGCTCCGAATGCACAGAAAACAACAAAGACAGAAGAAGCAATTGAAGGGCTTAATAGCAACCAAGGTGGTTCTGAAGGGTCATTTGGCCACAGTCTGTAGGAGCAAAATATGAAGGTTCAATTAAGAGTACTGACGACTTTATTGACTATACTATTAATATCGAGTTGCGCCAATGAAACCAAGTTGGGGCATCATGTATCGCTCGTCCGTGCTGAGCAAACTTATAATCCTAAAGCATCACAAGATAATTTAGGTGTAGTTCCTACAGGGAGCGGTGAACGAATGGAAGGGGCGTATCAAAGCTATACCGGAAAATCTGAAAGTGATTTATCCAGTAGTGAAAGTGAAAGCCAATTCCTTGATGGGTTTAGTAAATGACCCTAAGGATGCATTATGAGCCACAGAACGAGATCGACATTAGCTCATAAACAATCGGGATTAGTGTTGGTAGTGATAACGGCAGCGATGGTTGTTTTTATCGCAGTTGCCGCCTTTGCGATTGATATTACCCATGTAGTGGTCAACAAAACACGCTTGCAAAATGCCTTGGATTCCGTTGCATTAGCCGCCGCCTCTATTGCCAACTCGACTCGCTCGGAAAGTGACACTCAAGCCACGGTCATTCAGGTCTATCAAAAGGTGGTGGCCGCTTCGGGGAATAGCGAGCTTGCACTTTCTTCGGCGGAGGATGGTGCAACGCTCAATTTATTAGCCATTGAATACTCATCGACCCCCAATAGTGGTTTTTCTGCCGCTTTTCCCTCTTCATCAGCAGAACATATTTATGTGCGAGTGAGTGTTAGTGGTTTAGGCATGCCCGAATTTCTCATTCAAGCGTTTAATTTGGAAAAGAGTGTTTCAGCCAGTGCGGTTGCTGGCCCGACTTATGTTAATGATACGACCAATATATTGCCAATTGGCATGTGTGAAGGTGATGAAGCAGGTCCTTCTGGCTACAGCGTTGGAACCGTCTATGAAATTAAGTCAGGCAGCCAATCCTCTGGAGATGGATTGGGCGCTGGAAACTACCATTTGCTTGATATGGGTAGCGGTAAAAGTGACGTTAGTGATGCATTGGTCGGTAAAAATACAACCGTTGTTACTATTGGTGAAGACCTATATACAGAGCCTGGTAATGCTGTTGGGCCGACAGGAAGTATCGATAGTCGTTTTGAAGGGGAAACCTTGGGGGGAATTTACTACCCGCCAGATCTGATCATCACCGAACCTAGCACGACCATTACCTTGGATAACCTAGCCAGTTACAACGACTCAGTTGATCCAGGCAAGTGGTCATTCGATAAATACCAAACAGAGACAAGCGAATGCCTGCTTAATGCCGACTGTGATAAAAGCGGATCCGTGGCATGGAGACGTATTCTCCCCGTACCAATTTTAGACTGTGCATCCTCGACCAAGTCGGGAGGGAAAATCGAATTTCAAGTTAATAATATTGGTTGTTTTTTCTTGATTCAGCGCTATTCAAGCAATTCTGGTGGGGCGGGTAAACAGAGTATTTTCGGTGAGTTTATTGAACATTGCAGTGTAGTTGATGGTGGCATTTCAGACACCACAACAGGGGTGACGCGCATGGTTCTTTTTAAAGATCCGATGCTCGGAGGTGGCGTATGAGTAGTGCTTCTCAAAAAGGGTTTGCTGCCATTGAGTTATTAATCGCACTGCCGGTTTTACTTTTAATTTTGGTCGCGGTAATAGAGCTATCACGGATGATGCTTGAGCTAAACACGCTCAATAAAGCGGTTCGTATTGGCGCTCGCTATGCGTCTACTCAAACGGATGCGTCTGGCTGTGGTCCTGTCATCGCGATTACTAGCGATATTCAAAAAATGGTCGTTTATGGAACCGTTAATGGCAATAAGTCGCAGCTACGTAATTGGCAAGTCAGTGATGTAGCGGTGAGCTGTGTCGATAATCAATACGTCACGGTGACGACCAGTTATCAGTTTAAACCAAGTATTGCATCGACATTACCATTTTCAGATGCCAGTTTAACGGTGCCGATGAGCTCTTCTTCGATCATGAGGATAAGTCAATGATTAGACGAATCCAACCTATTCAAGGTATCGCGGTGATCGAATTTACCTTGGCCTCATCAGTGCTATTTGTATTGCTGTTTAGCATCATTTCTATTGGCTACTTAATGTTTTCGCTACAGGCGATAAATGATGTCACCCGAAAAGCAGCCCGTTTAGCAGCCGTTTGTCAAATCAGCCAAAGTCAGCAAATTGCATCGTCAGTGGCCGCTAGTAGCGTGATTGCAGGGATTGATGCCGATAGCATTGAAATTGAATATTTAGACCAAGATGGAGTGGTGTTGGCATCACCTACCGCGCAAAATGTGAGGTTTGTCCGAGCAAGGGTTGTCAGCTTAACCTATCAATTGCTCTCGTTATTAGATTTTTTGGGTGAGAGTGGCTTGATCGATATTCCCAGCTTTGAAACTACCATTCCTAGTGAAAGTCTAGGTATTGTTCCGAACGGAACTAACACCAATTGTTAGGAGTTATTTATGGGTGAGGCCGTCCAATTCCCTCGAAACGATAGTAACAAAATAAGATTCAAAACCAATTTATCGATTTGGGTTATCTATTCGAGTGATGTTTTTAAAGTCCATATCCAAAATGAACTTGGACAATGTAGGAACGTGAACTTTGAGCTGATATTTCTTGCCGACTTAGTGGCCGCTAATCTTAGTAAGTTTTCTTCACCAGATTTGATCTTTGTCGAGACAGGGCTTAATTGGGCTCAAAAAGTGGTGGAATTGCATAACTATGATGACAATTCGTCAGAGCAAAATCATGAGGCCGCTTTGGTTGTTTTTGGTGATGAAAGTGATAGTGCGGCATTAAAAATGGCGCTGAGAATTGGCGCGGCTGACTTTATGTCAGACCAAGCCATGCTCGATGAATTCTTGCCGCTGTTAACAAATATCGCGGATGAAAAAGTGATGAATCGGCATTTTGGTGAGCTGTTCATCTTCTTAAATACCAAAGGAGGATCGGGCGCATCAACATTATCGGTCAATACCGCTGTCGACATCGCTCATCGCTATCCAGGCAAAGTGCTGCTATTGGATCTCGATTTGCAGTTTGGAACTATTGACGATTACTTGAACCTGATCCCTAGTTATGGGTTGTCAGATGTCATTGCCAGTGTCGCTGATCTTGATGAAGTCTCGCTTAATAGCCTAGTAACAAAACACTCCAGTGGACTGCACGTACTGAGTTTTAAACATGGAAATAGTCACGATAATTACGATAAAGCCAAAGATATCAGCAAACTTCTTCCTCTATTAAGAGAGATCTATCCCTTCGTTATTATTGATCTTTCGCGAGGGGTCGATCGTCTATTTTCATCGGTTATTTCTCCTGCCACGAAAATATTTCTCGTTACGCAACAAAATCTTGCGGCACTAAAAAATACTAGCCGTATCGCTAAGTCACTGGTGTTTGATTTTGGTTTATCAAAAGAGCAGATGGCGATTTTGGTCAATCGTTATGAAAAACGCCAATCTATCAAGCTCAAAGATGTTCAGGAAACGATTGAAGGGATCGATGTGCAAGTTTTTCCGAACGATTTTAAAGTTGCTGTTGAGGGGGCGAACTTAGGCCGTCCATTCGTCGAAACGAAGAAAGGTAGCCCATTATCCAAATCCGTTATCCAATTTGTATGTAGTCAGCTACCGGATGTTGAGGTTAAGCAAGGATGGTTTAAACGCATTTTCTCTTAGCAGAGCAAGGAGGCACTATGTTTTTCAAACGAAAAAATATAAGCACAGAACTTCAAGAAAAACTCGCAGCGGCAGAACGGCTAGAAGCTCAAGAGGTCAAGCCGAGTGTGGATGAAGGGGAAAATAGGGACCTTTTGCGACATGAAAAAAAGCAACAAGAATCAGAGGCAAAAGATCGCGCAGTCGATGAGGCGAAAAAACAGCTTAGCCAAGAATTAGAAACCAAACATTATTACCATCAAAAGCTGTTGGAGACGTTAGATCTAGGGTTGTTATCAAGCTTAGAAAAAGGCCGAGCAAGAAAAGACCTCCATGATGCAATAGTACAGTTAATGGCCGATGATCAGGCTCATGCTCTGAGTGCCGAAGGGCGTAAAAGGGTGATTAAGCAGATTGAAGATGAAGTGTTTGGTTTAGGGCCTTTAGAGCCACTGCTCAATGACCAAACGGTTTCCGATATTTTAGTTAACGGCCCCAAAAATGTGTTTGTTGAAAGAAAAGGCAAACTTGAAAGAACACCCTACACATTTTTAGATGAGCGTCACTTGAGAAACATCATTGACCGAATTGTCAGCCAGGTTGGACGCCGGATTGATGAGGCATCACCAATGGTAGATGCCCGCTTATTAGATGGCTCTCGTGTCAATGCGATTATACCGCCTCTCGCCTTGGATGGTTCGTCCATTTCTATTCGCCGTTTTGCCGTCGATCGGCTGACGATGGATAACTTACTTTCGTTTGATTCACTCTCAAAGCAAATGGCCACCTTCGTTGAAGCTGCAGTGAAAGGGGAGCTCAACATCTTAATTTCTGGTGGTACAGGGTCAGGAAAAACTACCACTTTGAATATCTTTTCAGGGTTCATTCCACGCGATCAACGAATTATTACAATTGAAGACTCCGCCGAACTGCAACTTCAACAACCTCATGTTGTGCGTCTAGAAACCAGACCGGCTAACTTAGAAGGCAAGGGTGAAATTAGCCAGCGAGAGTTGGTAAAAAACTCATTACGTATGCGGCCTGATCGCATTGTGCTTGGCGAAGTCCGTGGTAGTGAAGCCGTCGATATGCTGGCGGCAATGAATACTGGGCATGATGGTTCCTTGGCGACCATACATGCTAACACACCAAGAGATGCACTCAGCCGTGTCGAAAATATGTTCTCAATGGCTGGGTGGAATATTTCGACTAAAAATTTACGCTCTCAAATTGCATCAGCTATCCACCTTGTTGTGCAGATGGAACGTCAAGAAGATGGTAAGCGTCGGATGGTGAGTATTTGTGAGATCAATGGCATGGAAGGTGAAGTGATTACCATGTCAGAGCTGTTCAAATTTAAGCGACAAGGTCTTGATGAAGACGGGAACGTGATCGGCTACTACACTTCAACTGGTGTGGTACCAAGCTGTCATGATCAGCTCTCTAAACGTGGCTTTCATCTGCCCTTTGAGATCTTTAATGAAGATTTCCCACAGGAGAGATAACCATGGCAACTGATGATATTACTTTTTTCTTGGTGTTGTTGTTTTTCGCGGTGGTGTTTATTTCTCAAGCATTAATCCTTCCCGCCGCAGGTTCTAAAGCCAAGCATAAAGAGCTGGCTAATCGTCTCAAAGCCACACACTCCAATTTGGATGAAGAAACGCAGACGTTACTTAAAGAGCACTATTTAAAAAGTTTGTCACCGATTGATCGAAAATTGGTGTCGATAAAAATACTGTCTGAATTTAGAAAGTCAGTTGAATTGTCAGGCTTGCATTGGACGTTAGCGCAAACTTTAGGGATAACTACGTTGATGGGCTTTGTGTTAGCGCTGGTGGTTTTGATTATTGGTCAGCCATGGTTTGTCGCTGTTGCCACATTTATCGGTTCTTTCGTCGTGGTTCACTTTTATATCCAGAAAAAAATATCCGACCGACTAGCAAAGTTTGAATCACAATTACCAGAGGCTCTTGATGTTATTCGACGCATGCTACAAGCCGGACAGCCGGTGACACAAGCGTTCAGTGAAGTCGGCAATGAAATGCCTGATCCTGTCGGTGTTGAATTCAAGAATACCTTCAATTTGCTGAATTATGGCTACGATATGCGCTTGGCGATCATGCAAATGGCGGATCGTACCCCGACGGTATCGATGCTCGCCTTTGCCAGTGCAGTATTGCTGCAAAAAGAGACTGGGGGCAATCTCTCTGAAAATTTAGACAAAGTTGGGGCTGTGCTACGCTCGCGTTTTAAGTTAGCCAGAAAAATCAAAACCATCTCCGCCGAGAGTCGCATTTCTGCTTGGATATTGGTGCTATCGCCCTTTGTTCTCTTTGTTGGTTTAGCCATTTTTAACCCAACCTATGTTGAACCTCTGTATATGGATCCTCGAGGGATGAAAATCGTCAGTATCGGGGTGGTGAGTCTTGCGATTGGCGCAGTGTGGATCCGTAACATTATCAATTTTGAGGTGTAATGATGGATGACATACTCAACATTCTCTCGAGTTTTAACTTGGATGAACAGACCATGATTCTGAGCCTCATTCTTGTTTCCGTATCTATGCTGGTTTTAACGGCGGGTTTTATTGTTATTGGTTCTAAATCGCCGCTTAAACGTAAACTTCATTCACTGCGAGAAAGTAATTCGTCAGGAACATTAAGAAAATCAGAGCGGTTTGGTAACACATTGGAATCGCTGGTGCCCATTGTGGCGCCTAAAAGTGGCCGTGAACGGGAATCGATTCGTCAAAAGTTGATGCATGCGGGCTTCCACGACAGCTCTACTCTTACCTTTTTTTATGCGGTAAAAGTGATGACATCAGCGGTTGGTGTTGGACTTGCTGGTGGGGTGTTTTTTTTCCAGCCTGATCTCGCTCATCGTGATTTATTGATGATAATTCTGGTCGCTTTGGGTCTATTTGCCCCTAACTTTGTGTTGGGGCGTATGGTCACCAAACGGCAAAGAAGAGTGAGGGCTGGTGTCCCTGATGCCTTAGATTTACTCGTGGTTTGTACAGAATCGGGGCTTGGTTTTAAGGCCGCACTAAGACGTGTTGGTGATGAAATGCTGATTTCTCACCCGGATTTTGCCGATGAATTGCTGACAGTATGTGCCAAAATTAAAGCGGGTGTCGAAATGTCTGATGCCTTTCAAGAGTTGATTCAACGTACTGGTGTGACGGAAATTCAAGGGTTAGTGAGTATGCTGGCTCATGCTTCTCGCATTGGTGGTAGTTTATCTAAAACATTAAGGGATTACACCGAAGATTTTCGTGATAAACGTAACCAAGAAGTGGAAGAAATTGCAGCGAAGATACCCACTAAAATGATATTTCCATTGCTTATGTTTATTTGGCCATGTTTCTTCATTGTTGCTGTGGGACCCGCCATCATAAAATTGCTAGACGCATTAAGCTAATGGAGTGGCTATGAATATCAATAAATCAAATTACATTGTTGGATTATTAATATCGCAACTGTTATACGGATGCGCTTCACAACCCAAAAATTCAGACTTTAACGAAGCTCTATACAGTGGAAAGCCGATTGATACCTTGACCTCTGAGGCGATGCCGTTGAATGAGAAAGAGGCAATAATGCGCGGTGATCTCGCCTTGCAGAATAACAATGTTGATTTAGCCTTGTATGAATATATTCGCTCACTGACCTTTCCCCAAACACAGTTTAAAGATAAAACGCTCTACAATATTGGACAGATACACAATTCGAAAGGTAACCAAGAGCTTGCTGAACGAGCCTACCTATTAGCGCTTGATGATAATGCCAATAATATAAAAGTATTGGAGCAGCTTGGGATGATTTATATGAAATCTGGAAGCGTTGAGTCTGGTTCGACCTATTTTTATCGTGCGCTTAATGCTGATCAGGTTCGTTTAAATAGTGGTAAGAGTATTAGTGCGAATCAAGAACTAACGGTAGAAGAAGTGTCAGCGTTGTCAATTGACAACTATTCACCAGCTAAAGCGTATATGGGTATTGGCATATTGGCGGATATAAAAACGCATCATAAATTGGCGCAAGCTTTTTATAATAAAGTTCTGCAAATCGAACCAAAATCAGTCGATGCCTTGCTCAATACTGGTTACTCATATTACATGGCAGGAGATTACAAAACGGCTCAACGTTTTACCGTTCTCGCGTTAGAGAAAGAACCCGATAATGAAAAAGCGCAAAATAATTTGGCTCTTATTTATTTGGCCAAAGGTGAAGAAACTCGTGCTGTTAACGTATTTATGCGTCATATGGATGCCGCCGAGGCTTTGAATAACGTCGGTTATTTCTTGATTTTGCAGGGCGAATCAGAAAAAGCTATTCCTTACTTACAGCAAGCTATTAATAAGAAAGCATCCTATTACGCGATTGCGAACCAAAACTTAGAAAGAGCGTTGGCTGAAGTGAGAGCCAAAACAGATAATAAGCCAACAGAATAACAGTAGTGGTCGCTGTTAATGCTTTATGGCCGCCAAGTAAATCCTAGTCATGATAGGCATTTATAAAAGGTGGCTGAAGGCTTTGAGGGCAATTTAAGCCTAACCAAAATTTGGGCTTTAATTGCTCATTCACAGTCAGAATCTCATACCTATCCCAGCGGGTATACATCTGTTCTGCGACAAAATAGACGCTACAAATACAGATCAATATGATGATTTGATGCGGAACAGAACGCCACTTGCAGCATGAAGTATTGCCCATTTTTTTGTATGAACACCAAAACAGAGCTAATGCGATGATGGCCATTAACTGACTGAGAGCATTATCGAAGACTGATGAAACCAAACTATAAGCTATGCCGACAAGAAGGTTGATCCCCATCATTCTTTGAAAGCGTTTTTTCGTTTTAATCACACTCAGCAGTAGATAGGTTGATATACCGATAAAGCCAAGGCTAGGAATGAGGCCCCAATTGACGAGCAGCAGTAAAACTGAATTGTGTGGCCCGTAATACCCTGTAGATTTACAAATATAGCCGTCGCCCCCCAACCCAAAAAAACTTGATAAACTCAATACTTCTTGCCAAATATCCCACCTTCCTGAAGAAGAGGTCCGAATTGAACCAAGCTCAAATGCTTGGTCTGAAAATAACATGGAGGGAACTGGGTGCAAAAAGAGTAGTTTGATTACATAGCCGATTAAGATAGCTTGCATCACGATAGTTAATATCTGTTGGCGTTTTTTCGGCTCTAACCATATTAGCAAGACAATACCGCCAGTTAATGCAATTGCTGCACCTCTCACATCGGTAATGATCAATAGTGCCACGTCAATCGATAGGACAGTTTTGAGTAGAGTGCGAGATTTTGGCGTACGTGCAATCAGGTAAAGATATAGAGCCGGAATAATGAGCCAAATATGAAGGCGATTAAGAAAGCGAATGTTCGCAAAACCGAACACGGAATGTACGCTAAGCGGGTAGGTGAAGTAAACCTGTAACCAGATCATAAGAGCAATAGACAGCATTAATAACAAGCTAATCCATACCAATGAGATCAGTAATTGACTTTTGTGGTCAGAGATATAAATCATTACTATGGGAGCGGTAAGTAGCAATGCTAAAGTAAAGAAAAAATCAAGCTGGGCAAGCCAGAAATAGTCACTAAAAATATTAGATATACTAGCGAAAAGGAAAGTGATACCGATTAATAATTGAATGTTTTTCGGGATACTTGACAGTGTTGCTATTACATTTTCTCGAACAGCTGTGCTAAAAATGAGTAATAGAGAGCTAAATATAACGATTGAACAGACAAAATAACGTTTGGAGTCATACAGCAGTACTAGGTTATTTCTTGGCATGAAAATATTGAAGCTGAAAAGAAATAAACCTAATAACACGTAAATAGAGAGGAGTTTGGATAATTGCTTTTCAATATTCAAATTAAATGATCCATCAATTATTTTATGATTTAGTCAGACACTATTAATTTATCCTATCTTTGGGGTCCATTTCAGGGTGAGCGGCGATAACTTGTTTGAGATAGTCTTGATGGTAGCGTAGCGCATTAACACAGTGTCTATCCAGTTTTCCATCGACAACCATTTTTTCCAACTCTAACAGCGCAAACGGTACTGACCATGCTTGTTTATACGGTCGATGACTGGTGAGCGCGTCAAAGACATTGGCCACAGCAATGATACGAGCTGAAACCGGAATATCATCTTTACTTAAACCGTAGGGGTAACCACTACCATCTAAAAACTCATGATGATAAGCGACAATCTCTTTCAGTACTGATACACAAGGGTGATGAGGTGAACCCACGTCATCAATAATATGGTTAATGATATCAATCCCTTTTTCGATGTGGCCATAGAGTTGTTGGCGTTCGTTGGCCCCAAAGGTTTCCGTTTTCAATAACATCGAAAGTGGTAACGAGAGTTTTCCTATATCGTGATATCGAGAAAACTGCGTAATGTTGTCAATCATTTCGTCATCAAGCTGATAAATATCGGCAACCTCAGTGGCAATCACTTTGGCATAGCTGCTGATCCTTACTTGATGTTCTAGGCTTTCTTGTAAGTGCTTAGGTGAGCGCAGCTGAGTATGACGAGCCGTTTCTAAAATCGTATGGATTAAATGATATTCAGAGCAGACAGCAAAGCGCACCATGTCAATAAAGGGCTCTAATGTTTCTTGGAGAGATTCACTAAAATATTGTGCTTGTTTCGAATTGAGGAAGATGAAACCGATAAAACAACCATCGTGATAAGTCGGTATCGCCATTGAAGAGATAAAACCTTGTTCAATCAGCCATTTGGTGTGAGGATGATTTGGCTTTAGTTGACTCGGTATATTACCAATACTACGACTTTTTTCGGTTGTTGAGCACTCTTTTAAGGCCGGTAAATCAGCAAGGGGAAATTCATAATGCTGTAGCTCATAAGCGTTGTAAGTGCTGTCTGCGTAAGTTTTAAGATGCTCGGAGTCTGGGTCGTACAATGCAAAAGAAATACGATCAATATGAGGGACACTGACACGCAATCGGTCATGAAGGTCGGACAGTTGCTTATTGAGTGTACCGACATGTTGAAAAAATGAATGATCACCATTTTTGCTGTGCGTGTCCATTGCTCGTTCCTCTACCCTTTATTCGCCAGCTTATGGGGCTGAAAATTTTTATGCCTAATGAATAAGTTTAGGATAGAGAAGCGAGGTTTGTGGGAAATTACTCAAATAATTTCCCTTTGATTGATCTAGATTAGCTCAATCGCGATGCCACCCAACATGAAAAAGATGACCATCCAAATAATCGGCAATTTAAGCTGTCTTAGCAAATAAAAACCGATCAGAATAAGTGCCATATCTACACTAGCTGACACGGCACTGTTAAATACAGGTTGATAAAGGGCTGCTGCCAATAACCCGACTACGGCAGCGTTCACTCCATTGATTGCGCCAGCGATTTTGGGTTGATTGGCTAACACTTGCCAGTTCTTTAACACACCTAAGAGCAGCAAAAATCCCGGTAAAAAAACCGCTAGGGTGGCGAGTATCGCTCCAAGAATAGGCGAGTGTGGTAAAAGTTCGTAGCCAATATAAGTGGCGAAAGTGAACATTGGCCCAGGTACAGCTTGCGCCGCAGCATAACCGGTTAAAAATACATCTGAAGAGAGTTGGTCGCCGACTAAGTTTTGTAACAAAGGAAGTACGACATGACCACCGCCAAAGACTAAACTACCCGCTTGATAGAAATGGTTAAACAGCGCGAGTTCAGGCATAAAATGAGCGACTAGAGGCAAGCCGAACAGTAAACCGACAAATAGAATTAATGGTAGCACTGAAGGGGAGAATGATTTTGTCGGGAGTAAATCTTGGCTCGGTAGCCATCTTGCGCCAATGAGAGCGGCGACAATCAACACACCGATTTGAGTACTAATACTGGGCGCAATCAGCAACATCACCGCTGTTGCAACGCACAAAGCAACGGCAATGCGATGGCTACAGAAATTTTTGTACATTCCCCAAGTCGCATCAGCTACTACCACTACGGCAAGCAGTTTTAGGCCATGAACAATATGCTGGAACAGCGGCATTTCAGTCAATTGGCTACTGACCATCGCCAACAACACCATGATGATCACGGAAGGCAGAGTAAAGCCAATAAAGGCCGAACATGCTCCGAGTAAGCCGCCACGTTGATAGCCGACCGCAAAACCAACTTGGCTTGAGCCAGGTCCCGGCAGGAACTGACTTAAAGCAACGAGCTGGGCGTACTCTTTATCTTCGATCCACTTTAGTTTGTCGACGAACGTGTTACGAAAATAGCCAATATGTGCCGCAGGGCCACCAAAGCTAATCCATCCAAGCCAAAAGAAAGTTTTGAAAATCGTGAACATGGGTGAAAGTACTCAAAGTTTGGTATAGAACTACTTTAAAGGCTCGATTTTACAGATTCAAATTTATTGATTAAGCAATTGTAAATCAAACCACTTTAAAAGAAGAATGACTAACTAAGCTTAAACTTGGTCCATGCTTTAGAGCGCCAACGTTTGAACATGATAATGCCACGAAACCATTCGTCTACGGAAATCGCGACCCACGCTCCCACCACGCCCCATCCCCAATGCAAACCGAATAAATAGGTCAAACCAGCACCAAAGATCCACATGCTCAATATGCCCATTTGTACCGGAAAACGAATGTCGCCAGCGCCTTTTAAGGCTGCGATAAAAATCAGGTTAAATGCTCGTCCTGCTTCCATCACAATCGACCCTGTAATCAACATGGCAACTAACAGTGTGATTTCTGGATCGGAAGTGAAAAGGGCAATAATATCAAAACGCAACAGGTAAATAGAGACGGTTAACGCCGTTGAAACCAGAAAACCGACCACGAAGTACTTCTGCACTTTAGTCAGAATTTCATCCACCCAACCTTTACCGATATAATAGCTAGTTTGAATTTGCCCTGCTTGCCCTAGTGCTACTGAAAATGCAAACGCAATGCGGGCAATATTTTGTGCATAGGTAAATGCTGCCAGTGAAGCCGTGCCCATTTTCACTACGAAGAAAATCACCGTCAGCTGCATCATATTGTAAGAGAGGATCTCGCCAGCATTCATCATGCCGATTTTAATGATCTTCTGGTAAAGTTTTTTCGGGATGATGTTCCATTCTGAAAATGGCAAAGCAATGTGATAGTGCTTAGCAGTGAAGTACAGCAATATGGTGCTGACTATTTGGCTAAATACCGTTGAAATGGCTACCCCTTCCACGCCATAAACCGGCAAGCCAAACGGTTGGAAAATAGCAATATAGTTACCAATGACGTTGAGCAAGCCTGCAAATAAGTTAATAAACATCGGAGCTTTAGAGTAGCCATTACTGCGTAAGATCGTCGCAAACACGATGCCAATGGTAACGTTTACCGTAAAGCTGCCACTGATGATCAGATATTCATACCCGTATTGGGCTACTTGTGCTTCGAGTCCATAGGCGTTCATCACCGCATTAGCACTTAAAAATGAAGCTAAACTTAAAGCACTGCCAATAGCCAGCCCCAATAATAAGCTTGCGATATTGACATGTGCCGATTCACTTTGGCGGCCTGAGCCATTGTACTGACCAATCAGAATGCCCGTACCGCTACTGACCATCATCGATACAATCAAAAGAAAGAAATTGATTTGAGTGATAACCCCAACCGCAGATACAGCCTTATCTGAATAGCTACTAAGCATAAATACATCGCTAGTGTTAATTGCGGTGCGCAATAAAATTTCGATGAAAATCGGCCAAGTTAAGGTGACGATATTCATTCGAGTATTAAGATCGATACTGCTTTTTGTCATGGGTTATAGCTCAAAAGAGAAATCAAATATGGTCAGGAATGACAACAAATTTTTTGGTGGCGAAGGATTGCACAGAATTTATCCTATTGTGTTAATTAACGGAAAGGAATTCGCTTTGAAACGGCGATACGATGTACTTACTCCTAAGCTTCGATTTATGTATCTTCTGTTCAAAGTCAATAAAGCAGTATCCATGATTTCAGGCTATGATTTGTATGATGATGCTTCTTCTTTTTTTTTAAAAAAAAGCGCCATTTATAGGCGCTTTAGTCGAGAATAATTAGTGAGTGTCAGTAAAGAAATCGTTGTAAAGCATGTACAAGTGAGCCGCACTCCAAGAGAAGTTTGGTGCACCTTGCTGTTTACCGTTTAGTGGGTTGTAGTTCTCACGGATAGGGCCGTCTTGTACTAAACCATCGGCGTGGTCAAAGAACGCGCTTGCCATTTCAATCGCATCGTCACGGTAACCGTAGCTGTCCATACCTTTTAGGCCGAAGTAGAATTGGTCTACCCATACGCGTCCACGCCAGTAAATATCTGGGCCGAATGCTGGGCTAGAAAGCGCCGCTGTGCCCAGTGGAACGTAGGTGTTGAACTCAGATGTATCTTTCATCACAGAGACAACCGCATCAGCGTGCTCTTGAGTTGCCACGCCGTTGAATAGTGGTGACCAACCTTCAGGGCCTTTGCCACGTTCTACAATCGGTTTACCTGCACAGCCATTGGCGAGTGGTTTGTCTTCGATGCGAATGTCGTAAAAGAAGTTAGTGCCTTCGTCGAACATACAAGTGTTGATGTAGTTCGATAGGTGCTCCGCTTTTTCGCGGAACTCTTTCGCTTCAGCCTTTTTACCTAGAATATCAGCCATTTCTGCTAGGTACTTGTTATCGCTGTACATGTAGCTGGCTTGGTCAACAGACTCTTGCAGTAGTGAATAGCCTAGCAATGTGCCGTCTTCAGCGCGGTTTTGAGCGAACTCAACGTCCCAATCGCTGCGCTTGCCGCCGTTAGCAACGTATGCGTCTAGCTGATCTTTATCGATGAAACCAAATGCTGCGGCATCGTCACGACCAGACTCCCAAGAAGCGGCTGTTTGAGCTGGGCTTTCGATGCGATCGTAATCACCTTTAGCCATCACTTCATTTAGTGCTTTTTGGCCAATGATGGTCTCGTGTTTATCGCCACGAACCACGGTGAAGTACATTTCGCCTTCAGGTGTGTTGTGTGCTTTGTCGCGCGCTGCACCATATTCAGGTACACCGTTGCCGTTGTGATCACGGTTACGTAGCCACCAATCATGGTACGCGACTAGCTTTGGATACATTTCTTCCAACCAAGCTTTATCGCTGGTGGTCTTGTAGACTTCCATTACCGCCCAAGCAGCAAGGCTAGGCTTAGTGTTACGCTCGTTCCAGTTGCCACCGTCACCGCCACGTTCAGGGCTTAGGTTGTAAGCGAGTAGATCTGGTACGTAACCTTCATCCCAAGGACGAACCGCATCGTCTGCTTGGATTTGGTAAGCGAACATCGCGCGGATGTTGTCTTTTGCTACGTCTGGGTTGAAGTGAGCCATTGCGTAAGCTTGCTTCCATGTGTCCCACGGCCAAGTTTGGTTGCCTGAAAACCAACGCGCCGTTACTGATGGGGTCACAGAATCAAACTTCATTGCACCTGCTGCGCCACGCCAGTTACCGTTTAGGGTTTCCATCGCTTTAACCGCAACACGCTCTTGTTCTGGCGTTGCATTCGGGTTGGTCAGACCCATCTCTAGGTAACCTTCCCAACGTGCTTCAGATGTGGCTAAGAAGTCGGTAGGGTTTGCCATGATCTTTTTGATTTTAGGTTGTTCCGCTTGCGCTTCTTTTGCGGTTAGCACATGCGAGTATGTGGTGTAGATGGTCGTTGATTGTTCAATGCTTGCGGTTGAAGTAAACGCTAGGCCATCCACCTTGGTTTGGGTTGGAATCGATTTATGAACTTGGTACTCAGACTCACCTGAGGTCAGTAGATCCCACGTTGAACGTACTTTACCGAACGTTACCTTTAGGCCATCATCTGTTGCAATGATTTGACGGTCGTACTCAGGGTAAGTCTCTGCAATGGTTTTAGCGGTTTGCGCTACGCCTTCTTTCGCGTGTGTTTTTTCAAGCAGTTCTCCATCCCACACTAACTCAACAGGAGAGTCTGTGGTGACTTTAGTCTCTAGCAGAGAGGTACGGTTAGAAGCAAAACGCATCGTCAACTCGACCGTTACGTCATCTGATTTGAGTATCTGAACCAATGCGCCCGGTAAGCTGTAAGCTTCCATGGTGAACGCGACTTTTTTGCCATCTTTGAACACGCTTAGGCGGTCAAAGTTATCAGCCATGAAGTTGATGTACTCTTCGGTAAGCAGTGCAGTCCCTGGGAATCCGCCCATGCCTTCTGCACTGTCTGGCAGCAGGTGACCGTGCCATGCGCCTAGGTCGAAGAATGGGTTAAAGCGTTGGTGGTCATCAAAGTCATAGTCACGCATGTATTCTGGTGAGCCAGTGCGGTCAATAACATTCTTAAATTCGTTAGCTTGCAGTTGCTCCGAGCCAGAGTTTGATGCACAACCAGTAACAACAAGGGCTGCGCCGATAGCGAGAGCTGTGAATGATTTATTCAGTTTCATTATTAATTCCTGTTATTACCAGTAGAAGTATTGCATTGCGAATACTTGAGCGTCGCCGATTTCAGTGTCGCTGCCTACGCCAAAGCGGCTATCGAAAGCAGTCGCAAACGCGCCATTTCCGTATTCGTACCAAACACCAGCGTTGATGAAAGAGGTGATTTCTTTTTCTCCATTGTCGCCATCAAAGTTTGCGTAGTTGTAAGCGGCCGATAGGTAAACGCCCTGAGCTGCTTCGTACCAAGCACTGGTTTGAATACCCGTTTCGCTGCCAAATGATTCTTGGTTGCCTTTATCTGTGTCGTGCCAAATACGCGTCGCAAAGTTTTTGTATTCAGCACCCAATAGCAATAGTTCACCGCCATCGTTGTTACGAACTTCACCACCACCCATTAGGGTTAAGTCGTCGGTCAGATCGTATTGGAGGTAGCCATTGACCATTGCGTTCTTATCTTTCCATTGGTCTGCAAAGCTGTCGTATTTACCGAAGTGAATTAGAGCATCGTCTTCAGAGAAGTCAGACTCTGGCGCGAAAGAAACGCTGTAGCGAAGCTTGCCTTCTAGGTTTTGGATCTTCACACCAAGGTGTACGTCTCGTGTGTTTGAGATTGCGTAACCGTATTCAACCGTAGGGTCACCCCACCATTGAACGTCATCTAATGAAGAGTCCATACGACCAATCATGAATTCTGTTTTGTTGTCTGTGCGGTAGCCAGCGTAAAAGCGGTTAAAACCACCTTCAAAGCCGCCCCAGCCGTGGCCCGTTGCCCAAGCATTACCTTCGTCGTCGGCTTGTACTGTCCAGCCTTCCATGTAGGCAAGGCCAAACCAATTACCATGCTCGATAGCCAAACCAGCTTCGATGTAAGTACCGTCTGCGTAACGGCCTTTATCATCACCTTCTAGTGCTACGTGACCACCGAGGCCAAGTTCACCATAAAAGTTAAATAGGGTTTCAGTATCTGTTTTCGGAGGCTGAGTATCACTGTGGTTTGCGGCGGATTCTTCCGCATGGACAGTGGTACTTAAGGCAGCAAGAATACAGCTTGTAATAAGAGTTTTTTTAGTAAAACTACTTTTCATTTTAATCACTTCTATGTCGGGGTTATAAATGAAGATTCGTAAGCAGTTCTGACTTCTAATATGGGGTGCTCTTCAAGGCGTATTGGTCAGGTCACTTACGATCGCAAGACAAATATTAATGATAATTTTGCTGTTTAAAATTAATTCAGTTTAAAAGTGTGATCTATTTTTAGTAAATATTTACTTTATTTTTGTTTTTAATTTGAGTTGAATTTGTAGAGATATGACTAGGGAGGTAAGTATTTGTTAAGTGAATCTTTTTGTGGGCTGATAGATTGTTGATTTGCATGTTTTCTTTCTGTATGACTTTGGTGAAATTGACCTGTTGGGGAGAAATGTATCAACAAATAAAAAGGCACTCACTGTATGGTGAGTGCCTGTAATCGTTCAAATCAATACCAAGATGATGATCAAGGTTAAGATCGACTAGGCGTTAGCCGCTTCCGGTTTTGCCTCTAGTTTCTTCTCTTCAGGAGATAAGCTTTTCTCGTATTTGCCGTATTTCCACCATGCATAACCAAGGAAAATTACAATACCACCCACGTTGTAGAAGATGATGGTCATGATGTCTGCGCCTGTTGGGAAGGTAGAGGCGAAGAAGCCAACGGTGAAAATCGCGATAAGAATCGACACTGCTGTAATACCGACTGTACGGGAGCCCATGCGGAAGTCACGTGGTAGATGGTCCAACTTCACACGCAGATGAAGGTAAGCAATCATGATGAACAGTGGTGGTAGCATAGAAGCCGCTGCTGTCATATTGATGATGGTGCTCATCAGATCTTGTACTGTGTCAGATGCCAATGTTGGGATGAACATTAATGGAATCACGATGAAGAACTGAACCCATGCGGCACGCTCTGGAACACCTTGTTTGTTTAATGCAACGGTTTTCTCGCCGAAGATACCTTTAGGGATTTCTGAGAAGAAGATCTTAACCGGTGTCGCCGTCCACATAAGTAGAGAGCCCAACATTGCCGTGAATGAAACCACACCAACGAAACGGTTCATCAAGATTTCAGACAGTCCAAAGTGTCTTGCTAGTCCTTCAAATACCTGAACAGAGCCGCCTGTAAATTTAAGCTCTTCACGAGCAACAAATACGTTCGCTAACACAGACCCTACCGAGTAAAGCGCACCGATGAAGATACCGGCAATGATGATTACTTTAACGAAAGATTTGTGACCGCCTTTGATGTCGTTGACGTAAACCGCAACTGATTCTGCACCGCCTGCCGCCATGAATATCCAAGTGATTACACCAAGGAAAGCCCAGTTAAAGCTTGGTGTCATTGCTTCGATGGTGATTGGGTCAACTGGTTCGATACCACCAATTAAAGCGCCGCCAGATAACAAGATGTAAGACAGAGTTAGCAGCAGCATCAGTGATGATGTTAGTGAAGTGATAGGGCCCAGTAATTTCGCGCCGTTGTTAGAGATATGGGTCGCGACCGCAAATAAAATGGTACTCAATATCGCGGTGGTCATTGGCGTGAAGATGTACTCGAAACCTAAGAACGCATAAGACGCGTAAGCGATGATTCTAGGCAGCAGAGAGGTGAAGAAGAACAGGTTAACAAACCAGTAGGTGTAAGCTGAAATAAACGCCCAGCGGCCGCCTAGAGAGCTTTTAACCCAAGAATAAACACCCGCTTCAGAGTCTTTATTCAGTGACACAAACTCAGCGACTATCAGACAGAAAGGAACAAAATAAAAGATGGTTGCTAGAAAGAACATCGGAGCCGAAGAAAGGCCGATCTCGATGTTGTTATTAATGATGTTATTGAAGCTGTATACCGCCGCGAAGGTCATAGACAGTAGGGCAAATTTGCCTATCGTACTGCGTTTATTTTCGGACATGATGTTCTCCGGTGAATCACGTTGATGATCGTTATAACTTGGTCCTAGAGAGGGAAGCTCTAAGCCGCACTTTTATTGTTATGTTGGTTTGGCAAACACCCGCTTTGTTTTGTCAGGGTTGGCTCATTGTTGTTTTTATAGATTTACGATCGGACTTATTAATACTTTGTCTCTTGGTTTTCAGTAAACTTATTACCAAAACAAAGAGTTAGAGATTAAGAAGCTCATTGAAGAGGTTGTTTGTTTCATAATCGACGATTTATAAGGCTTGTAGGGGCTTTTTGTCGCTTTTTTATATGAGTTAGTTTGTCTCTTCAGCAAGAAGATTAAAGATTAAGCGGCGGGAAGTTAATCGAAATTGATCAAATATGTGACCTTGAGTAAGTAAATTTAGTTAATGTTTTACCTTGGTTTTTATTCGAGTTTTATTACCTGTTAAT
Source organism: Vibrio aestuarianus (assembly GCF_012395185.1). Classification (GTDB taxonomy): domain Bacteria; phylum Pseudomonadota; class Gammaproteobacteria; order Enterobacterales; family Vibrionaceae; genus Vibrio; species Vibrio aestuarianus. The sequence goes on from NZ_JAAZTU010000004.1 coordinate 48,989, forward strand.
TGGTGTGTTTCGTGAACTGAAGCCTTGACGAAATACCGTTTTTATTTTTCGATTTGTTATTTAATTGCCTGATTTAAAACAAAAAAAGCGCCTTGCTAGGCGCTTTTAAAGTTGGGGGTAATGAGGAGTGCTACGATTGCTTAGCTGTTTCTAGCTTTGCGTCTTTACCTGCCTGCTTTTTTTCAAAGCGCGAGATCCACCACCATGCAATGCCAGAGAATACCGCTGTCATGAATACGTTGATAAAGAAGGCTTGAACTAGGTCAACACCTGTTGGGAATGCCGATGCAGTCATGCTCACAACGAAGATACCAATAAGTACAGATACAACAGCCATACCTTGAACTCGAGTACCCATGCGGAAATCACGCGGTGTATCGTCATGCTTCAAGCGGAATACAAAGTATGCCACCATGATGAAGATAGGCGGTAACATTGCAGTACCTGCTGTCAGGTTGATTGCAGTGTTCATCATGTCTTGTACTGATTCAGAGCCGAAGCCGTTAACTACAAGCATCACGAATACGAACGCAAACTGCCACCATGCTGCACGAACTGGAACACCGTGTTCGTTAAGCTCTGTCGTTTTCTCACCGTAAACGCCTTTAGGAATCTCAGAAAAGTGAATTTTTACAGGCGCTGCCGTCCACATCATCATCGAGCCAAACATAGCAACGAACAGTACGATACCAACGAAACGGCCAACGAGAGATTCAGAGATATTGAAGAATTGCGCCATACCAGTAAAGATTTCAACCATACCACCGGCGTAAGTTAAGTCTTCACGAGCAACGAACACGTTTACCAGTAGCGAACCTACGGCGTACATTGAACCGATAGCGATGCCCGCACCGATAATTACTTTGATGAAAGACTTGTGACCGCCTTTTACATCGTTTAGGTATGCCGCTGCAGTTTCTGCCCCCCCGGCTGCTTGGAAGATCCAGCACATGATACCTAGTGTTGCCCAGTTAATGGTCGGTGTCATTGCCTGAAGTGTGATTGGTTCTACTGGTTCATGGTTGCCGCCCAGTGCCATTAGTGCACCAATAACGTAGATCGCGAACAGTGCGAATACACCGTAAGCCACTATTTCAGAGATCTTACCTAGCCAGCTCGCCCCCTTGGTTGAGATGTGTGTTGCTGCTGCAAACAGAACAATCGAGATCACTGATGTGACAAATGGAGAGAAGGCGTATTCGTAGCCAAGCATCGCGTAAGACGCATAAGCGATAACATTAGGTAGCAGAGATACAAACCAGAATAGGTTTACGAACCAGTACAAAAATGAGCCCAAGTATGCAGCTTTAGAACCCAGTGGCTTTTTAAGCCAGTCGTACATGCCTGACTCTGAATTTTTATTTGCTGATACGAATTCTGCAATGATGAACACAAACGGAATGAAGTAAATAAGGGTCGCAAGCAAAAAGATAGGAGCAGAACTTAATCCCAATTCGATGTTGTTGTTTACGATGTTGCGAACGTTAAATACCGCTGCAAATGTCATGGAAAGCAAGGCAAATTTGCCTAACTTACCGCGCACAGATTCAGACATAGTGTCCTCCAAGGAATCACGTAATTATAGTCGTCATTTCTCTATGCTTCCTTGTAGGGAAGAAGCATAAAGGCGTTTGCAGTGTGACTGAGCCTTGAACGGCAAGCCTCAGTCACACTGTGAATAGATCTTGTTGTTGCTACTTTCGGCTGTTTGGCTTCAGTAACTTAATGTCGGTTATTTATTGAGGAAGTAACCGTCTTCGATAGTCACTTTCAGTACCACTTTGCGAACTCGGTTATCACCGTGAAAGCGGTAAGCTTTGCTGTTATCAAAGATCGCCACTTGGCCTTCAACTAACTCACGAGTCTCGCCGTTACCCATTAGGTGTTCACGGTCAGTTTCATCGCTGTAAGCTTGGGTCTGTTCAAGTTGAGACTTATCTGCAAACTCAACTGTTTCACGACCTTCCAAGTAGTAGTGCACATCAAAGTAACGGCGGTTACCGGTGAAGTTTTCAGTGTTACGAGCGACACCGTCTTCAATCATGTAAGCCAGTGAGTCACCAATGGAATACATCACGCCATCTTTAATGTTGCCAATGTTTTCAATCGCTTCTATACAGCGTTGCCATTTACGACCGTCGCGGTAAACGACTTTAAATTGCTCTAGGTTGTCTAAAACGATCATCGCTTATGCCTCGTTTTGTTGTGGTTGAGTTTTTGGCGTATTCACCGTGAAGAACTCGTCACCAAAGTTGTGATTGATTAGGTGTTGCGCGCCGCAATCGCCTGCTTGGAATGGAATTAGCGTTAAGCCGTAACGGAACTCATCCATGTACACGCGGTAAGAATCCAACACTTCACTGCCCCAAGAGTTTGAACCTAAGCCCATCACTTGGTGGTCTAGATTTAGCGTGATGTAACCGCTCTTCTCTAGCTCAATCGTGTGTTGTGCTTGATGCAAGTTTTGGTTGGTGTAGAACCACGCGCTGAAGTTGATTTCTTGTTGTGGTTTCACCGCAATACCATTGCCAGCACGGCTTGAAAACGCAGCCCAACGAACGTGTTGGCGGTTGCCGTTGTTTTGTGGGAACGGGTAGTTCTCAAACATATCTGCAACCGTTGATTGGTATACATCAATCATGTTGGCTTGCTTGCTGTCTTGGTAGTTCTCTTCTGGGCCGCGGCCATAGTATTGAACTTGGTCGAAGTCGCCATTGATGCCCATATCGAAACCAATTACTGGAATCACGTGCGGGTACTCACCGTAGCGTTCGCCACTCAGTTCCACGTTCAGGTGGCCTTCAGTATTGATTTGGTAACGGTATTTACAACGCATACCGAAATCGAAGACTGGCGGAGCAATGATGCTTGTTGTGGTGATTTCAATCTTGCCGTTAACCTGTTCAACATCCAGTGTGCGGAAGTGCTCCTGCATGATCTGTAGGTGTGCAGGTTGCCAGTAACCATCGTGCTCTTGCTTGTGGTTATCGATCATTGGCTTGAAGAAGTTGATTCGTGGTTCAGACTTAATCATCTCTTCGCCATTGACTAACCATGACGTCAGCTTGCCGTTCACTTTCGAGAAGTTCAGCACAAAGTTGTGACCTTTGATTAAGTAAGCGAGACGAGACTCTTCAACATTCAGTACTGTTGCATTGTTATTGGTGAACGCTTCTAGTTGTGCTGTGTTCTCTTTCACTTGGAATTGGTAAACAGCGATGTCGTGGTTCGCTTTGCTGTATGAAGTCCGGGAATTCTTACGAACCGTAAAGTTCACAAACACTTCTCGCTCATCAAGCTCTGGCAAGTTTAAAGTCAGTTCGCGGCTAGAGTTTTCAGCGAGATCTTCAACCTTGATGTGTTGTACCGCAATGGTTTCACCCTCAGCACGGATCTCCGCTGTGATGGTGTAGTCATCGATGTTTGAGAACCAAAATTTGTTATCGACGGTGAAGGTGCCCGTTTGTGCATCAAAATCGCGAATCTTCACTGGGGCAATAACTTGCTTGTACTCTTTCAAGCCTGGGCTTGGAGTTTGGTCTGAGTAGATCAAACCATCCATACAGAAGTTGTAGTTGTTCGGGTAGTCACCGTAGTCCCCCCCATACTTGTAGAATTCAGTGCCCGCTTCATCACGCGCTAGAATTCCGTGGTCACACCATTCCCAAACATAGTGGCCTTGAATCGCATCATGCTTGTAGAACACGTTTTGGTATTCGGTTAGCCCGCCTGGGCCGTTACCCATTGCGTGTGCGTATTCACAGATGATGCGTGGTTTTTCGTGAGGGAATTCACCGAAGGCATTCATCAGTTGAGCACGTGAGTACATGGTTGAAATTATGTCGACTACTTCAGCATCACGGTCTTCTTCGTAGTGAACCAGACGCGTGTCATCAATTGCTTTTGCCGCATCGTACATAGCACGGATGTTGCAGCCGTAACCCGACTCGTTGCCCAGTGACCACATGATGATTGAAGGGTGGTTCTTTTGAGCGTGGATGTGACGTTCGATACGTTCGACAAACACCGCTTCCCATGCTGCATCGTTAGTGATGCGGCTTAGGTCGCCAACGTTAGCAAAGCCGTGTGTTTCGACATCGGTTTCGCCCATCACGAATAGGCCGTAGATGTCACACAGTTCGTAGAAGCGTGGGTCGTTCGGGTAGTGCGCAGTGCGTACTGAGTTGATGTTGTGCTGTTTCATCAATATCAAGTCTTTCTCTACGCGATCCATGCCGACAGCACGACCTTTTAAATGGTCGTTGTCGTGACGGTTCACGCCGTGCAGCATCACGTATTTGTTATTGATGTAGAACAGACCATCGCGAACTTTAATGTCACGGAAACCAACGCGTTGTGGAATCACTTCCAGCATCTTACCGTCAGCGTCTTTCAGCGTCAGTAGCAGCTGGTACAGGTAAGGGTTTTCAGCGTTCCATTGAACCGGGTTAACCACATCAATAGAGAATTGAGTATTCGCACTGCCGTCGACGGTGAGGTTATCTACTGAGCCTTGCGAGATAACTTGATTGCCATCAAGCAATGCGTACTCAAGGGTTGCGTTTGTCGCTGCGGCTAAGTTTTCTAGTTCCACTTTGCACGATAGGGTAGCGCTTTGGTAAGCATCGTCGAAGTCAGTGCGAACTGTAACGTCTTGAATGTGCAGTTGTTCTTTACCTACTAGGTACACGTCACGGAATATACCGCCCGTCCACCACATGTCTTGGTCTTCAATGTAGGTTGAATCGGCCCACTGCATTACACGAATAGAAAGTAGGTTGTTGCCTGCTTTTACGTGACTAGAGATATCGAACTCGGCGGTTAGGCGGCTGCCTTTGCTGAAACCTACGTACTCACCGTTTACGTAAACTTCGAAGTAAGTCTCAACGCCATCAAATTTGATGATGGTTTGCTTCTTGTCCCAGCTTTCGCCAAGGAAGAAAGAGCGTTGGTAAGCGCCTGTTGGGTTGTCTGATGGTACGAAAGGTACATCAATTGGGAATGGGAAACCTTCATCTGTGTATTGAAGATCGCCGTGGCCTTCCATTTGCCACATGTTTGGAACCGTAATGTGGCCCCAGTCTTTCATTTCTTGAGAGTAGAACTCTTCAGGAACCAATAGTGGATTGGTGAAATAGCTGAAATTCCATTGGCCACTCAATAGTTGGAAGTGGCTGCTAAGTTCACGCTGAAACGTTTTTGCATTCTTTTCTGATGCGTATGAGAAGAAGTATGCACGCGGTGCCATACGGTTCTCATGTAAGTTCAGGAAGTTTTCCCAGTTGTTCACGTTGCCTCTCTCTCGGCCTAGATGCAATTTGCTGACCGACGTTCTTATGCGTAATTGGGTCGTAGTGAATACGAGTATGTTGGACTGGGGTAATTATTAGTAAAAGTTTTACTAAATAAAATTGGTGAAAACGTTTTACTTTAACTCAATCACGTTTTTTATGGTTTTTTTGCGGTGCTGTGTGATCCACTTAAAAGAATGCTATTGGCTGTTTTATGAAGCAGGTTAAAGAGGGGGAGAGTGTGTACATTGATGTATGTGATGGGCACAAAAAAGGCCACCTTTAACAAAGGTAGCCTTGGTTTATCTATTTGATATATTTTAATTATTTTGTTGTGTCTCGCAGCTTGAGTTTGCTTGGTACATAGACGCGTAATGGGATGGTACGGCCGTCGCGCGCTTTCTCTATCAGAAGGTTAACACCTTGAATTCCCATCAGTTCAGAGTGGATACGAACTGTTGATAAAGATGGGAAGGTAAACTTAGCGGTTGGGATGTCGTTTACACTGATCAGCGCAATATCTTCAGGAATGTGCAATCCGTGTTCATGAATCGCTCGTAAAACGCCAATTGCGATGGAATCTGACGCAATAAACATGGCTTTCGGGTAGTCGCCCGTCGCGAGCATCTGTTTTGCAAGCTTGTAACCTGAAGAGCTAGAGAAGTCACCACGATAGATATCTTGTTCACTGACAACGTTCTTGAGGCTGCCATATTCAGCAAAGGCGACTTCACGAATGTCAGGGGTGTTGACGTCGTCTTGTCCACCAATAAAGCCGATGCGCTCATAGCCTTGGTTGATAAAGAAGTTGGTGATCTCTTTGCTGATCAAAGCCAAGTCGATATCGACAGAGTCATAAGGTTCTGAATGATCAGTAAAATCGACATAACAGATATTATCGCTCAGCTTTTTGGCTTGCTCGAGAACCTCTGGTGTCATTCTGCCTACCAGAAGTACACCGGTGATAGGACTTGAGTTGATGTGTAGTTTACTTTCATAACAGTTGGTTAGCTTAACTTCCATTTTTTCACACTGAGTTTCAATCCCGTGGCGAATCGATAGGTAATAAGGGTCGTTAACCTCAGCTTCTTGTTTGTAGTTATATAAGGCAAGGAAGTGGTGATTTTGTTTTTTATTGCTAACTGCTTTTCGTGAGCTGCTGGTTTTGTATTCCAACTTCTCTGCAATTTCAAAGATACGCCTTTTAGTCTCTTCCTTGACGTTTAATGTAGGATCTTCATTGAGAACCCTTGAAACTGTAGCCAATGATACATTCGCTTCAGTCGCGATATCTTTTAATGTTGCCATATTCACTTCCTGTTATTGGAACATTGCGTTGCTTTGAAATTGGTATTTAGTAAAAAAGCAATGCACCTCTTTATTCTGCAGACCTATTGTAATCAAACTGAAAGTCATTGCATTAACTTTTAGTAAAATAAATGCTTAACTCCTCTATGATGTCCAAAATCTAACCATCTATAATTATCTTATTAAAATTCAATAGATTAGCTTTAATTGAACCCGAGTTATCTCTATGCCATGTTCAATTACAATGATGAAAGTTAGTGTAAACGTTTACACTTCGTGGTTTTGATCACAGAATTATAGTCAAAATGGCTGCTACTATTTCTGACATACGGTGCTACTGAGCTGAATATTAGTTCGAGTTAGCCGACGAATGACGACAAAGAGAGGTTGATGGTGAAAGTACTGGTTACAGGCGGCATGGGTTACATCGGAAGTCATACATGCATTCAAATGATACAGGCAGGTATGGAGCCAATCATTGTTGATAACCTTTGCAATAGCAAAGAGCTAGTGCTGGAACGAATTGAATCCTTAACTGGCAAGCGCCCAATTTTTTATCTTGGCGACATTCGTGACCAATCTTTTCTAGATAGCGTGTTCTCAGAAAACGACATCCAATCTGTTATTCATTTTGCGGGCCTGAAAGCGGTTGGGGAGTCGGTGGCTAAGCCTTTGGAATACTATGATAATAACGTCAATGGTTCACTGGTGCTGGCTCGAAGCATGAAGAAAGCGGGTGTGAAAAGCATCGTATTTAGCTCTTCTGCTACCGTTTACGGTGACCCTGAAGTCGTACCAATTACTGAAACTTCACCAACTGGCGCAACAACCAACCCTTATGGGCGTAGTAAGTACATGGTCGAAGAATGTTTGAGCGATTTGTTCAATGCTGAAAACGATTGGAGTATTACACTACTGCGTTATTTCAACCCAGTTGGAGCACACCCATCAGGCACAATGGGTGAAGATCCTCAAGGTATCCCCAATAACCTGATGCCGTTTATTGCTCAGGTTGCAGTTGGCCGCAGAGAGAAGCTTTCTATATTTGGAAACGATTACCCAACGATTGATGGTACTGGTGTTCGTGACTATATCCACGTGATGGATTTAGCCGATGGTCACATTGCAGCACTAAAAGCGGTTGGTGAGAAAGCGGGGTTGCATATTTACAACCTAGGTACAGGTAAGGGGTCGAGTGTGCTTGAGATGGTTGACGCCTTCGCACAAGCATCAGGTAAGCCCGTACCTTATGAACTTTGCCCACGCCGCGCTGGTGACATTGCAGAATGTTGGGCAAGCACAGAAAAAGCAGAGCGTGAGTTAGGTTGGAAAGCGACTCGCAGCGTGATGGAGATGACGGCGGATACGTGGAATTGGCAGTCGAATAACCCGAACGGCTATTCCCCTTCGTAATTGAAGCCGCAGCGTTGTTAGCTGCGCTTACCAATTCCAATCACATAGAAGATTTATGCTCATGGATATTGGAAATCTTGCTGCCTGGCTGCAACTACAATTTCTTTGGGGAATACAGATGAAGAGAGATTCCAGATATCTCGAACCTCGATTCTGGAATGACGAATTTTAAAACTACGATTTCTGAACATCATTCCCTACAGCGAGGAACGAGCGTGATAGGGAATCTCCTTGTAGAAGAATTATTCATCTTGGTGAATTGACCAAGACACAAAATTTGAGAGCAATCTAAACATGTCAAAAGTTGAATTTAACCCAGTAGACCATCCGCACCGTCGTTATAATCCATTAACGGGTCAGTGGATCTTAGTATCGCCGCACCGTGCGAAACGTCCGTGGAGTGGCCAAGATGAAAAGCCATCGACCGCGCAGCTTCCTGTATACGAGAAAGAGTGTTTCTTGTGCCCAACCAATACGCGTATCTCGGGTGATGAAAACCCAGATTACGACGGTACTTATGTATTCAATAATGATTTCGCGGCGCTGATGCCTGATTCACCTGACGCTCCAGAGTCTGATAACCCTCTATTCAATACTCAAGGTGTACGTGGGTTGAGCCGCGTGATCTGTTTCTCTCCGGACCACAGCAAAACGCTGCCAGAGTTACCAGTAAACAAGATTCGCGGTGTGATTGATACGTGGAATGAACAGATTGAAGAGCTGGGTAAGGATTATCTGTGGGTTCAAGCTTTTGAAAACAAAGGCGAGACAATGGGCTGCTCTCAGCCACATCCACATGGTCAAATCTGGGCAAATAGCTTTTTACCCAATGAAATTGAACGCAAAGAAAAATTGCTAAAAGAGTACTTTGAACAACAAGGTTCTAATCTATTAGTGGATTACGTTGCAGCTGAAATGAAAGACGGCTCTCGTACGGTGGTTGAAACTGAACATTGGATTGCTGTGGTTCCTTACTGGGCTGCGTGGCCATTTGAAACCATGTTGCTACCAAAAACACATATTCGCCGTATGAGTGAACTCACCGATGAGCAGCGTGATGATTTAGCGGTTGCGATTAAGAAGCTAACCAGCCGTTACGACAACTTGTTTCAATGTTCATTCCCATATTCCATGGGCTGGCACTATGCGCCATTTTTCGAAGAAGGCACTGATATCGATCACTGGCAACTGCATGCGTTGTTCTACCCGCCATTGCTGCGCAGTGCTTCGGTTCGTAAGTTCATGGTCGGTTATGAAATGCTAGCAGAAAGTCAACGTGATCTTACCGCGGAACAAGCGGCGCAGCGTCTGCGTGAACTGAGTGATATTCACTATAAAGAACAATAAGTAACAATATTTAGAGTCACTTCAATAAGGCTCAATGAAGTGGCTCGCCATAATTAAGTACGAAGAGAGAGCACTACTATGTCTGACCTAATCCAAAACGTGAAAGCATCTTTTGAGCAAGTCCTTGGTTACCAAGCGACCCATATTATCCAAGCTCCAGGTCGTGTGAACCTGATCGGTGAGCACACTGACTACAACGATGGTTTTGTTCTACCGTGTGCCATTAACTACCAAACGGTAGTCGCAGCGGCTAAACGTGACGACAACATTGTACGTGTAGTATCGGTGGACTACGGTAATGCAGTCGATGAGTTCGACCTAACTCAAGAGATCACCTTCCAACAAGACAAGATGTGGGCTAATTACATTCGTGGTGTGGTGAAGTGCTTAAAAGGTCGCGGCTTCGAATTTGCAGGTGCAGACATCTCTGTAACAGGCAACGTTCCTCAAGGTGCGGGTTTAAGTTCTTCAGCGGCACTGGAAGTGGTTATTGGTCAGACATTCAAGGTGCTTTATAACCTAGAGATCAGCCAAGCCGAAGTGGCGCTTAATGGTCAGCAAGCCGAAAACGAATTCGTCGGCTGTAACTGCGGGATCATGGACCAAATGATCTCTGCAGAAGGGCGCGCAAACCACGCGATGCTTTTGGATTGTCGTAGCCTAGAAACAACGGCAGTCTCTATGCCCGAAGATATGGCGGTGGTTATCATAAACTCAAACAAAAAACGCGGCTTAGTCGACAGCGAATACAATACGCGTCGTGAGCAGTGTGAAGAGGCCGCGCGCATTTTTGGTGTTCCAGCACTTCGTGATGTGACTATTGAACAGTTTAAAGCGAAAGAGTCTGAGTTAGATGAAATGGTCGCGAAACGCGCTCGTCACGTGATTAGTGAAAATGACCGTACGGTTGAAGCGGCTCAAGCTCTGCGCACTCATGACATGAAACGGATGGGCGAGTTGATGGCTGAATCGCATGCTTCAATGCGTGATGATTTTGAAATCACAGTTAAAGAGATTGATACGCTGGTTGATATGGTCAAAGACGTGATCGGCGAGCAAGGTGGTGTGCGTATGACTGGTGGCGGTTTTGGTGGTTGTATTGTCGCCTTGGTGCCACCAGCCTTGGTTGATGAAATCAAAACAACCGTTGAGCAGAAATATCAAGCAGCGACTGGCTTAAAAGAATCGATTTATGTCTGCCAAGCAAAAGAAGGTGCAGGCTTGGTTGAGGTTTTATAAGTGATGTCTGACTATTTTTTACAGCTAGAAGAAGCGATGGCGGGTGCGCCATCGTTTGATGATATGCCAGCTCGCTTGGTTCATTTGACCAATGCTAATGGTATGAGTGTTTCATTGATGGATATTGGCGCGACTTGACTTAGCTGTGTGTTGCCTGTGAAAGGTAAACCGCGTGAGGTACTGCTGCGTTCACCGGATATGCGCGAACACATGAAGCAGGGCGCGTATTTTGGTTCTATTGTCGGTCGCTATGCTAACCGTATCGCAAAAGGGCAGTTCACCATCGGCGATCATACCTATCAAGTGGGGGTCAATAACGGCTCTAACTCACTGCATGGTGGGCTGATTGGTTTTGATAAGCGCCGTTGGGTTATTGAGTATCAACAACACAATAGAGCGATTTTTGTATTGCATTCCGCTGATGGTGACCAAGGCTACCCGGGGAATCTAGATATTAAAGTGTGTTATACGCTTACTGACGATAATGCACTCCATATTGATTATTACGCAGAAGCTGATCAAATCACTCCTGTGAATCTAACAAACCACGCTTATTTTAATTTGGCTGGGGAAAACTCGGATGCGAAGAGTATCGATCATTGTTTGCATATGGATGCTGATCGCTATTTGCCAACCAGTGACGATTTAATACCAACCGGTGAGTTACGTGCTGTTGCTGGTACGAGTTTTGATTTCACCCAGAGTAAAGTTATTGGTCGTGATTTTTTATCGGATGATGATCAGAACATGGCCGGAGGCTATGACCATGCTTTTATTTTTGCTGACGGTAAAAATGACGGCAAAGAAACCGTGGTGACTCTGATCTCTCCGAGTAAAGACGTGGTAATGAAAGTTAAAACCACCAAGCCTGCGATACAGTTTTATTCGGGTAACTTTCTTGCAGAGACGCCAGGGGCATCTAAGTTATACCAACGTTATGACGGCTTAGCGTTAGAGACCCAATATTTCCCTGATGGGCCGAATCACCCTGAGTGGGGAAAAAGTAACGGGCTACTCAATTGTGGGGAGCACTATCAACATCAAACGACTTATCTGTTTGAGTTTTAATGAAGTTAAGAGGCAATGATTGTACTGAGAGGGAGCGCAATCATTGCTCAAATGGTGTTGATGGCCTATTTGGCGAGCTAAATTAGCTCGCCTTTTTTGTTGAAGAGTGGCGAATAATAAGTTCGCCCTCGACTGCTGTTGATAGGTAAAGGTAACGCTCTATTTGCTATAGATTGCTGTCTCTTATTTATCTTGATCACATTTCTCTACAGAGTTACGTCTGACTAGAGTAGGGGAAAAGATCATCGGCTCTTTTTCTATCACATCGCCACGAGCTAAATGTAATGCCAATTTGGCAGCTTTTTCTGCCATCATCTCAATTGGGTAACGAATGGTGGTTAGTCTTGGGCGTACATAGCGCGCAATTAAAGCATCATCAAAGCCGATCACTGAAATCTCTTCAGGGCTTTTGACTCCATTTTCTTCTAGGATATTTAATGCACCAGCAGCCATATTGTCGTTGTAGGCAACGATGGCGGTGATATCGAGTGATTTGATCAGTAAGTTGGTCATCGCTTGTTCACCGCCTTCACTATTTGGGTCTGACGACTCGATATAACTCGCGGTCAGCTCAATAGCGTGATCTTTCAATGCTGCTTTGTAGCCTGCGCAGCGGTCAGTCGCATCTTCAATGTTATGTGAAGATCCTATGTAGGCGATCTTGCGGTGTCCGTGGCGTATCAGATATTCGGTTGCCAAGTAAGCACCTTTGGCATTATCAAGTGAGATACAGCGCTCTGCTAATTCAGGGATATATCGATTGATCAGCACCATTGATTTCACTTCCGTTGCATAAGCAACCAATTCTTGATCGGATAAGCCTTTGGAATGAATAACGAACGCATCACAGCGGCTGTTGATTAATAGTTCAATAGCTTGGCGTTCTTCTTCTGCGCGGTGGTAGCCGTTACCAATCAGCAGATGTTTGCCATTATCGTGAGCTACGTTATCGACCGCTTTGACTAAAGTGCCAAAAAATGGGTCTGAAACATCACTGACCAATACGCCGATGGTATCAGTACTTTGACTTACCAAAGCTCGAGCGGCTGCATTAGGGCGATAACCTAATTTACTCATTGCCGCCGTCACTGAATCAATCGATGTTTGACTCGCTTTTGGAGATTTATTGATCACACGTGAAACTGTTGCCACCGAAACGCCTGCTTCACGAGCCACATCTTTAATCGTCGCCATGTTATGCCTCTTTTATTTTATGTAGGCATTTAACAATGGCTGTGAAAATAACGCAAATGAACAATGCACTCATATTGATATTTGCGATCTCAAACACTGATGGAATCTGGCTTAGTTGTAGTGTAAACGTTTCTAAAAATGCCGTTATCTTTTAGTGGGAAGCGTGTTTTAGTCCTCGTGTGTAGGTTGGTGCACTGTTAACGAACTTTGGCAATTAAATCATCGATAATAGAGTGGTGACTAGGTTGTACACCTGCAAGGTTGCCGTATTTAGGATCATGACGGTCATTCTCTAAAGGATGTTGCCAACCAAGGGTATGCTCGACAAAGTGATGGGCAAATGATTCTGAGAACTCTAAGCATCCGGCTAAAACCGTATCGACATAAGTTTGTACTATCGGGCTGTGTACACATGGTGGTTGTGGCGAATCTTTGACATAAACCCAAATCGGAAGTTGTGGATTAAATGCATGCTCGGTCTCTATTTGATTGGCAGAAATGGATATTCGCTCGTAACCACGCTCACGGTGATCAAATTCTGCTAAGGCGAATTCATCTATTTCTAGTAGCACCCCATTTACTTTTCCTTGGCCTATATTGACCACTAGCGGTGATAATACATAGCTGTCATCAATTTTCCCCCAGCAACGCACGAGACCATGAGCAACGACTGGAATCGCTTGCCCAGTTTGCCCTGTTAGTTGGCGAGAAGCGGAATTGATTAAACTACCGTAGCCAAAAATATACATACCGACCCTCGAAAGTGGTTAATCTTTATTAAAAAAACGCAAACGGTGAAGAATCCAAAACTCCACCGCAAATATGCCCACTAACGCTGCACAAAACAGACCAAAGGCAACGGGGGATTCAGTTCCAGGAATACCACCTACATTGACTCCGAGTAAGCCAGTTAAGAAACTAGTGGGTAGGAAAATAGCCGCAATAACCGAGAACAAATAGGTATTTTGGTTCATCTTTTCGGCGTGATATTGGCGCAATTCACCTTTGATGATTTCCAGTTCACCAAGAAAGAAGTCGAGTGTTTCATTGATACGAGTAATGGTGTTAACGCTGTGCCGCAGGCGCAAATTTTTGCTATTGGCTAGCGCAACGTCTGAGTTACAGTAGTCATCAATTGCGTACAGCTGCGGCTTAATAAAGCGTTTAATTTTGAGCAGCGCTTTATGGGTTTGCATTAGATCTTCGCTCAACTCGATTTCGGTATCGTATTGAGTGATTTTTTCTTCAATGCTGCTTAAGTAGTGATCAATATTTTTATTCAGGCCATCGATCACTTGTACAATAACCTCTGATAAGGTTTGAGGTCCTTGCCCTGCCAGTAGAGCTTCTCGAATAGCATTGATGGCTTTGGATGGAATTTTACGTGTGGAAAAGAGCGCACCATTGAAATAAAGAATCCGCACACTGAGCATGTCTTCAGGGTTTGCGTTGTCGTTCATGTTGACACCACGCAAGATCAACAAAAAATTGTCATCCTCATATTGCTCGAACAACGGCCGCGTATCTTCAGCTAATAAGCTATCGACTATCGTGCTGGGAATTTGATACTCCAATAGCCACTCACGTAGCCCTTGTTTATCTCGTTGACAGTGATACCAGTTATTCGGTTCTATAGTTGAAGCGTTATTTGTGTGTTGTATTGGCGGAGAAGAAGAAAAGCGCCAATGATCAATCAAGAATTCCATATTTATCCTTAATTAATGCTCCTCAAAACTTGCTGTGTTGAGGAGCATTTCCGTTATGTTTGATGGTTAGAAGCCACGCATTTGAATGCGGCGTAAGAACTCCGTCATCACTCGGTCATAAAGTAGATCACCTAAGAATGCATCTTCAACTTGGTGGTCAATACTTGGGTTGTCGTTGACTTCAATCACATATACTTGGCCATCAATTTCTTTTAAGTCAACGCCGTATAACCCTCCACCAATAAGGTTAGCCGCTTTCACTGCTACATCGACCACATTTTTAGGTACTTGTTTGAGATCCAAAGTTTCAAAGCCGCCAGATGAAACTCGACCACTGTTATGGTGTTGGTAGATCTGCCAGTGACCACGGCTCATCATATATTTACAAGCGTAGATCGCTTGGCGGTTCATGACTCCGATACGCCAGTCAAAATCGGTTGGCATAAACGCTTGCGCGAGAATCAAGGCACTTTTTTCAAACAATACGCCAGCTTCGCGTTCAAGCTCTTCTTGGTTGCGCACTTTTACGACACCGCGAGAAAATGCACCATCAGGAATTTTTAACACCATTGGAAAACTCAGTTCTTCCATAACGTGCGTTTTCCAGTTCTCATCAAAGCTTTGTAATATTACGCCTTTTGGTGCAGGCACATTATTGCGTTGCAAAAGCTCGGTTAAGAAAACCTTGTTGGTGCATTTCATTATCGATTCAGAATCATCCATCACCACTAGGCCCATTTTTTCTGCGGTTTTAGCAAAGCGATAGGTGTAGTTACTGATGTTGGTCGTGGCGCGAATAAATAAACCATCAAACTCGCCTAAACGGGAAAGATCATCCGGTGAAATCGTTTCAAGGTTGACGCCTAATCGGTTCGCCGCACGGCGAAAACGCTTCAGTGCCGATGCATCGGATGGCGGCATTTTCTCTTCTTCATCCACTAGCATGGCAATGTCGTAGCGATATTTCTTTTCTTGTTTAGGTTTGCGCCATACTTTGGTGGAAAACAGCTCAAGTGACTCAACAAAGAAGTCTTGTTCGTGGTCGTTCAGATCTTGGAATGGGAATGGTCCAATTTTACTGATTTGCCACTGACCTTGGTGCTTATTCATCTCAAGCTCAATCACCGGCACCATAAACTGCTCGAACAGATGCCGTGCCAGTTTATCTAACCCTTTTTCTTCGGTACGGCCAAAATAAATTTTGCATTGAATATGGTCAGTTTCGGTACACAGCTTATTGAGTTTTAATAAGCCCGATGACAACAAAAATGGTTGGTTAATATCATTGATAGCCATGACCCGTGGGATCACGCGGTGACCACGAGCTTCTGCCATCAACGAGCAGTAATAGCCACTGCTCATGTAGCTATAATCGCGACATAGGTTCACCACTTGTAAACTGCGGTGAGTCTGTTTCCAATCGGTGTTGAGGTATTGATCGACACTCACCACTTGCTCCGAAGGGAAATATTGTTGCCAGTCACTTGACTGGTCAGTCACGATCAAAAGATTTGCCATTGCTATTCTTTTCCTTAATCAATAGGAATAATATTGAGCTGCAATCTTGCCAACCACTTAGGGACGTCGTATGGACTTTCGTCTTGCGAAAAGTGCTGATCTCACTGCTCTTAATGCGCTAGAACAACAGCTGTTTGAGGGAGATAAAATTTCTCCGCGCCAAATGAAGCGTTTTTTACATTCCAACCAAGCTGTGTTCTTTGTGGCTGATGCCGGAACAGAACTGGCAGGTTATGCATTGCTACTATTTCATCAAGGTACACAGCTATCAAGGTTGTATTCGATTGCCGTAAAACCTGATTTCAGAGGCCGAAGGATTGCTCAAAATTTAGTTGAGCAATGCGAGCGTGCTGCTCTTGATCAAGGTGCGACTACATTACGATTAGAAGTGCGTGAAGACAATACGGCAGCGATAAATTTATATGAAAAAATGGGCTATAAAACCCTTAAATTATTAATCCATTATTACGATGACCTATGTAATGGGAGGCGGATGCAAAAACGTCTTTCACCGCAAGGGCCTAAAGTGCAATTGCCGATGCCACTTTACGTGCAAACCACCCCGTTTACTTGCGGTGCCGCTTGTTTATTGATGAGCTTTTCCTGCTTATCGACATCGTTTGAACCAAGCCGCACCGAAGAGCTACAACTGTGGCGCGAAGCAACCACCATATTTATGGCTGCGGGACACGGAGGATGCAGTGGTCATGGGCTGGCACTGGCCGCGACAAGGCGTGGTTACCATGTTGAGTTATGGAGTCAGTCGAAGAGCACACCATTTATTGATAGCGTGCGTGACCTAAATAAAAAGCAAGTGATTGAATTGGTTCATCAAGATTTTTGTGAACAACTGACTCATGAGGATGTGACGATGATTGATGCGCCACCCACTCAAGAGCAGCTTGAGCAATGGGTCAATCAAGGTGCATGTGTTTTACTCTTGATTAGTACTTATCGATTTGACGGTAAAAAAGAGCCACATTGGATTGTGCTCAGTGGTATGAGTGAAAAGTTCTTCTTCATTCACGATCCACATGCTGAAACAGAAGCTGACGCTATGGCTTCTGCATTCATTCCTGTGGGTAAAAAAGCATTGTCGCAAATTATCGGGTTTGGCAAGCAAAAACAGACTGCTTGTGTGGTGATTAGTAAGAGTAAGTCATGAAAACCTAAAGGAGTCTTTATGACTTCATTTGGTTGTGTCGCTTTAACTCTTTTAGTTGGTGGTTTTTTGTTATCTCATTGTTTTTAATGAATTATTAATATTGGCGTGATTCATGCTTTCTAAGAGTGAATAAGCCGCACTCTATTTAATTAGAACAATGAGGATTCATCGTGCTCAATATCACTGATAAAAAAGTCGAAGAACGTATTCCTGCATGGTTACGTCTTGGTTTTCGACCTTTCTTTTTACTGGGCAGTCTCTATGCCATTATTGCTATTTCATTATGGGTGTGGATGTTTCAAACAGGCCAGCCGTCAATGCTGCAAGTTCCTGCGTTGTGGTGGCATGTGCATGAAATGCTGTTCGGTTTTGCTATGGCGATTGTGGTCGGTTTTTTACTTACCGCGGTGCAAAATTGGACGGGTATAAACGGCACTAAACATTACCGTTTGTTGCTGCTAGTAGCGTTATGGTTAGCACCTAGAGTGCTACTGTGGACACCAGTACCATTGTGGTTAACTTCATCTATCGAAGCGTTATTTTTAGCGTTGGCCGCGTATGAAATTGGGAGCCGAGTCGTCAAAGAAAAAGGGTGGAAGAATCTCTTTTTTGTTCCGCTATTTGTGCTAGCCATTGCCGCGAATTTTGCCAGTTACGCTACCATTAAAGGCATGCCACCGTTTAGCTCCGCAGCGGTCTGGCAAGCCATGCTGTGGTGGTTCACGTTGTTATTGTCAGTAATGGGCGCGCGCGTGATTCCTTTTTTCACCGCTAGACGTTTTAATTTTGAAAAAGCACAGCCTTTGCAGTGGCTTGATTGGTTAGCGAATGCACCCATAGCAGCACTATTCATTTTGAGCTTTTTCCCAATGACGATGGAGCAACTGGGTCAACCTTTAATGATTGTGGCTGGTGTCGCTCAATTAGCTCGCTTTATTCGTTGGAAACCGTGGTTAACATTAAGTGAACCGTTAGTTTGGTCTTTGCATGCCGCTTATGTTTGTTTGCCGTTGAGCTTGTTACTTCGTGGTTTGATGGATAATACTTATGTCGCACACAACTTAATTCATCTATTTGCGATTGGTGCTTTGGCGGGGGTTATTTTAGCGATGATCACGCGCGTTACTATGGGCCATACTGGACGCGCTATATATCAAGGACCAAATATGAGTGTGGCATTTTTTGCTTTAGTCATTGCTGCTTTTATTCGCAGTTTTGGTGTGGCATTTTTTCCAGCTCAACTGTTTATGATGGTTAACATTAGCGGCGCATTATGGGTATTGGCTTTCAGCCTGTTTGTTTGGAAATTCGGCTCGATGTTAATTACCCCAAGAGTAGACGGGCACCCTGGTTAGGCATTTTTAGAGGCAGTGCAAATAAAGCGCGCAGAAAAAAGGCTTGGTGATGTGCCAAGCCTTTTTCATTATTTGTTATGGGGAATTGATCAGTTATTGCTGTGTAGCATGCTGTTGAGTTCAACGGCAGATTTATTCGCAAGACACTCAATTTGACCCGTAATCGAGTTACGGCGGAACAGCAAATCAGACACACCAGCAAGGTCACGTGCTTTAATGATTTCTACTTCGTTCCCTTGGTTATCGAGCATGCGTACTTTCGTTCCTGCCGTCACGTATAGGCCTGATTCAACAGTACAACGATCACCTAGCGGGAAGCCCAAACCTGCATTTGCGCCAAGCAGAGAGTTTTCACCGATAGAGACCACTACTTTACCGCCACCAGAAAGCGTTCCCATAATCGATGCGCCGCCGCCGATGTCAGAGCCGTTACCAACTACTACGCCAGCAGAGATACGACCTTCAACCATGCTCACTCCAGTGGTACCTGCGTTGAAGTTAATGAAACCTTCGTGCATCACGGTCGTGCCTTCACCCACGTGTGCGCCAAGGCGAACGCGTGATGTATCAGCAATACGAATGCCAGTTGGAACCACGTAGTCCACCATTTTAGGGAACTTGTCTACGCAATCTACGGTTAATGCACGACCTGCAAGGCGAGCTTCGATTTGACGATCTGCTAGCTCTGGTAGGTCGATAGGGCCTTCATTAGTCCATGCGATGTTGTGCAGTAGACCGAAGATGCCGTCCAGTACTGTGCCGTGTGGCTGAACTAAACGGTGAGAGATAAGTTGCAGTTTCAAGAAGCCTTCAGCAACCGATTGAGGTTGAGCATCAGCGGCTAAAATCACAAGTACCAATGGTTGTTCTGAGTTTGCTGCTTTATCGGCAAACGCCGCATTTTGGCTATCGCCGTTGTCGGCAAAAGCAGTTGCGAGTTGTGCGCTTTGTGTCGCTGAAATTTCAATGGCTTGGTTGCCTTCGCTGTAACCAGCGATTTGCGCAAGTGCGCTAACGAACTCATCACTTGGGTTTAGAACTGGGGCTGGGAAAAATGCTTCAATGATTTTTCCATCACGGTTTTTCGTTGCTGTACCAAAGGCAAGTGCAAAGTAAGCCATCTTGTATCTCCATGTTGCAATTATAGGAGCGCAGTATGTTGATGAGTTGAGCATCATCACTACGCTGTCAATTCACTTGTCAAACATCATAAAGAGTGGGGAAGAGGGTGGAAAGGGCAAAAGGGGAGAAAGTCCGTAAAACGATACGTTTTGTCTTTTTACCGATATATTTCTTTAGATGGAAATAAAAAACCGCTGGTCGTCCAGCGGTTTGAGCAAAGATAAAGAGAGTTAAGCTGCGTCTTCTTCAGGCGTTTCGTTTTTCGCTGCCTTCACCGCTTTTGGTTTTGCTGGTGCAGGTTTACGTTTTGCACCCAATGCATAAAGCACTTCTTCTTTGTTGTGTGCTAGGAACATGGCAAGTTCTTCTTGCTTCGCTTCATCTTCTAGCAGTTCACTTTTACCCAGCAGTTCGAAAAGCTCATCTGCCATATCGAGCATTTTGTCATAAGCGTCAGCGTCTGCTTTAGAGGTAAAAGTCATCTTTTCTTCTCCGTTGCGTTCCACCACGTACTTGACGATTACAGCCATGGTTAATCCTCTAACTTAGTCGTAAATTCTACTGGCTGTTTATACAGCTTTTAATCACTGAAGTCTAGACGATGAGAGAAAAGTGAGAGATGGATGGTCACTATCTACTCCGCCTTAACTAATGGTGGAAGTTTTGAGTATGGCAAAATTCGATGAAGCGTTTTAACAGCGGACTTTGGTATTTTTCTTTATGCACTAAAAGCCAGAAACGGCGCTTCATATCCAGTGGTACCTTGAGCATTTTTACTCGCCCATGTTGCACTGCTGAATGGGCTGCTAGTGTCGATAAACACCCTAAGCCAAGGCCTGCAGATACACTGTTGATCAAGGCTTCTGTTGTATTGAGTTCAAATGCTTCATGCCACTGTTCCAGTCGGGGCGCGACGGTACGTAAGAAAAATTCTCTGGAACCAGAACCAGCTTCACGCAGAACCCATTCGCTATGTTCAAAATCACTTAACGTTATTTTAGTTTTTTGCACCAGTGGATGATCAGTGGCGCAGATGATGCACATTTTGTCTTGGCTAAACTGAGTTGACATTAATTCAGGATGCAAGGTTTTTCCTTCGATCAATGCAATGTCCAGTTCATAGTCAACTAACTTTTGGCAAATCAAAGCCGAATTAGAGATAAACAAACTTTGTGATAAATGCTTCGTTTCTGCTCGAAAAGCACTGAGCAAATAAGGCGCAACATGGTTGCCAATCGTATCACTTGCGCCAATACGAAGTTTGCCTGACAGGGCTTGCTCACCATCAAATAATTGTTGGATGTTATTGGCTCTGTTGAGCAACTCATCCGCTAGCGGTAGTAATTTTTGCCCCTCTTGATTAAGGATTAGGCGGTTATTGACCCGGTCGAACAGCGCATGACCGAGCTGCTTTTCCAATTCAGATAGCGCCATGCTGACCGCAGCTTTCGATAAAAAAAGTGCATTGGCAGCCTCCGTTAACGTTTTATGCTGAGTGATAGCGGTAAAGACTTTGAGTTGTTTTAACGAGATATTAGCAGCCATAATTATTGTTTAGTTTATCTGAACGTGTGTTCCATATATTTAGATATATTAGAACAAAGTGCAAGCGTATGATGGCGACATTAAGTAGTAAGTTCGTCAGTGTTAATAAGAGGTCAATATGATTCAAGCAGCTAAAGCAAAAGTGATGGGAGCCCCAACACCAATGGCGGGTTTAGCGCTGGGGATTGCGAGCTTAGGATGGTGCTGGGAAAACTTCACTACATTGAACGGTTACGGCCAATGGTTGGGCGCCGGTGTTGCGAGTGTTTTGATCGTAATTCTAGCGATCAAGTTTCTATTTCATCGCCATTTATTACGTCAAGATCTCGCACATCCGGTCGTCGGCAGCGTGGTTCCTACTTTCGCGATGGGGATGATGATTATCTCTAATTCACTTGGCCACTTTTACCCAATGGCGGGGGACGCATTATGGCTACTTGCGGTGGCTTTGCACATTATCTTCTTGGTGAGTTTTTTGTACCATCGTGCCAAAGTTTTTGAGCTTCACCACATGGTGCCAAGCTGGTTTGTGCCACCAGTTGGTATGGTGGTGGCTGACGTTGCTTTCTCTGGCAACCCTGCGCTTGCTCCCATTGCCCACGGCACGTTGGTATTTGGTTTAGCCGCTTATGCGGTGATGTTACCGGTCATGATTTATCGTTTTATGTTTCGTCATGAAATTCCTGATGCCGCAAAACCAACCATGGCGATATTGGCCGCACCGGCAAGTTTATCTTTAGCTGGTTATTTAACGGTCACAGCAAATCCATCACCAGTGATCATTGCTTTGTTATTTGGCATTGCGGTATTGATGACAGCGACCATTTACTTAGCCTTTTTTAAATTACTACGTTTACCTTTCAGCCCAGGTTATGCCGCGTTTACCTTCCCAATGGTGATTGGTGCAACTGCGTTGTTTAAAATGGCTCATTGGATGGAAAGCATCGGTATGAATGCTGAATATGTTCAACAAGTGCATGGTTTAGCTAACATAGAACTGATAGTAGCAACATTGGTGGTGGGTTATGTGGCGATTCGTTATCTGCATTTCTATCAACCTCATCGCGTATTGCTGAACAGCACTGATGAGTTAGATAGGTTGGATAAACACCAACTCGATTGCCAGATGAAATAGCCAGCAATTTAAGTAATCCAAAAGATAAAAATCTCAAGTATAGAATGCACTTATGCTAATCTCAGTCCTAATTACGGCGAGAAAAGCGTGAGTGCATTTTGTTTACTGTTTACCATTCCAATAAAGTCGATACTTTAAAAATTTTGTTAGTGCATTTAATTAAAAATGCGCCGCTGGTTAATCCATTTGAAAAAGAGCAGATTTTGGTACAAAGCCCTGGGATGTCGCAGTGGCTCAAAATGGCACTGGCTAAAGATTTAGGTGTTGCAGCTAATCTTGAGTTTCCACTACCAGCGACCTTTATTTGGGATATGTTTACTAAAGTACTGCCTGATGTGCCAAAGCGCAGTGCATTCAACAAAGAAGCCATGACGTGGAAGTTGATGCACTTGCTGCCAACGCAGCTCACTTACGCCGAATTTGCTCCTTTACAACGTTATCTTGACGATGATGAAGACCAATCGAAGTTGTATCAACTGGCAGAAAAAATAGCCGATATTTTTGATGGTTATTTAGTGTATCGCCCCGACTGGATTGCCAAGTGGGAAGCCGGGGAAACGGTCAGCGAGTTAGGTGATGAACACCCATGGCAACCTATGCTGTGGCAAGCCTTATACCAATACACATTAGAACAAGGTCAGTCGCATTATCACCGCGCCAATTTATATAAAAGTTTTATTGAGCAATTAGCAAGTGGTGCTTTGGATATCTCCACACTGCCTAAACGCTTGTTCATCTTTGGCATTTCTTCCCTGCCGCCGCGCTATATGGATGCGCTTAAAGCTTTAGGTGAACATATCGATGTACATCTCATGTTTACCAACCCCTGCCAACACTACTGGGGGGAAATTCGCGACCGAAAAACCCTCGCCAAACTGCAAAGTCAGCAGCGTAAACAGTTTGCCTTACAAGGCAGTGATGTTCGATTTGAAGGTGAGCGTTCGCCACTCAAAGGTGATATTGAAGCTAACATTGTGGACGAACTGCATACTGAAGCGGCGGTGGGCAATGGCTTATTAGCGTCGATGGGCAAATTGGGACGTGATAACCTTTATTTACTGTCTCAAACTGAAAACGAAGAGCATGAATTTTTTATCGATGTGCCACGTGACAGTTTATTGCATCAATTGCACGCCGATATTTTACATTTAGAAGAACATCAAGACGATGACAGGCTTGAAAGTAGCACCCATAAGCAAGTGATTGCCCTAGGTGATCCTTCCTTAACCCTTCATGCTTGCCATAGCCCAATGCGTGAAGTAGAAGTGTTGCATGACCAACTGCTGGCGATGTTTGATAGCGATCCTGAACTGAAACCACGCGATATTATTGTGATGGTGGCGGATATCAACGCCTACAGCCCAGCCATTGCTGCGGTATTTGGTAACGCACCGGGCGAGCGCTTTATTCCTTATTCCATTTCGGATCGCAGTGCCGATCAAGAAAGCCCGATCTTGGCCGCATTCATGCAGTTAGTTAATTTGCCGCACTCACGCTGCCTAGCGTCAGAGCTGCTTGAGCTATTAGAAACGCCAGCCATGATGGCAAAATTTGCGTTGGATGAACATGAATTTGCTCAAGCTAAACTGTGGGTGGAAGAGTCGGGTATTCGTTGGGGGCTTAACGCAGCCACGGCGCAACAATTTGAATTGCCACACACAGAGCAAAATACATGGCAGTTTGGCATTGAACGTATGTTGCTTGGCTACGCGATGCCAGAATCTGTAGGGCTTTTTGAGCAAGGTGAGTGTGCACTGGCGCCTTACAATGAAGTACAAGGGATGGGCGCGGAACTTGCTGGCAAACTCGCGTACTTTATTGAGCAAGTGAGCCATTATCGCGAACGACTGGCTCAAACCCAAGCAGTGGACGAGTGGCGAGCTTTACTTGGTGAGGTGCTTGAAGGCTTCTTTAGCGTTGAGTTAGAAGGTGAAATGGCGCTAAAGTCCATCCGCGATACCTTGTCGCAACTAAAAGAGCAACTGACTGATGCAGGTTATGAACAAGCTCTTGCACCCAGTATTATTACCCAATACCTGCAAAACAAGCTGTCAGGTACACGAGTCAGCCAGCGCTTTTTAGCTGGGCAAGTCAATTTCTGTACATTAATGCCAATGCGCTCTATCCCTTTTAAAACAGTTTGTTTGCTAGGGATGAATGATGGTGTTTATCCGCGCACCATGCCAGCGGAAGGATTTGATTTAATGAATGGCCGTACACGAGCAGGCGACCGCTCGCGACGTGATGATGACCGTTATCTGTTTTTGGAAGCGATGCTCTCGGCGCAGCAGACGTTATACATCAGCTATGTGGGTCGCTCAATTCAAGATAACAGCGAGCGTGTCCCCTCGGTGTTGGTATCGGAGCTTTTAGAGTATTGCCAACAAAACTATTGTCTTGAAGGGGATCAAGAACTCGGCAGTGATCAATCTGGTCAAAGGTTAGTCGATGCGTTAATGACTACCCATGCCATGGTGCCGTTTAGCCCTAACGCTTTTTTGAGTGAAACGGGCAGCTATGCCAAAGAGTGGTTACCTGCGGCCAACCGTCAAGGGCAAGCCAGTGGTCAATTTAATCGATCGCTCGGTGATTACCTGTTAGACGCTACTTATCCTCTGGCATTGGATCTGGTTGAGCTACAACGTTTTTGGCGCTTGCCCGTACAGTATTTCTTTAATCGTCGCTTAAAAGTGACCTTTGAACCGCCATTACCGGTGATGGAAGATGATGAGCCTTTTGCTTTAAACGGTCTTGAAAGTTATCAATTGCGTGATGCCTTGTTAGAGGTATTACTTGAACATCCAGATTCACCACAAGCGTTGCACGACTTTATTAAACAGCAGCGCGCACAAGGCAAATTACCGATTGGATCTTTTGGCGAGTTGGAGTTTGAAACCAACCGCGTGCAAGCGCAGGACTTAGCTGAAAAGATCGCCTTCTTATGTCATGCGCCTATAGATGATCAAGAAATAGACTTATATTTTGATGTGCTTGGTGAAGGAAAAAATGTCCATTTGACGGGGTGGTTAACCAAGAATTATCAAGCCGGTCTTGTGCGCTATCGCAGCGGTACCATTCGCTCGCAAGATTACCTCGCAGCGTGGATTGATCACCTTGCCTTAGCTGCAATGGGCAAGCATCAGTCAACGCATGTGATCGGTTATGATCGTAAAGAGGGGGCGCAACATTTAGTTTACCCACCCATGCCGGATGCCGAGCAAGCGAAAACCTTGCTTGCAGAACTGGTTCGGTTGTTTTACCAAGGCATGACGCAGCCGCTTGCCTATTTCCCTAAAACTGCATTAGCCAGTGTCGAAGCGGGCTTTAGCCGTGGTAAGTGGGTCGAGGATCAAGAAAAATCGTTCAAGAAAATGGCGGAATGTTTTAACGATGGTTATATGACAACGGGTGAAGGAGGTAATGTCTATATTGCGCGAATTTGGCCGCAATGGAGTGATGAACTCGCCCAACAAGTGCATTTATTAGCAAGTTTAGTGATGCAAGGTCCAAGACTATGGATTAAAGATGCCGCTGATGCTGAGCGCGATTAGCCGATATGATTATCGCTTTGATGCTGAGTTGTGAAATGAGAAGCAAGGTGGCCGCCAGTAAATCATTATTGTGTAGGGCGTTCGCTGTACGGCCACAGGTCAGAGGGACCATTATTCGGTGGGTTAGCGCAACTCTTAGGTTCGCACAACTCGTGGCGCGGATAGTAAAGGCTGCTAGCAAGGCGAACCGTGAGAAAGATCTCACAACGTCTTAATTAACAAAAAATATTTGATTATTCATACAATTATTCAAGCGTGATCACACTCGCTTGCGCATTCAAAGGCTAACAGTTTATGAGTATGACCTCGGCAACGGTCGCAACACCACTGGAAACCATGACTTTCCCACTGCATGGGGCAAGGTTAATTGAAGCCTCGGCAGGTACCGGAAAAACCTTCACTATTGCAGGTTTGTATTTACGCTTGCTGCTTGGACATGGGAGTGATGAATCACGTCACCAAGTACCACTGACAGTGGATCAAATCCTAGTGGTGACTTTCACTGAAGCGGCCACCGCTGAATTGCGCGACCGTATTCGCGCACGCATTCATGATGCGCGAATTGCCTTTTCTCGTGGGTGTAGTGATGACCCTGTGATTCAACCGTTGCTTGAGCAAATTGGCGATCACAAGCAAGCGGCACAAAT
The DNA here is from genome assembly GCF_012395185.1 of Vibrio aestuarianus. Classification (GTDB taxonomy): domain Bacteria; phylum Pseudomonadota; class Gammaproteobacteria; order Enterobacterales; family Vibrionaceae; genus Vibrio; species Vibrio aestuarianus. The sequence goes on from NZ_JAAZTU010000004.1 coordinate 75,593, forward strand.
TTTACTGCAAGCTGAAAGACAGATGGATGAAGCCGCTGTCTATACCATTCATGGCTTTTGCCAACGGATGCTGACCCAAAATGCTTTTGAATCGGGCAGTCGTTTTAATAATGAATTCGTTACCGATGAAAGCCATCTTAAGGCGCAAGTGGTTGCCGATTATTGGCGTCGTCAATTTTATCCGTTACCGCTCACCTTGGCTGCGGAAGTTCGCCGTTTGTGGTCATCGCCTGCGGCCTTGCTTGAAAAAGTTGGCGGCTACTTAACGGGTTCACCGCTTAAGTTGTCCGTTGATGCCATGCAAGGGGATTTGGTGGCGCTCTACCAGTCGTCTCTTTCTCGCGTTGAAGCACTAAAGCAGCAATGGTTGGCTGTGTGTGATGATTTTGAAGCGTGTATCAACGAGTCAGGTTTACACGCAGCGACGAAAAAAGCGCTCCACAAACGACTTGATTTATTGGCGCAGTGGGCGAATAACCCTAACCATGAATTGAGCGTACCGACAGAACTGCAAGAGTTTGCTCAAAGCGCCTTGGATGCTAAATCCAAGAAGGGCAACCCGCCACAACATGCGATGTTTACCGCGATTGATGACTTTCTTGCAAAACCGATCAGTATAGAAGCGCCACTGCTGGCGCACGCGATTACTCATTGCCGCACGATGCTTGCTAAAGCGAAAGCGCAAAAACAGTGGTTATCGTTTGATGATCTGTTGACTCAGCTTTCAGCCGCAATGGATAACGATGAACTAGGCCTGCTGGCCGAGCGTATTCGTAGCCTTTACCCGGTTGCGATGATCGATGAATTCCAAGATACCGATCCGCTGCAATACAGTATTTTTAGTCGTATTTATCTGCCTAAAACCGAATGTGGTTTGTTTATGATTGGTGACCCTAAACAGGCTATTTATGCGTTTCGTGGTGCGGACATTTTTACTTATATTAAAGCGCGTAACCAAGTGAGCGCGCACTACACCTTAGGCACCAACTGGCGCTCAAGCGCTGATATGGTCAAGGCGGTGAATCAAATTTTCACCACAGCTGATAGCCCATTTATTTACGACCAAGACATTCCCTTCTTGGCGGTCAATGCAAGCCCGAATGCAGAAAAACGTCACTGGTGGCTAAATGGACAAATCCAGCCGGCGTTAACCTATTGGTTGCAAGCTGCAGAGGATAAACCGCTAGCCAAAGGTGAATATCTCAAATGCATGGCGCAAGCGTGCGCCAGTCAAATTCAAACCATTTTGACGGCTGCACAACAAGATCAAGCGTATTTTGCCAATGGTAAAACGCACAAAATCGTGCAGGCTGGGGATATTGCGGTATTAGTGCGAACCGGTAATGAAGGACGAATGGTCAAAGAAGCATTGGCAAAACAAGGTATTGCGAGTGTGTATTTGTCGAACCGAGACAGTGTGTTTAGCAGTGCCGTGGCGCAAGATTTACAACGCGTGCTGCAAGCATTCTTGACACCAGAAAACGACCGCGCGCTTCGTGCCAGTCTGGCTTCGCAACTTTTTGCTTTAGATGCCGCCAGCCTTGATGATTTAAACAACGATGAAATGGTGTGGGAAAACGCGGTTAACGAATTTAAAGAATATCGTAAATTGTGGGTCGAACGCGGTGTGCTGCCAATGCTGCGCAGTGTGATGAGTAAGCGCCATATTGCCGAGCGTTGGCTTGAGGAAGAGGCCGGTGAGCGTACACTGACTGACTTCATGCACCTTGGCGAATTGTTACAACAAGCGAGCCAAGAAATCGATAGTGACCATGGTTTACTGCGTTGGCTCGCACAAGCGATCAGTGATGCGGAAAGTGGCTTAGGTGTCAGCGATGAGCAAATTCAGCGTTTGGAATCTGAACGTAATTTGGTGCAGATTGTCACCATCCATAAATCTAAAGGTTTGGAATATGACTTGGTCTTTTTACCATTTGTGGTCAGTTACCGTGAAGCCAGTGAGGGTAAATATTATGATGCCGCTAACGATGAAACCGTACTTGATATTACGGCTAATGATGCCTCGATTAAGCAAGCTGATAAAGAACGTTTAGCTGAAGATCTGCGTTTAATTTATGTGGCATTAACTCGCGCCGTTTACGGCTGTTTTATTGGCATTGCGCCGCTGCGAAATGGCCGCTCAACCAAAGAGCCGACCGGCGTCCATTTAAGTGCAATAGGCTATTTGCTACAAAATGGGCAAGAGGCGGGAATGGCTCAATTGAGCGCAGCACTAAATGCGCAGGCTAATGAACAAGTTGTGATTGAACAACCGCCCGCTCCGCAAGATCAGCTATTTAAAGCATTAGATACAGAGATAGCGACGTTAACCGCCAAAACCTTGCAAACGCAGATCGATCGCTTATGGCGCATCACCAGCTATTCAGGACTAGTCAAACAAGGCTCGAAACATGCTAGCCATGACGCGACACTTGAAATTTCAGGTTTTGATATCGATTCTGCCGACGAGCAAGATGCAGCCTTATTAGTTGAGCCTGAACGTTCCATTTTTACCTTCCCACGCGGCGCAACACCCGGTACTTTCTTACACTCATTATTTGAAGAGGTCGAATTTACTGAACCTGCCAGCAGCGACACCAATCAAAAAGTGATGGTGGAATTGATGGAACGAGAGCAAATAGATCTGGAGTGGTTACCCGTATTGCAAACGCTGGTCGACACGGTGTTAGCTACGCCCTTAGATGGCAAAACACTTCGCTTGAACCAGAAGAGTGCCGAGCAGCGTTTGGTTGAAATGGAATTCCTGTTGCCGATTGAAGTACTCACCGCTCCGGCGTTGAACCGTGTCATTCAGCGTCATGATCCTTTATCAGCAAAAGCGGGAGATCTCGGTTTTTATAGCGTCCAAGGTATGCTGAAAGGCTTCATTGATTTGCTGTTTGAACATCAAGGTAAGTATTACCTATTGGACTGGAAATCGAACCATTTGGGTGATGAAGTAGCGGCTTATCATGGCGAGTGTCTTAAAGCGGCCATGGCGGATCATCGCTATGATCTGCAATACCAAATTTATGCACTAGCACTGCATCGCTTCTTACGCAGTCGTTTGGCGAACTATGACTATCACAGCCATTTTGGTGGAGTCTATTACCTCTTTTTACGCGGCATGGATGGTGAGTCTGAACATGGGATTTTCTCAACCAAGCCCAGTTTTGAACTGCTTGATGAGATGGATAGGTTGATTAATGGGGAAGCGATTGATGCACGCGCGACCAACGCAGGGCAAATGGAGTTAGATCTATGAGTCGCACTTTGATGATGACAATCAAGCAGTTGGCAGAAAAAGGCTCACTTCGTCAGTTGGACTACCAATTTGCGCGCTTTATTGAACAAAAAAGTGCTCAGCAATTAACGGCTGAACAAAGTGACTCATTAGGATTTATAGCGGCGGTAGTAAGTGCTGAATTAGCGAAAGGCCATATCTGTTTACCTCTAGCGCAAGCTTCCTCTACACAAGGCATCGACCTTGCTGCTAAGTTGGGTCTGTTTGGTGAAGCGGCAATGTTGCTCAATCAACAACTGCTGGCTATTGACTGGTTTGAGTTACTTAACGCTTCTTCACTGGTTGGTGAGCGTGGGGAGGCAGTGCCATTAATGTTTGATGGTCAGCGACTTTATCTGCACCGTTATTGGCATTATGAAGTGACATTAGCACAACGTTTAACAAGCTTTGGGACACCAATGACCTTAAAGCCTACTGATGTACAAAAGCTCAAATCGTTGCTCGATATATTGTTTGCTCGCCATTATCATTTCTTGTTTAACGCACTCGCGAAAGTATCCGATACCAGTAATGCGGTAGTGCGTCAGCAATTGGTGTGTGATTTTCTCGATGTGATCGCGGCTGATGAACTCGATTGGAGTACTATCGATCGCGTTGTTAGTTCAGCTCGCAGTGTTAGCGATTTGCATCCACTAGAGGAATTAATTCCGCAGGCGGCGTGTGTTAACTGGCAAAAAGTGGCTGCTGCTGTGGCATTAACTCGTCGCTTTGCGGTCATTTCTGGCGGACCGGGAACCGGCAAAACCACCACGGTCACCAAACTACTGGCCGCCTTAATTACCCAAGCTCAGCAGCAAGGTGAAACGCCAACCATTAAATTAGTGGCCCCTACTGGCAAAGCTGCTGCGCGCTTAACAGAATCGATTGGTAAAGCAGTGGCAGAACTTGCGGTCGACCCTGATCTCAAAGCTGCGATCCCGACCGAGTCGAGTACCATTCACCGTTTACTGGGAGCGATTCCAAACAGCGTTGAATTTCGTCATGATCAACGTAACCCGTTACACCTTGATATTCTGGTGGTTGATGAAGCTTCCATGGTCGATTTATCTATGATGGTCAAATTGATCGATGCTCTGCCCAAACACGCGCGTTTGATTCTACTCGGGGATAAAGATCAGCTTGCTTCCGTTGAAGCCGGAGCCGTACTGGGTGATATTTGCTCATTTTTAGACTACGGCTACAGCCGCGCACATAGTCAGCAATTATCACAGCTAACGGGATATCAAAGTTTAACCTTGAATGCTCATACCCAAGAAAGCCATGTTTCAGATAGTTTGTGCATGCTGCAAAAAAGCTACCGCTTTGATGCACGTTCCGGTATTGGTCGACTTGCTAAAGCGATCAATGCTGGGCAACTGGCCCTGGTCGATGACGTTTTCAAACGTGATTATGCCGACATTACACACCATTCGCTCAGTAGCGAAAGCTACAACCTCATGCTGCAAACCTTAGTTAAACAATACGGTCGTTATTTAACTCGTATTGATGAGGTGGTGATTGATAGCAGCACCACTGTACCTGAAACTCAAGCACAAAAAGCCAAAGCTGTGCTTGATGGTTTTAATCAATGTCGATTGCTGTGCGCAATTCGGGAAGGAGATTTTGGGGTTACAGGGCTAAACCAACGCATTGAACGTGCATTAGCTGCGCGTAAGCTGATCAAAACTCAGGATGAATTGTGGTATCACGGTCGCCCAGTGATGGTAACGCGCAATGATCATGGTTTGGGTTTGTATAACGGTGACATTGGGATTTGCATGCGCGATAGTAGCGATGAGCAGCAGCGTCTAAAAGTTTATTTTGAATTACCTGACGGCAGCGTAAAAGCGATTTTACCGAGCCGAGTGCCTGAACATGAAACGGCTTATGCAATGACTATTCATAAATCACAGGGCAGTGAATTTGATTTAACCTTGATGATCTTACCGCCTGACTTTAGTCCGATCCTAACCAGAGAGCTTATTTATACAGGGATAACTCGGGCTAAGAAACAATTGATGTTATTTGCTGATATGACAACCATGAAGCGAGGGATCAAAGTCAAAACTGAGCGCGCGAGTGGCTTAGTGGCAAGGCTAAAAAATTAATAGAAGTTAATATACCCTTCCCACATGAAGCTACAGCGGTGTTGGCTACATTCGTTCATCCCAATTACATAGTTTATCTATGCTCATGGGGATGCACTCATTTGCCGCCTACCTGCAACTTCAAGTGGTTTGGCTATAGCACCAGACAATGCTTACTGCATTTTCTGGTGCGTGAATTTGCTATTTTCCGAGCGCTAATTTACGCAAAGGCATGAGTGAATGAGATACTCTTTATCTTGTAGCGGTCTTGAGAGCTGAGAATAAAGCCTCGTAGTTTGTTGTTTGCTGGGAACACACAGTGGACATTGTGTCCTTCGAGAAACTGGTGGTCTCCCATATCCCAAAAGCTTTGTAGTGAGTTACAAATGATCGTTTTCATAGAGTTTTGCTCTTAAGTACGTGAGTAGTAAAAGCAATCCGTGCAAGCCATTTAGTCTCTTGTTCATTACAACCTCTATCCCCTTCCTACTTGAATTTGCAGCGGTGTTGGCTACGTTATTTCACCCCAATCACATACTTTCTCTATGCTTATGGGGATGAACTCACTTGCCGCCTACCTGCAACTTTAAGTTGTTTGGGTATATATAAGTCAGCGCATGATCGTGCGGGCCAACTGCGGTTATAACTTATTGAGATCTACATATGAAGCTAAGTTCCTGAGCTGTTCAATAAATATACACATCTAATGATGTCGGCGGATTCTACACATAATAATCAGGCAAATAAAGCGATTATTTTATGAACAAAACAATGAAATCGTTTGCATTAAATTATAGAGGATTTGTTTAACAGTATACTGACCGACTATCCGCTTCTTACTTGAAGTTGCAGCGCTGTTGGCTACGTTTGCTCGCCCCAATTACCTAGTTTATCTGTGCTCATAGGGATTCACTCACTTGAGGCCTACCTGTAACTCCAAGTCGTTTGGCTATAGCTGACATTAAAGGTGCAGGACTAAAATTTTTGAACGACGCTGATAGTTGTATAAACTTTGCTTAGCAATCGGCAATGATTCCACACCGACCTCATTAAAACCTTGCTCTCTAAACCAGTGTAAACTGTGTGTTGTCAATACAAAGAGCCTATCTAGCCCCATATTCTTTGCTTGTTGCTTCATATGGTTAAGCAATAATAGCCCACGATTGCCATCTCGATATTCCGTATGAATTGCCACACAAGCCATTTCTGCCATTCCCTCTTCTGGGTATGGATAAAGCGCAGCGCAGCCAATCAGCAAGCCATCTTTATCGATAATGGTGAATTTATGGATCTCTTGCTCTAGCTGTTCACGAGAACGACGCACTAAGATACCTTGTTCTTCGAGAGGACGAATGAGATCGAAAATTCCGCCGATATCGTCAATTTGTGCCAAGCGCACTTGTTCAGCGCTCGCCATGACAATTTGCGTACCAATACCATCAAAAGAGAACAATTCTTGAATCAAAGCTCCATCTTCTTTGTAGCTAATTAAGTGACTGCGTGGCACACCAGCTCGACATGCAGAGACCGATGCCCTTAAAAAACGTAGCGTGCCAGAGCTGCTGTCTCGTGAATGGTCAATGTCGGTTTCCAAACGCTGTAGCAACTGCTCAACGTCTGCGGGAAAGAGTTCGGCAATCGCATTACCTTGTTCATCGATGATCCCTTGTTCTGAACAAAAGCCAATCAGTTTTTCAGCTTTTAGCCGTATGGCAACTTGAGTCGCGACTTCTTCAGAAAGTAAGTTAAAACACTCCCCAGTGACTGAACTGGCGATAGGACCAAGTAACACAATAGAGCCTTGATCAAGCATACGATTAATGCCTTCAATATCAATACGGCGAATACGGCCACTGTGGCAATAATCAACACCATCGTCTATACCTAAAGGCTGAGAGATGACAAAATTGCCACTAACGACATTAAGTTGAGTGCCGGCCATTGGTGTGTTGTTTAGACTCATTGATAAACGTGCGGTGATGGCATGCTGTAATTGGCCAGCCGCCTGCATAACTAAACTTAATGCATCTTCATCGGTGACTCGAATGCCTTTATGGTAGGGCGTGGTGTAGTTGTTTTTCGCCAAAATATGATTGATCTGTGGGCGAGCGCCATGAACCAATACAATTTTTACTCCTAGGCTATGAAGAAGTGCTAGATCGCTGATTATATTAGTAAAGTTCTTGTCTGCAATAGCTTCGCCGCCTAGCATGACAACCATTATCTTGCCTCGATGGGCATTAACATAAGGGGCTGACTGTCTAAAACCTTTAACGAGAGCAGTACTACGAATTTTCACGATGAAAACACTCTTTTTGTTTAATTATGCTTTTATAGTGACTTTTTATTCTCTTGTCGGCAAGTGGTTTTTTGAGTTTGCTGCAATTATTTGAGACCTGATTTTTACTGTCATAATGAATGGGTTAGAGTACTTACAGAACAAAGGCTTATAGTGGCCAAAATAAAATTTCGAACCGAGATAAGATGATAAAAGATCAAACCATAGAGCTAGTCACGCAGGGAACTCATTTGCGTAAAAGAAAGGTTATAGAACGAGTATTAATGGTATTAGCATTGGTGGGAACGCTTTCCGTGATTTCTTTGTACGGTGATGTTTTTTCGCGAATCTCTGATTATTTAACCCCCAAAGAGCAGGTATATGGTACTTGGGTTGAACAAAACGTTGCGCCTTATGCCGCCAGCCATATTGAGTTGAGTAAGCAAGGCGTGATGAGTGGTGGACGAGTCTTAGCCACCTCTTTTGATTTTGATGGTCACTATCTAGATTATCAAATTGGCGATGAACACTATCGCTACAAAATGCTCAATGAAAGATACTCTGAAATGACGCTAATATCGTCTGAACACTACAATCCTACTTTCCAATTGTCAGAAAAACACAAAAAAAACCTTCGCTAACAATTCGCTAATTGCGGTTTGGGTGGGAGTTTGTCATGCTTTCAGTTAATGAAAAATAATGGATGACTCCTGTGATTAAACCCATTCTTCCTTTTGTCGTTATCACGCTTTTAGCCGGTTGTGCTCAACCAACCGATCGCGCGCAACAATATAACGATGGTGAATTTCCACAAATACTCAATAAGACGACGCTTATTGATTCGAATACGCCTCGTGATTTCACCGAGTTTTCTAAGCAAAGTGAGCAAGTGATTAGCAACTCACCGTCGATGGCTGCAATTTATCAACCTTTATACGAGCAGATCAGTGAGTGGGCGCTACAAAGTGGTGAGCCTAAAGAGCTTGCCAATTTTGGTATTCAAGCGGCGCAATTAGGGGGGGGAGACAAACAAGGAAATGTGCTTTTTACGGGCTATTTTTCTCCTGTGATGGAGCTTCGTCACTATCCTGATGCGACCTTTAAATATCCAGTTTACTCCTTGCCACAATGTGATGTTGACTGCCCAACACGAGCGCAGATCTATGATGGTGCTTTGGCTGGTAAAGGGCTGGAATTAGGGTATGCCGCTAACTTGATTGATCCATTTATTATGGAAGTTCAAGGCAGTGGTTTTGTGCATTTTGAAGATGACGATACCTTAGAATACTTCGCTTATGGTGGCAAAAATAATAAAGCTTACGTCAGTATCGGCCGTGTGTTGATTGATCGTGGTTTAGTACCACGAGAGAAAATGTCACTCAAGGCAATCAAAGAGTGGGTGCTCGCGAACGATGAAGCGACAGTGAAAGAGCTGCTTGAGCAAAATCCATCGTTTGTCTTTTTTGAACCACGAGCCGCAGCGCCAGTAACTGGCTCGGCTGGTATCCCATTATTACCGATGGCGTCAGTGGCAGGGGATCGTTCAATTTTCCCAATGGGCACGCCGATTTTGGCTGAAGTGCCACTATTGAACGCCGATGGAACTTGGAGCGGAGCGCATCAATTGCGTATTCTTATTGTGTTAGATACTGGTGGTGCGGTGAAGCAAAACCACCTAGATTTGTATCATGGTATGGGTGAACGCGCTGGCACAGAAGCTGGGCACTATAAGCATTTTGGCCGCGTTTGGAAGCTCGGACTAGAAAATTCACCGACACAAGCCCCTTGGGCATTACCACCAGAAAAGCTACAATAGTCGCGTGACGACCTTATGATGATTTGAAGCGACAGTGTTGTTAACCGGTGATTCAAGTCACTAACAGGGAAGCTAGACTTTTAAATAAAGAGTGCGTATAAATCGCACTCTTTGTGTTTTAATCGCTTTAATCGGACTTCTATTTATGCGCGAACTCGATACCCCAGCCTCTGATAACTACAACCAACGCTTTGGCGGAACGCGTCGCCTGTATGGTCATAGCGAGGTAGATATTCTGCGCGCCGCTCATGTGTGTGTGATTGGTATTGGTGGGGTTGGGTCATGGGCTGTCGAAGCGTTAGCTCGCACCGGTATTGGTGAGTTAACCTTGATCGATATGGACGATGTTTGCGTGACTAATATCAACCGTCAGATCCATGCGATGAGCGGTACGGTCGGGCAAAGTAAAATTGAAGTGATGGCTGAGCGAGTAAAGCTGATTAACCCAGAGTGCGTGGTCAACTTAATCGATGACTTTATTACTCCAGATAATCAACACCAATACTTGAGTAAAGAGTTTGACTATGTGCTTGATGCCATTGATAGCTTGAAGGCGAAAGCTTCACTGCTTGCTTATTGTCGCAGTAATAAAATCAAAGTGATCACGGTTGGGGGCGCAGGCGGTCAGGTTGACCCGACACAGATCAAAGTGGCGGATTTAACGAAAACGATACAAGATCCTCTAGCCAAAAAATTAAAAGATACTTTGCGTCGCCAGCATAATTTCCCGGTTAATCCTGCGCGTAAATTTGGTATTGATTGTGTTTTCTCCACTGAACACCTCAAATACCCGCAAGCAGATGGTAGCGTTTGTGCAGTGAAATCAACCGCGGAAGGGCCAAAACGAATGGATTGCGCCAGTGGTTTTGGCGCAGCAACGGTTGTGACTGCGACTTTTGGCTTTGTTGCGGTGGCTCGAATTGTTGAAAAGCTAATTCAGAAACATAAGGCGTAATGGTAATGAGCACTTTTCCTGTATCTCCCTTTGGTAGTGATATTACCGCTGATGATATTGTCGCAACCATGCAAAACTTCAAAGGCTGGGAAGACCGTTATCGTCAAGTGATCCAATGGGGGAAATTGCTTCCTCAAATGCCTGAAGCGTTGAAAGCTCAGCAAGTGACGGTTGCCGGTTGTGAAAGCCAAGTTTGGTTAGTTGGTGAAGAAGTCGATGGCGTTTGGTTTTTCTGCGCCGATTCAGATGCTCGTATTGTAAGAGGTTTAATTGCGCTCGTAATGGCCGCTTATAATGGCCAACGTTCAGAGCAAATCCAATCGTTTGATATTGATGGTTATTTCGAAAAACTTGGTTTAATCGCTCACTTAAGCCCTTCGCGTGGCAATGGTCTGAAGGCGATCGTCGATAAAATAAAAAGCGTCGCTTATCCCCTTCCTACTTGAAGCTGCTGCGGTGTTGGCTACATTTGCTCACCCCAATCACATCGTTTATCTATGCTCATGAGGATGAACTCACTCGCCGCTTACCTGCAACTTCAAGTTGTTTGGGCATAGTGCTTTATATTTAGAAATACGCCCTATCTAAAAGTACGTCCTATATAAAGATACTCCCCTAATAAAGGGGAGGGCATTACAGCATATCGACCGCTTTGATGAGCGCAGTGATCAGTTTTTCTACATCTTGCTCGTTGTTGTAAATACCGAACGAAATTCTTACGGTTCCCGCCAAGCCCAGTGCATCCATAAGCGGATGAGCGCAATGGTGTCCAGCTCGAAGTGCGATACCTTGTTGATCAAGTAAGGTGGCAATATCTTGGTGGTGAACCCCTTCCATCACAAAACTGATCACACTGGCGTGAGGTTGATAACCAACCACACGAATATCATCGAGCTGTTGCAATGCTTGGTAAGTAAGTGTTTGCAAGTGATGCAAGTGCGCTTCAACCGCTTGTCGATCACAAGCTTGATACCATTCAATAGCTTTAGCTAGTGCAATGGCTCCGGCTACATTTGGTGTCCCTGCTTCGAATTTACCGGGAAGCGCGGAATAGGTTGTTCCTTCAAAGGAGACTTTCTCGACCATCTTGCCACCACCATGCCAAGGTGGCATGGCTTCAAGTAGAGATAATTTGCCGTAAAGCACTCCAATACCGGCAGGTGCATAGAGCTTATGCCCAGAGAATACGTAAAAATCAGCCTGCAATTGCGCCACATTGACTGACTCATGAACAATACCTTGCGCGCCATCAACCACGACAATCGCACCTACTTGATGCGCTTGCTCAATGACATCCTCAATCGGTTGGCGGCTGCCAGTTACATTGGTAACTTGAGCGAGTGCGACGATCTTTGTTTTGCTACTTAGAAGCTTAGTAAAGGCTTGTTGATCAAACTGACAGTCTGCTGTCATTGGCACTTTGACGACTTTAGCACCAGTCTGCTGCGCAACAATTTGCCAAGGGACAATGTTAGCGTGATGCTCCATCTCACTGACTAAGATCTCATCGCCTACTTGCAAGGTATTACGTGCATAAGTTTGCGCGATAAGGTTTAACGCTTCGGTAGCACCACGAGTCCAAATGATTTCTTTGCTTGATTGCGCGCCAATAAATTTCGCCACGCTATCGCGCGCGGCTTCAAATTGGCTGGTGGCCTGAGCGGTTAAACTGTGGCTACCGCGGTGCACGTTCGCATTTTGCGTACTGTAATAGTGGGTGAGGGTATCAATCACTATTTGTGGCTTTTGCGTTGTGGCGGCACTGTCTAAATAAACCAGAGTTTCGCTATTCACCGTTTGATTTAATGCTGGGAATTGCTCGCGAATGGCTTGTACGTCAAACATTATCGTTCACCTAGCTCGTGATAATGCAGCGTTGGCAGAGTTACCATTGGCTCTGCAATTGACCACGCATGTGCTTTACCAGAGAGCAAAATGATGATCTCCATAGCGAACTCAAGTGCCGTTCCCGGCCCTTGGCTGGTGATCAACTTGTGGTTTACATCAAGGGTTACGCGTTTATCTCGCCATAAATCAGTGGGGATGTGATCGCGAAAAGCTGGGTGCCCAGTCATGATGGCTTGCGGGAAAAGCTGATGATGTTGAAAGACTAAAGCTGGCGTAGCGCAGATAGCGGCTAACCAGCGACCATCATAGTGTTGTTGTTTAATCATTTCGATTAACAGCGGACTGTCGCGAAAGGTTTCTGCGCCACCGACGCCGCCGGGCAGTGCAATCATGTCAAATTCTTCATCGGCCACGTCAACCAATTTACAGTCTGCGGTTAACGTCACTCCGCGAGAGGCTTTCATTGTCAGTTGTCCGTCGAAAGCGGCGCTGGCTACAACGACTTGGTAGCCAGCTCTGACCATCATATCGATAATAGTGATTGCTTCCATCTCTTCGCTGCCCGGTGCTATCGGGACTAAAATTCGTTTGCTCATTGGCTTTCCCAACTGTGTTCTATCTGTTTAATGGCGTGGTATAGCTTACTATTTTCTGCTGTGGCGAGTTGGTGTTTCTCGGCTTTCTTCAATAAATAGCCAGTAATAAAGTCTATCTCGCTTTTCCGCTGATAGAAAATATCTTGGTGCATTGAAGAGTGGTTTTGGGCCGTGGCTTGAATCACCTGCTTAACCTTAATTAGGAGTGATGATGGTGTGACCGAAAAACCTTCGGCATTCATCACAGAGGCCACTTCTGTAACAATATTCTCAAGCTGCTGCTGGAAGCGCTGATTAGCTAAATCACCATTGCGGCATTGCTCTAACGCGGTAAGCGGGTTAATTGCGCAGTTAATCGCAAGCTTATGCCACAAGGCTTCTTCAATAGTGTTATTCCATACAACCTCTGGCAATGCGTGCGCAAGCACATCCACTAAAAACTGGCATTGCTCACCTTTGGCGTTATGAGCCCCCAACTGAGTCACACCTTTGCCATTATGCAACACCTGATTCACTGATGCTTTTAATGCGCCGTGAGTCGTCGTGGCTAATAGTAGTGGAAATTCACTCACCAGATCGGCAATGCTATCCACCGCCCCCATGCCGTTATGCATAAACAGTAAAATAGTGTCACGGTTTAATTGTGTTAACAAAGGGGGGAGCGCTTGCTCCACTTGCCATGCTTTGACAGTGATCAGCAATAAGTCCGCCTGTTGCAAGGCATTGCTATCGCAATATGGGAAGCTCACTGCTGGGTTGTTATCTTGAGTGATAGAGAGGTGTTGATGGGTGGCTCTTCCCCATAAAGAGACACAGTGCCCCGCTTGATGAAGTTGAGTTGCCCACAGTAAACCGATAGCACCCGGGCCAAGCACGACAATATTCATGATACCTCTCTATTTTTGACTTTGCGCCAAGGATAATGAGGTAGAAATGGAAAGCAATAAAAATGGCGCTCAAGAGCGCCATTTATCAAATACTTCAGTTCGATTAGAACTTGTACGTTACTGCTAGGTAGTGACCTGCACCTGAAGATTCTGCTTTAGCTGATGGATTCCATGGTAGACCTTCATTGTCGGCAAAACCATATACATCATGGTAAAGTTTTAGACCGTAACCAACGGCAAAGCGATCTGAGTGCCAGTAAATACCGTTAAACATAGCACCGCCATGGCTAGATGTTGCGTAATCTTTATCAGTATCCATTCCAAACTGGTAGTCGATGTAACCTTGATAAGAGATAAATGAGCCATTCTCAAAGAAGTAAAAAGGCTTAAACCAGTTAGTTGAAATTTGGAAACCGTTCCAGTCTTTCTTGTTTGAGTCATAAGTTCCGTAAAGGTTCAAGCCTACCTTGCCAAACCAAGGAACTAAGACATCAGAACCAAGACCGATTTTTTGAGTGTTTACGCCTGGGCTACCATCAATACAGCCAGTTGAATCACAGTTTGTTGCGCCACCGCCGCCCCATTCCAGTACAGTAGCTACATACAGCTCCTGTACTGGACCGAAAGAAAGATCTTTACCTGTTAGTCCATCCAGAGACATACGTGGAGCAAATTTCATAAAGATTTTTTCTGATTTCGCTTTATCGCTGCCTGGATCGCTAAGCAGGTTAAAAACATCAACGTAACCGTATAGGTCAAAAATCCCTGAGCGACCACCAAATTCCATCTCTAGGTAATCATGGCTTGATTCCGCAACGCCTTTTTCGTTGAACGCACCCATTAGATTAAATTGCATCCACTTGTAATCGTTTTTGTGGATGTCGCCATCTGTGTAATCAGCAGCCATAACTGGTGCTGTAGTTGCAGCCATTAGGCCTAGAGCTAAAAGTGATTTACGCATAAGGGGGACTCTCTATGTATTTTAAAAATTCAGCAAACAGATATTTCTGCCGTGCTTTCAATTGGCCGGAATGATAGCGATAAAATTCTCAAATAAAAGTGATTGCTGACTAAATATTGCATATAAATGGTGATTTAGATCTCGATTTTAATCTTTAATTTGGAACTAAATTTATATTTCATTTTGTTGCATTGTTAATGTGATTTTTGTCACTTAATCGATTGCGCTGTCATTGTTTTATGCAAATCGATAAACCAACATTTTTGGTTAGTGATCGTTTTTTTGCTTTGTATCGTATCCATAAATGTTAATTATGAAGAGTGGTGAATAATGGAAGAATTAATGTTGTTCCCTCTAGCCTCAGTCGTTTTACCAGAAGGGAAGATGAAGCTAAGGATATTTGAATCAAGGTATAAGAGAATGGTCACCAAGTGCTGCCAAGCTGACTCTACATTTGGTATTTGTTTGTTCGATAATAAAGCGAAAGATAAGTCAAGTTACTTATCTGAGTTTGGGATGTTGGTTAAAATTGTGGATTTTGAGGCACTTGATGATGGATTGTTAGGAATAACGGTTTTAGGTATCAAGCGTTTTAAGATAACTAATCTAAGAACAGAGTTCGATGGATTGAGAGTTGCCCAAGTTTCAAGCTTGCCCAATTGGCCAGTCAGGGAGTTACAAAAGCATGAACTCTATTTGAGTGAACAATTACAAACGGTTTATAAACAATTTCCCAAGCTTGCTGAACTGTATCCCCTCTGTTTTTTTGATGATGCAAGTTGGGTTGCTCAGCGGTGGTTAGAATTACTCCCCTTGTCTAACCAACAATTTGATTATTTAATGCAACAGCAAGACGCGAGTGATGCATTAGATTTTCTGTTGGGAGTGATCGAAGTCTCGCATTAACCAAGTGGAAAAAGAAAAGCTATAGTTACAAGAGTGATCGATTTAGTCTTATCGTTCGTACATAGAGTCAAACGGTCAAAATCATTTTTTTAAAAAATGAGACTTCTAAGGAAAGAGCGTAGCATCATGAGTGATTCTCAACACAACGTGCAACCAACAGAACGCTATACCAAGCAAGATTGGGCCGAGTGTATGGAGCGAGTAAAACAGAGAGACAAACAAGCGTTTGCTGTCGTGTTTAACTATTTTTCCCCACGCTTGCAGCAATTTGCTTATAAACATGTCGGTAATGAACAGGTCGCCTTAGAAATGGTTCAAGAAACCATGGCAACGGTTTGGCAAAAATCGCACCTATTTGACAGTGCAAAAAGTGCGCTATCTACATGGATATACACTATCGCCAGAAATTTATGCTTCGACTTGTTACGCAAGCAAAGAGGCCGAGAGTTGCACGTACACGCTGATGATATTTGGCCATCAGACTACTGTCCACCAGATTTGGTGGAGCATTACAGTCCTGAACATGAAATGCTCAAAGAGCAAGTACTCAAATTCTTGAGTCTGCTTCCTGAGGCTCAGCAAGCAATTGTGAAAGCGGTGTATCTAGAAGAATTGCCGCAGCAGCAGGTGGCTGAAATGTTTAACATTCCTTTGGGTACAGTGAAATCGCGGTTGCGGTTGGCTGTAGAAAAACTAAGACAATCGATTCAAGCGGAGCAGTTATGAGCCATCATCCATCTAACGAGTTACTCAAAAGTTATGCCAATGGTTCAATAGATGCCGCTCATGGTCTGATGGTATCTGCTCACATTGAACATTGTGCCCATTGTCGCGACTTGGTCGAGCAATTTGAAGCATTCAATGCACAAGCTGCATTTGAATCGAACTCACAACCAAACGCTGATAACCCGATCTCTGTGATAGATTTTGATCGAATGTTCGACAATATCGTGTGCTTAGAGACAATTAGCCCATCAGCGATGATGAAGCGTCCGCCTAAACATGTTGAAGTCAACGGCAAAAGGTTTGAGTTACCTAGTTCACTTGGTAATTTACTTGAGCGCATGGGAGAGTGGCGAAGCTATGGGGGCAAGGTGTTCAGTGCTCATCTTGATCTTGGTGAAGAAGCTAGGATGAATTTTATGTACATTAACCGTGATGTACATATCCCTCAACACACCCACAAAGGGATTGAGTCAACGCTTGTTCTACATGGTGGTTTTAGTGATGAGGACGGCCATTATGATGCAGGGGCATTTATCCAACGTGATGCTAGCATCAAACATAGCCCTTATACTAAGGCGAGTGAAGATTGCTTGTGTTTGACGGTTCTAACCGAACCGATGCTGTTCACACAAGGCGTAGCGAGAGTATTTAACTTATTTGGTAAAGGGCTTTACCCGTAACTCTAACAATTTATTGCCATTGTTTTATAAAGAGAGAGGCCGCTATTGTGGCCTCTCTCTTTATTTACTTATCCCCTTCCTACTTGCCGCCTACCTGCAACTTCAAGTTGTTTGGGTATAATATCAGTGTTCTGATTTCAGAATAATTGGCTTAAATTAAAGTTTAGCCTCTTGCTGTAGATTGTTTTCGTCTGCATCTCTTTGTCGAGCTTTATTGAGTAAATCGGAAAAGTAATGACGCAGTGAATAAAGCATGATCAAGCTTGGAATGACCATCAAAGCGGTCACTACGAAGAAAAGTGACCAGTTATCTAAGTAATCCACTAATTCACCACTGAATGAAGCCAAGGTCGTTCGACCTAAATTACCGAGTGAAGCTAGCAGTGCATACTGAGTGGCAGAAAAAGCTTGCCCTGTGAGCACTGTTAGGAAGGAAACAAACGCAACAGTAGAAAAGGCGGTGGTGAAATTATCAACAATGATGGTGGCAAGAAATAAATGCTCATTTGGCCCAACTTGCGCTATCCATGAAAACATCAGGTTACTGGCCGACATCGCGATACCGCCGATCATCAAACCGCGTACAATACCGAATCTAACATTGAACATGCTACCGACTAAGGTAAAGAACAATGTTGCTCCCCAGCCAATGAGTTTCGAGTAATGACCGATTTGCTCATTGCTAAAGCCGATCTCCTTATAGAAAGGAATCGACATACGGCCTAAGAAGGCTTCGCCAATCTTAAATAAAAACACAAACAGCAGCAAAGTGAGTGCGACTTGGACGCCGTTGCGTTTGAAGAAGTCTAAAAATGGTTCAACAACGGTCACGGTAAACCAAGCTGCAATCTTAGAACCAACCACTTGGCTATGCCTTTGTTCTGCTTGACGCTGCAAAGTTTCTCGTAATGTTTTTGGCTCTCCCACAAGTAGGGTAAATAGCATTAACACAGCTACGCAAA
Organism: Vibrio aestuarianus; assembly: GCF_012395185.1. Classification (GTDB taxonomy): domain Bacteria; phylum Pseudomonadota; class Gammaproteobacteria; order Enterobacterales; family Vibrionaceae; genus Vibrio; species Vibrio aestuarianus. The sequence goes on from NZ_JAAZTU010000004.1 coordinate 93,578, forward strand.
CGGCCATGCCATAGTACACGCCATTCCAACCAATGGCATCAGCATTGACGAAAGCTAGGTAACCTGGCAGCGAATAACCGGTCCACCATCCCATCACGGCCATTGCTGAAGCTTGGGGGAGTTTATTGGCTTGCGATTTTGGAAACGAGTCAATTCGAAATGCATCGATGGCAATATCTTGAGTTGCTGAAGCGATCGCGATAGCCAACGCAAGCATTGACGTGAACATTAAATCATTGGCTGGATTGACCCCAGCGATAAATAGTGTGCAGGCAAGAATGATCGATTGACAAAAAAAGACCCAACTACGTCGTTGACCAAGCAGCGGAGTAAGAATGGGTAATTTTACGCGGTCTACCAATGGAGCCCATAAAAAGTTTATCGCATAGACCGCAAACACACTGCCAAAATAGCCAATAGCCGCGCGCGTTAGACCGGCATCTTTTAGCCAACCGGACATATTGGAGCCGATAAGAACCCAGGGGAAACCGCTAGAGCAGCCCATCATAAATACCCACAGCAAGCGCTTATCAAGATAGCTACGAATGGTTTCCATCCATGTTAAGGCTGGAGCAGTTGAAGGCATAAAACAAATCCTTATGATGAAAGTAACGTGAGTGTGGTTATTTCCAGAAAATTAAACGCCGATGAAATCGGCGTTGATGTGGCTATTTTTCTAATGTCACTTTAGTTATCACGATAGGCTCAACGGGAACGTCTTGCATTCTACCTTTTGAACTGGTGGGTTGCTGTGCCATTTTTTTTACAATATCAAACCCTTGTGTGACTTTGCCAAATACGGCGTAGCCTGGTGGGCGCGCATCGTAGTTAAGAAAGTCATTATCAACTAGGTTAATGAAAAATTGGCGAGTCGCTGAGTTTGGATCATTGGTACGAGCCATAGCAATGGTAGCTGCGTCATTCTTTAAACCATTACTTGCCTCATTTTTGATTGGGGCATAGGTTTCAAGTTGATTTAAATCCGCATCGAAGCCACCACCTTGCGCCATAAAGCCAGGGATAATTCGGTGAAATTGACTTCCCACATAACTACCATCTTCAACATATTTGATGAAGTTGGCTACCGAAACCGGCGCTTTCTCTTGATTAAGCTCAACAGTAAATGAACCTAAGTTGGTTTCAAACTGCACGCTTGGTGCTGCAAATACCGAACAACTGACCAGTGCTAAGGTTGCGATTAGCGAACGTAACATTAAAAACGCTCCTGCATGTAGCTTTTCAGTTCACTGTCATTGGCAATTTCTTTGAGTACTAAGTTGACGACATCATTGAGCACCATTTCAATATCTTCGTTAGATGCACTGAGTGTTCCAGAGCGTTTCGCGGTGCCATTGAAAGTTTTTACCAATTTCCCCCTAGGTGTTTCGGCGGTTATTTCTAGTGTCACGTTGCCATCCATCTCATTGGCCATCACGCTGTGCTTTACCGTGACCAGTGCTTCTTGGATCTCTAAAGTGACGTTGTTTTCACTATTAACGGTTAAGCGGAAACCTTGGGAGCCAAATTGTTCAGATAATGCGTTTTCTAATGCAATACGCACGTTTTGTTTAGAGTGAATAGGCTCGATGTTTGAGCGACCATTATCCACAAGCGCGACATACTGCGCTGAACGGACGTCTTTGCTCACAAAAGTAAAAGTAGCGTCTTTTACTAGGTCACTTTTGCTCATTGTGGCGGTCGGCATAAAGTTAATTTGCTCTTGTTGAGGGGCAGCACAAGCGGTGAGTAATGCGATTGAGGCTGCTAGAACCAGTTTTTTCATGGTTATTTCCTTTCCTATCCTTGCCTATTTAGTTGCTTGTAAGATAACAAATTTATTGTTGGTTGCGACAGTTTTCACCTGATCTTGGCCAAACAACCTTGCTAATTTTACATCGTAGCCGAGGTGACGATTACCGATCACTAATAATTGTCCGCCTTTGTTAAGAACATGCTTTGCATCACAGAACATCTGCCAAGCGATGTGATCAGTAATAGCTTGTTGCTGATGAAACGGTGGATTACACAATACCAAAAATGTGCTGTCTTGTTTAAACCCATCTAAGCAGTTGTTAGCGATGCATTGAATATTGCGATCTTCTCCCAAATTATCCACTAAGTTTTGTCTTGCAGATTCGACCGCCATGAAGCTTTCGTCAACACAGGTAATTCGGGTTTGAGGGTTGAGTTGTCCCATTTTGACCGATAAGACGCCATTGCCGCAGCCGAGATCAATAACATGGCGCAGATTCGGGTCCTGAGGCAAGTGTTGCAGCAAAAAGCGTGCACCTAAATCTAGGCTTTCACCAGAATAGACGTTCGGTAAATTTTTAAGATGAATGGATTCGCCATCAACATCCCATTCGACGAAAGAGTTGACCTCTTGAATCGGCGAGCAATTGGGGGCGGAAAATACGAGACGATGTTTTTTCCACGCAAGGGATGTGGTTGTTTTACCTAAATATTTTTCAAATAATTTAAGCGTGGATGTATGAATCTCTTTCGCTTTATTTACTGCGATCACTGGGCAGTCTGCGGGGAGCTGATTGCGCAATTGGACAAGCTGCCATATTAAATGACGATTACTTTTAGGTAATTGAAATAAAACGAGATCGATATGCTGTGGAATGTCATCCATAGTAGTGAGCAACTCGATTTCATTGCCACCATTATTGTGTAAGTTTTTTAATGTCCCACGATGAGATATAAAAGAATCATTCATCATGGTGACGTGATGATTTTGTGAAAACCAACACGATAAGGCGCCAAAACTATCGTTTAGAATCAGAATCCGTTTGCCAGCATCTAAACCTTGCTCCTCAACGTAATTAATTACATATTCATCACCGGCATCCCATGCTTGTAATGTTTCATTGGTACGTTTAGGGAAGCGATGTAAGCTCAATGAGCGTTCATGCAACGTTAGCTCTGTTTTCATCATGTGTGTATGTCATTGTGTGAATTGCTGCCACATTGTCGCAAATGGCAAGGAAACAAGAAACCAAAACCTTTCTCAATCCTAGTGGTCTAGGTAAACTAATCAACGTTATGTTCCGTATTTAAGTATCTCGTCCATCCTTTGACGTGATAAGGAAAAGGTATGATTCAAAGCATCATTGAAAAAAAGCTGCACCAAGCGTTTAACCCTGACTATTTAAAAGTCGAAAACGAAAGTTACATGCACAATGTTCCGGCTGGTTCTGAAAGTCATTTTAAAGTCATCATTGCGAGTGAACTTTTTGAGGGCGCTCGTTTGATTGCTCGACATCGACAAGTTAACCAAGTACTCGCGGAAGAATTGGCAAGCCATATCCATGCATTATCAATGCATACTTACACCCCTCAAGAATGGAAAGAACAGACAAGTGGCGCGCCTGATAGCCCAATGTGCATGGGGGGCGGTAAATAAAAAAGCATTGGATGTTTGATTGGTTTGGTGAGTGTTGATTTGTTTTTGAGCTGAATATTAACAGTGTGACAACAAATTTTCAGGTTAGGCAGGTTAAGACAGGTTGTTTCAATTGGTGATCAAAAATAAACACCTAGTCAGATTGTGGAATTGACTATTTGTGCGATGCTTCAAACTTATGACTATTCGCTAGCCTTTGATATTCAATATTTTCGAAATAAAACCCGTTATCAGGGGATTGGTCGTGGCATCGAGTTCCGAAAAAATGCTAGACTACCGCACCTAATGGATCTGTCGCATCGTATGTGATGAGATTATTAAAAGGATGTTGCGATTTTGGCGTTTTAAACAAGCCAAAAGCGGACACAAATAAATGTCGTGTCTAAGGCTGGTTTAACTTTCATTTGGCCTCTTTCCAAGAACGACCATGAAAGATAAACAAGCTTTGAATTTACGCAAATTAAAAGAATCTTTTTCCCGATAAAATAGTGCAAGTGCGTATGATTACAATAAAAAAGGGTTTGGACCTTCCTATTGCAGGAACTCCATCCCAGGTGATTAATGATGGTAAAACCATCACTAAAGTCGCCTTGCTTGGCGAAGAGTACGTCGGCATGCGTCCTACAATGCATGTTCGCGTAGGCGATGAAGTAAAGAAAGCTCAAATTCTTTTCGAAGATAAAAAGAATCCCGGTGTGAAATTTACTTCACCAGCAAGCGGTAAAGTTATTGAAGTGAATCGTGGTGCTAAGCGTGTTCTTCAATCTGTAGTGATTGAAGTAGCAGGTGATGAGCAAATCACGTTTGATAACTTCGAAGCCAACCAATTGGCAAGTCTTGACCGTGCAACGGTTAAAACTCAGTTAGTTGAGTCTGGTCTTTGGACTGCGTTGCGTACTCGTCCGTTCAGCAAGGTTCCAGCAATTGAGTCTTCAACTCAGGCTATTTTTGTCACAGCAATGGATACCAATCCATTAGCGGCAAAACCTGAAGCGATCATTAACGAACAGTCTGAATCGTTCGTTGCTGGGCTTGATATTCTCTCAACGCTAACAGAAGGTAAGGTTTACGTTTGTAAATCAGGTACCAGTCTGCCGCGATCTTCTCAATCAAACATTGAAGAACATGTTTTTGATGGTCCTCATCCAGCAGGTCTTGCTGGTACTCACATGCATTTCCTCTATCCAGTTAGTGCTGAAAATGTGGCGTGGAGCATCGGTTACCAAGACGTCATTGCTGTTGGTAAATTGTTCCTAACCGGTGAGCTATACACTGACCGTGTAATATCACTTGCTGGTCCTGTGGTAAATAACCCTCGTCTTATTCGTACTCAGATCGGCGCTAGCCTTGAAGAGCTAACGGATAACGAATTGATGCCTGGTGAGGTTCGTGTGATTTCTGGTTCCGTACTTTCGGGTACTCATGCTAGTGGTCCACATGCTTATCTTGGTCGTTATCATTCTCAGGTTTCCGTCCTTCGTGAAGGCCGTGACAAAGATTTTCTTGGCTGGGCGATGCCTGGTAAGAATAAATTCTCTGTAACTCGTTCTTTCCTTGGTCACTTATTCAAAGGTCAGTTGTTCAATATGACAACGACTACCAATGGTAGTGATCGTGCAATGGTGCCAATCGGCAACTATGAAAAAGTGTTGCCATTAGATATGGAACCAACATTGCTACTTCGTGATCTATGTGCCGGTGACATCGATAGCGCTCAGCGTTTAGGTGCTTTGGAACTAGACGAAGAAGATCTCGCATTGTGTACCTTTGTATGTCCTGGCAAATACGAATATGGTCAACTACTTCGTGAGTGCCTAGATAAGATTGAGAAGGAAGGGTAATTTTCATGGGCCTTAAAAAGTTTCTTGAAGACATCGAGCATCATTTTGAGCCTGGTGGTAAACATGAAAAATGGTTTGCCTTGTATGAAGCAGCGGCAACGCTTTTCTACACGCCTGGTTTAGTAACAAAAAGAAGCTCGCACGTTCGTGATAGCGTTGACTTAAAACGTATCATGATCATGGTTTGGCTAGCGGTGTTCCCAGCAATGTTCTGGGGCATGTATAACGTTGGTCATCAAGCTATTACTGCTCTAAACCACTTATATGCTGGCGCTGAACTGGCTGGTGTTATCAGTGGAAACTGGCACTACTGGTTAACCGAAATGCTTGGTGGCACATTAAGTGCCGAAGCCGGTTGGGGCAGTATGATGTTACTTGGGGCAACGTACTTCTTACCAATCTACGCAACGGTATTTATTGTTGGTGGTTTCTGGGAAGTCTTGTTCTGTATGGTGCGTAAGCACGAAGTAAATGAAGGCTTCTTCGTTACTTCTATCCTTTTCGCCTTGATTGTTCCGCCAACATTGCCTTTATGGCAAGCCGCTTTGGGTATTACCTTTGGTGTAGTTGTAGCGAAAGAGATCTTCGGCGGTACAGGTCGTAACTTCTTAAACCCTGCACTTGCGGGACGTGCGTTCTTGTTCTTTGCCTACCCAGCTCAAATCTCAGGAGATGTCGTTTGGACTGCTGCTGATGGTTTCTCTGGTGCAACTGCTCTTAGCCAATGGGCTCAAGGCGGTAATGGCGCACTGATGAACAAAGTAACCGGTGAAGCGATCACGTGGATGGATGCTTTTGTTGGTAACATTCCTGGCTCTATTGGTGAAGTTTCAACACTAGCTCTTGCGATTGGTGCGGCGTTTATTGTGTACATGGGCATTGCTTCATGGCGCATTATCGCTGGTGTTATGATCGGTATGATTGCTATCTCAACAGTGTTTAATGTAGTTGGTTCAGACACTAATGCAATGTTCAACATGCCATGGCATTGGCACCTAGTATTAGGTGGTTTTGCGTTCGGTATGTTCTTCATGGCAACAGACCCTGTATCCGCTTCATTTACTAATAAAGGTAAGTGGGCATACGGCATTCTGATTGGTGCAATGTGTGTGATGATTCGTGTGGTTAACCCAGCATACCCAGAAGGTATGATGCTGGCGATTCTATTTGCGAACCTATTTGCACCTCTGTTCGACCACGTGGTTATTGAGAAGAACATCAAGCGGAGACTAGCGCGCTATGGCAAGTAATAACGATAGCATTAAAAAGACGCTGTTTGTTGTTATCGCATTGAGCTTAGTGTGCTCAATCATCGTATCGACAGCGGCGGTTGGCCTGCGTGATAAGCAAAAAGCAAACGCAGTGCTTGATAAGCAAAGCAAAATTGTTGAAATGGCAGGTCTTCAAGCCGAAGGTACTGTGCCTGAGCTATTTGCTCAGTACATTGAACCTCGCCTTGTTGACTTTGATAGCGGTGATTTTGTTGAAGGTGATGCAGCTAATTACGACCAACGTAAAGCTGCAAAAGTACCAGCAGAGTCTATCAAGCTAACAGCTGAACAAGATAAAGCGAAAATTCTTCGTCGTGCTAACACGGGTGTTGTTTACCTAGTGAAGAATGGCGATGAGATTTCTAAAGTGATTATTCCTATTCATGGTAATGGTCTGTGGTCAATGATGTACGCATTTGTGGCTGTTGAAACCGATGGTAATACCGTGTCTGGTATTACTTACTATGAACAAGGTGAAACTCCGGGATTGGGTGGTGAAGTTGAAAACCCATCATGGCGTGCTCAATTCATTGGCAAGAAATTGTTTGATGAAAACCACCAGCCAGCAATTAAAATTGTTAAAGGTGGTGCTCCAGCGGGTTCTGAGCATGGTGTTGATGGCCTATCAGGTGCCACATTAACCAGCAACGGTGTTCAACACACATTTGACTTCTGGTTAGGTGATATGGGCTTTGGTCCATTCCTAGCAAAAGTTCGTGACGGAGGTCTGAACTAATGTCTAGCGCAAAAGATCTTAAAAAGAGCATTCTAGCGCCAGTATTGGATAACAACCCAATCGCGCTACAAGTTCTTGGGGTTTGTTCTGCTCTTGCGGTAACGACCAAACTCGAAACGGCATTTGTAATGACACTGGCGGTAACCTTTGTAACCGCATTGTCTAATTTCTTCGTTTCAAGCATCCGTAACCACATACCTAACAGTGTGCGTATCATCGTTCAAATGGCGATCATTGCTTCGTTAGTTATTGTGGTAGACCAAATATTGAAAGCTTATCTTTATGATATATCTAAGCAGCTTTCAGTATTCGTTGGTTTGATCATTACTAACTGTATTGTTATGGGTCGTGCAGAAGCTTTCGCGATGAAATCTGCGCCAATTCCGTCATTTATTGATGGTATCGGTAACGGTCTTGGTTACGGTTTTGTATTGATTACTGTTGGTTTCTTCCGTGAACTTCTAGGTTCAGGCAAGCTATTTGGTATGGAAGTGCTACCTCTAGTAAGCAACGGCGGTTGGTATCAACCCAACGGTTTGATGCTACTAGCCCCTTCGGCATTCTTCCTCATTGGTTTCATGATTTGGGCAATTCGTGTGTTCAAACCTGAACAAGTAGAAGCGAAGGAGTAAGGACGTCATGGAACATTATATTAGTTTGCTAGTGAAATCGATTTTCATCGAAAACATGGCGCTTTCTTTCTTTTTAGGTATGTGTACATTCCTTGCAGTATCGAAGAAAGTAAAGACCTCTTTTGGTTTAGGTGTAGCGGTTGTTGTGGTTCTGACTATTTCGGTACCAGTGAACAACTTAGTTTACAACCTAGTACTGAAAGAAAATGCTTTGGTTGAAGGCGTCGATCTGACATTCCTTAACTTCATTACCTTTATCGGTGTTATTGCGGCGTTAGTACAGATTCTAGAAATGATCTTGGATCGTTTCTTCCCGCCTTTGTACAACGCATTAGGTATTTTCCTACCGTTGATCACCGTAAACTGTGCCATCTTTGGTGGTGTATCCTTTATGGTTCAACGTGATTATAACTTCACAGAATCAGTAGTATATGGTTTCGGTTCGGGTGTAGGTTGGATGCTTGCAATTGTCGCTCTTGCCGGCATTCGTGAAAAAATGAAGTACTCAGACGTGCCTCCGGGTTTACGTGGTTTGGGTATCACCTTCATCACGGTAGGTTTGATGGCGTTAGGCTTTATGTCTTTCTCCGGTGTTCAACTGTAAGTCGGGTAAACCGCAACAATAAAGGAATAGTCAATGGACATTATTCTTGGTGTAGTGATGTTTACTCTGATTGTTCTAGCACTCGTATTAGTGATTTTATTCGCTAAATCGAAGCTAGTACCAACAGGTGACATTACAATCTCAATTAATGGCGATGCTGATAAAGCCATCGTAACCACGCCAGGTGGTAAGCTACTTAGCGCGCTAGCTGGTTCTGGTGTATTCGTATCATCTGCTTGTGGTGGTGGTGGCTCTTGTGGTCAGTGCCGCGTTAAAGTGAAATCTGGCGGTGGTGATATTCTACCTACCGAGCTTGACCACATTACTAAAGGTGAAGCTCGTGAGGGTGAGCGTTTAGCGTGTCAGGTTGCAGTTAAGACTGACATGGATATCGAACTTCCAGAAGAGATCTTTGGTGTTAAAAAATGGGAATGTACCGTTATCTCTAACGATAACAAGGCAACATTCATTAAAGAGCTTAAGCTGCAGATCCCTGATGGCGAATCCGTACCTTTCCGTGCGGGTGGCTATATTCAGATTGAAGCGCCAGCTCACCACATCAAATACTCAGACTTTGATGTACCTGAAGAGTATCGTGGCGACTGGGATAAGTTTAACTTGTTCCGCTACGAGTCTAAGGTAGATGAAGATATCATCCGTGCTTACTCAATGGCTAACTACCCAGAAGAGTTCGGTATTATTATGTTGAACGTGCGTATTGCTACGCCGCCACCAAATAATCCAGACGTACCACCAGGTCAAATGTCATCGTTTATTTGGTCACTGAAAGAAGGTGATAAGTGTACGATCTCTGGCCCGTTTGGTGAGTTCTTCGCGAAAGACACTGATGCAGAGATGGTCTTCGTCGGTGGTGGTGCTGGTATGGCGCCGATGCGCTCTCATATCTTCGATCAACTGAAGCGTTTGAAGTCAACTCGTAAGATGTCTTACTGGTACGGTGCTCGTTCTAAACGTGAAATGTTCTACGTGGAAGATTTCGATGGCTTAGCGGCTGAGAATCCAAACTTCGTATGGCATTGTGCGCTTTCAGACCCAATGCCGGAAGATAACTGGGACGGATACACAGGTTTCATCCACAATGTATTATACGAAAACTATCTTAAGGATCATGAAGCTCCTGAAGATTGTGAATACTACATGTGTGGTCCACCAATGATGAACGCTGCGGTTATCGGCATGCTGAAAGATCTTGGTGTAGAAGATGAAAACATCCTTCTTGATGACTTCGGTGGTTAATTTACCTCGATAGTTAAGTGATGGCTGGCTCTTAGGGGTCAGCCATTTGTTTTTATTCTCATTGTAATTGAAGTTTGATAATTTTTTAAAAAGGTTCAAATTCTACAATCGATAATGGTTGATTGAGTTGATATAGCAAATAGGAATGCGACTTCTTTCCTATATCCACTTTTCATTGATAGGAGTAAACAAGTGAAAAAATGGCTTGTTGCGTTAGCTTCTCTACTTGTGTTAGCGGGTTGTGAAAAACCAGTCGAGCAAGTGCATCTTAGTGGCCCGACGATGGGTACCACATACAATATTAAATACATTAAAGCAGACGGCATTCCGAGCTCTGAAAGTGTACAAAAAGAAGTCGATCGTTTATTGGAACAAGTCAATGATCAAATGTCGACTTATCGTAAAGATTCCGAGTTAAGCCGCTTTAACCAGTTTCAGGAGACAACACCTTTCACTGTGTCGAGCCAAACGGCTACTGTTGTGAAAGAAGCGATCCGACTGAATCAACTAACTTTAGGTGCGCTAGATGTCACTGTCGGGCCTCTGGTTAATCTATGGGGGTTCGGCCCAGAAGCCAGACCTGATGTTGTGCCTACTGATGCCGAATTAGCAAACAGAATGGCAAACATCGGTATTGAACATTTATCGGCAACAGGTACTACACTGAGTAAAGATCTTCCTAATCTTTATGTCGATTTATCTACAATAGCGAAAGGCTGGGGAGTTGATGTGGTTGCTGACTACATTCAGTCGCAAGGTATTGAAAATTATATGGTTGAAGTCGGTGGTGAGATGCGCTTGAAGGGGGTAAACCGAGATGGTGTCCCTTGGCGAATTGCTATTGAAAAACCCACTATTGATGAGCGTACGATTCAAGAAATTATTGAACCTGGTGATTTGGCGATAGCAACATCTGGTGATTATCGTAATTACTTCGAACAGGATGGCATTCGCTATTCTCATATCATTAATCCTGAAACGGGTAAGCCGATTAATCATAAAGTCGTGTCGGTTACCGTGCTTGATGCTTCATCAATGACCGCTGATGGTTTAGCGACCGGGTTAATGGTACTTGGTGAAGTCAAGGGAATGGAAGTGGCTGAGCAGCAGCAGATCCCAGTGTTTATGATTGTGAAAACAGACAACGGGTTTAAAGAGATTGCATCGACAGCTTTTAAGCCCTATTTAAATAAAAGTGAGTAAGCCATGAGTACGTTTTTCATTACATTCGGTGTTTTTTTATGTGTGATTGCCGCGATGGCAGTTGGCTACGTATTTCAAAAGAAAGTAGTTAAAGGCAGTTGTGGTGGGCTTGGTGCTGTGGGGATTGATAAAGTATGTAACTGTCCAGAACCATGTGACGCACGTAAAAAGCGAGAAGCAAAAGCCGCCGCTAGGGCTGAGAAATTAGCCGCGTGGGAAAAAGATCGCATTGCGTAATTGGTGCAATCACTACATTTAAAAGCCTGCATTGTTGCAGGCTTTTGCTTTTTAAATAATCAAAAAATTCCAATCTATCAATAGTCATAATATACTGTCTATGCATACAGTTTTGAGCGGTTGTTAGAAGTGGAAGATAAAGTTAGAAAAATCATTCATATTGATATGGACTGCTTTTTTGCTGCGGTAGAAATGCGTGATAATCCAGCCTATCGACATCGCCCTTTGGCGGTTGGGGGGCATGAAAAGCAGCGCGGCGTATTAAGTACTTGCAATTATGAAGCGAGAAAATTTGGTGTGCGCTCTGCTATGCCTACCGCACACGCTTTGAAATTGTGTCCCAATTTGTTAGTGGTTCCTGGGCGAATGTCTGTCTACAAAGATATTTCCGTACAAATTAGACAAATTTTTCAGCGATATACCTCAGTCATAGAACCACTATCTTTAGATGAGGCTTTCTTGGATGTGAGTGATTCGTGCGACTGCCAAGGCAGTGCTACACTCATTGCACAAAAAATACGTGATGAAATTTGGAATGAACTACAGCTGACGGCATCTGCGGGTGTTGCTCCAATAAAGTTTCTAGCGAAAGTCGCCTCTGATATGAATAAGCCTAATGGACAATTTGTGATACCACCCGACAAGGTTCAGCAAGTAGTGGATGAATTGCCGTTAGAAAAAATCCCAGGAGTTGGTAAGGTCAGTCTAGAAAAGCTTCATCTGGCGGGGCTTTATAAATGTAAAGATATAAAGCAAAGTGATTATCGAGAATTATTGCGTCAGTTTGGACGGCTAGGTGCTTCGTTGTGGAAAAAAAGCCACGGCATAGACCCAAGAGAGGTGGTGACTCAACGGGAGCGGAAATCGGTTGGTGTTGAACGAACATTCAGTGAGAATATTTCAACCTATAGTGAGTGTTGGCATGTAATTGAATCTAAACTTTATCCTGAATTAGAAGTGAGGCTTCGTAAAGTTAGCCCGGATAAGTCCATTATAAAGCAAGGTATAAAAGTTAAGTTTGCAGACTTTCAGCTCACCACTATCGAGCATCTACATTCCAGCTTAGAATTGGATGATTTTCGGCATTTATTAGAAAGTATTTTGCAGCGTCAGCATGGAAGAGAAATTCGATTATTAGGCTTAACAGTGATGTTAAAACCTGAAGAACTAAATAAGCAACTGAGTTTTTTCTAACTTTATTTGGTTAATAACAACCACACTTAGGTTATTTCTGGTTTAAATTGTATTGGCAACTATTGATGCAATGGTGTGATTTGCTGACAAGTTATTAACTCATTGAATGTTTGTTTTTGATATATTTCCCCACAATGTTACTCATGAGATAGAACGATGAAAAAAATAATATTACTAGCGTCGATGCTGCTAAGTTCGCCGTTATGGGCCGCACAGTGTCGAGTGAATGTTGGTCATGAAGTTCATTTGAATGGCGAAAAAGTTGAGATCATTAAAACCTCTACCGATAAAGTGCTGATGGATGACCAGAATAACTTATACATTCATGGTGAGAGGGTCGAATTAGATGCTGAACAGCAATCAGCGTTGGAGAAATATCAAGAAGATATCAATATGGCATTGCCGAAAGCGAAGCAATTAGCCAGCGATGGTCTCGCTTTAGCTAATGATATTCTTGATGATGTTGCGGCCAGTATTGATTCACCAAACGCTTTCGATAAGGTTAAGCAGTCAATGACAGAGTTTTTTGCCGATATTGAAAGTCGTTATTACCAAGGTGATGATTTAGTGTTACCAGCTCAAACTTTTGAATCGATGAGTGAAACATGGGCCGAAGATTTTGAAAAGGCCAAGGCTTTGTTCAATCAAGAGTTTATAGCTAGTGCATTTGAGGCGCTGTCGAGCAAAATGCAGCAAGAGGGTGGGTTAAATCTAACCGAACTGGCAAATACCATGGCTGAACTTAAAGACAAGATCGCAGTGCGAATTAATGAGCATTCCACTCAAATCCAAAAAGAGAGCGAAGATTTTTGTGAGTCTCTCGACAATATGGTTGAGCAAGAACAACAATTGCATCAAAAAATACCTGAACTAAAAGATTATCAGGTGTTTACCATCTAAACTTAGGGGGTGTCTTTTCGCATCCCAACTTCGTTACAGTGACTGATGGTTTGAACATTGTTTAAAAATTTTAGTTTAAAATGGTTAACCGCTTGGGTATCGGTAACAGTCGTTGTACTGTTCGTTTTATGCTACCTACTTTTTAAGTATATGTGGTCTTATGATCGCGCAGTAGAGCATGCCTTATCTTTACAGCAAGGTGAAGTAAAACGCGTTCAAACCGTCATTAATATTGCAAAAGCAGAGTTAGGAGCTTCATTAGCCGATTACGCCGCTTGGAATGATATGGCAGACTTTATTCGCAATCCAACGGAGGAGTTTGTTCAAGATGATATTGGTGTTCATGCTTTTGAATCTAACTCATTGAATGGTATTTTTATTTTTGACCCCAATGTGCAGCTGGTTTGGGGGTTAAGGTATGACTACGAAACGGGTAATGAAATCAGCTATGATTCAATACGCTATCGCTTTGGTGAACTTCTTGCTGAGGCGATGAGAAAAGAGCAAAGTTTTGTCGACCCAATCATCCGTTTTATTGTTATCGACAATGCACCGTTTATCATAGGAACTTCAAGAGTTTGCAACAGCGGTGGTTCAGAGTGCGATAAAGGTTATTTAATATTTTTAAAGCGTATTAATAACAAGTTTTTAAATAGAATTGAACAAGCAACAGGAATCAGCACCGATATACTTGTTCGATCAATCAATCAAGATGTTTTGCTTAAGCCCATTAGTAATATTACCTATCTTGAAATGCTAGATTACCGTAACCACTCAACGGTATTAATTCAAGTGAATCACAGTGTTAAGATCCCTCCTTTTATTCGCTGGCAAGAATTGTCGATGCTGGCTGTCTTTTCTGTCTTGATGTTTTTCTTCAACCTGATTGTTGTGAATAAGCTGGTCAAACCGATAACTGATGCTAATAAAGTATTAGATCAATTTCAAAATTCAGGCGGAAAAATGCCGCATGAAGGCACATTTATATCCAAAGAGATGAAAGCTTTTTCAAGGACGATCAACCAGATAGTGACAGAGTTAGAAACAAGCCGCACTGAGTTGAAGTGGCAGTCAGAACATGACCCACTGACGCGAATTGCCAATCGACGCCGCCTCGAAAAGGTTTTTAAAAGCTATATAACTCGGTATAAGTTTAGATACATCACACTATTTTTAATCGATATTGATCACTTTAAACTTTTTAATGACAACTATGGGCACTTAGACGGTGATAAAGCGTTGAAAGCGGTGGCTGAGTGTTTAGAAAGTCTTGAGTTTGATGGCCGTGGGGAAAAACTTGTTGCTCGTTTTGGCGGCGAAGAGTTTTGTGTGGTACTTGCAAGTGATATGGAAATAGACAGTGAATCGTATGGCCAGAAGTTAGTCAATGCCGTTGAGTTACTGCATATTGTGCATCAATTTTCACCATCAAATAACGTTTTATCAATCAGTGTTGGTGGTGTTGAAATTGATACTCCTAAGCTCAATGATTATTTAGACTTTTATCACGCCGCAGATCGAACGTTATACTCTGCAAAAGCGCAGGGTAGGGGACGTTATCTAGTGCAAAAGTTTCAAGCAAACCCCAAAACGCAACTCTCTGTTCAATAATATTTACATCCGACCATTATTCAAATTGCCGATTGCCTGCTCAATAAATAGGTAATCTAATTGCTCATTATCACGCTTTGCATTAGTGTACTAGTTAGCTAGTTAGCTAGTTAGCTAGTTAGCTAGTTAGCTAGTTAGCTAGTTTATTGATATCTGTGTGAGTGGTATGACGCAATCTAATTCTCGTGAACTGTTTGGTTCTCGCCTTGGTTTTATTTTAGCAGCAGCGGGTGCGGCCGTTGGCCTTGGTAATATTTGGGGTTTTCCAACGCAAGCAGCCAGTAATGGCGGCGGTGCTTTTCTGTTGGTCTACTTAGTAATGATTATGGTTGTTGCCTTCCCTATGCTCGTTGTTGAAATGGCGATTGGTCGCTTTGGGCAAGCAAACCCTGTCGATAGTATGCGTTCACTCACTGCTAATCCAGTCGCCAAGGCTATCGGAGGCGTTGTTGGTTGGATAGGCTTGAGTGTTCCTAGCGCTGTGCTTGCTTTTTATAGCATTGTAGGTGGTTGGTTAATTTGCTTTCTCCTTGGTGCGGTCACGGATCTGCTCGGTATGGCTGAAATGACCGCTTGGTTTAAAGGCTTTAGCGTTGAGAGAAATCTATTCGGGACGCTTATTTTTTATGTTTTGACGATTCTCATTGTCCAAGGTGGAGTGAAGCAAGGGATAGAAAAGTGGTCTACTCGCTTGATGCCCGCATTATTTATATTGTTTGGTGTTTTATTTATTTACATCATGACTCAATCGGGCGCAATGGAAGGGTTACAGCACTATTTGATTCCTGATTTCTCTAAAATTTGGGACAAGCAGCTATTATTGGCTGCAATGGGACAAGGATTCTTTTCTTTGACCATTGGTGGTTGTTCGATGCTGATTTACGGTTCGTATTTAAGTAAGAAAGAAAACTTACCTAAGATGGCATTGAGCGTAACACTTGTTGATACCGCCGTTGCTTTTATCGCCGGTTTAGTGGTATTGCCAGCTATGTTTGTTGCCATGCATAAAGGTGTGCAGATCTATGCTGAAGACGGCTCATTGCTAAGTTCTGATACATTAGTTTTTACTGTGTTACCGCTGATGTTTGATAGTTTAGGATGGTTAGGGCAAGTATTTTCGATAGTGTTCTTTACTCTTTTGACCATTGCCGCATTAACTTCTTCTATTTCAATGTTGGAATGCCCCGTTGCTTTAGTGAGTGAGCGTTTTAATACAGCGCGAACACCAACAAGCTGGATTTTAGGTGGTGCGATTGCCAGCATCAGTGTGATTATTGTTTATAACTTTGCTGAGCTATTTGGGCTGGTCGCGATGTTAGCTACACAGTACTTGCAACCTATGGCTGCGCTTATGTTTTGTCTGTTTGGTGGCTGGGTATGGAATCGCCACAGCAAGGTCAAAGAACTTGAGCAAGGTTTCCCTGAATTCCAATTGGGTTGGTTTGGTAAAATTTGGCCGTGGTATGTGAAGTTTGTTTGCCCAGTTCTAGTGACTACGGTGATATGGGCATCGTTTAGCTAAATCGAAATAAAATGAGTGAAAAGCACGCCCTTATTGAAAAGGGCGTGCTTTTTATTTAGAGCTAGACCATTGAAGGTGGGGTAATGTGACCTGTAGTTAATGGTTCTAAATCGGTATCTGCGACTTCTTCAATGAAGTCTCCAACGACTTGTTCAACCATATCATCACTTTGTGAGAAGTATGCAAGGTGAAAAACCGCATCGCCCTCATTAACCAAAGGCAAAGTTTGCTGACCAATGACAATGCCACCTTTATTCGCTTTTAATTCAACCTCAACGTGGCCTAATGGTGAGTTGATATAAGCCAGAACTTGGCCTTTTTCTACTTTATCACCCAAGGTGACTACGGTTCTTAAAATGCCATCGCTTTCAGCTCGTAGCCAACTGGTTGATTTTGCAATGATCGACGTCGGGATCGATTTTCTGCTTTTTCTCATCATACCGATAGATTGCATGGTTCGTTTGACACCAACAATGCCTGCGTTGATAGCAAGAGGATCAAATTTTAAGGCTTCACCTGCTTCGTAGGTTAGTACCGTAATGCCTGATTTTTCAGCTTCACTTCTCAGTGAACCATTGCGCAGTGGCGAATCGATAATCACTGGCGTCGCAAAAGATTGAGCCACACGTAATGTTTCTGGGTTCGATAGGTCGGCGCGAATCTGTGGCAGATTGGTGCGGTGAATCGCCCCCGTGTGTAAGTCAATAATGTAGTCACAGCGTAGTGCGACTTGAGAAAAGAATGTGTGTGCCATACGAGAGGCTAAAGAGCCTGTTTCGCTACCGGGAAAGCAGCGATTGAGATCTCGTCTATCAGGTAAGTAACGTGATTTATGGATGAAACCAAATACGTTTACAATGGGTACAACGATCAGCGTTCCTTTAAGTTTCAAAGGATCAACTGAGTTAATTAACTGACGTACTATCTCAACACCATTGAGTTCATCACCATGAATAGCGGCATTGACCATGAGTGTTGGACCTGACGAAATTCCGTTTATGATTTCGATGGGAATGGATAAAGGGGAGTGTGTATAAAGCTTAGCGGCTTCTAGTTCGATAGCTTTCCGTGTTCCTGGGGGAATGACTCCCCCCAGAAATTCAAATTCCTTATTTTTTTTAACCTTTGCCACGCGTTTTTGTTCCTTTTGTTGCCGCATTTTTTTCGATAAATTCGACAATCATCCCTGCAATATCTTTACCAGTTGCGGCCTCAATACCTTCCAGACCAGGAGATGAGTTTACTTCCATGACAAGTGGGCCACGTTCTGATCTTAATAGATCAACACCAGCAACGTTAAGCCCCATTATTTTTGCAGCCTCGATAGCAGTGCGTCGTTCTTGAGGGGTAATCTTAATTAAAGAAGCTGTACCACCACGGTGAAGGTTTGAGCGGAATTCCCCCTCAGCACCTTGACGTTTCATCGCTGCAATGACTTTATCACCAATCACAAAACAACGAATATCAGCGCCACCCGCTTCTTTGATATACTCTTGCACCATGATGTTGGCCTTAAGGCCCATGAATGCTTCAATGACACTTTCTGCTGCTTTGCGCGTTTCCGCTAACACTACACCGATGCCTTGTGTTCCTTCAAGTAATTTAATCACCACTGGAGCACCGCCAACCATTTCGAGTAAGTCTTTAACGTCATCGGGCTTGCTAGCAAAGCCAGTGATCGGCATACCAATACCTTTACGCGACAATAGTTGCATTGAACGTAGTTTGTCTCGAGAACGGCTGATCGCAACCGATTCATTGACAGGATAGACTCCCATCATCTCAAATTGACGTAAAACAGCAGTACCATAAAAAGTAACTGAAGCGCCGATACGAGGAATAACCGCATCAAACCCCGCCAACTCTTCACCTTTAAAGTGAATTTCTGGCTTGTCTGAATTGATATTCATATAGCAACGTAACGCGTCGATAACCTTGACTTGGTGACCACGATCTTTACACGCTTCAATCAAACGTTTGGTTGAATAAAGCGAAGAGTTACGTGACAGAATACCAATTTTCATTATTTGTGCTCCTCGAAAGCGATTAAAAAGGATTGTGTTGGGTCAACGACAATCTTATTGTGCATAGCGGTACGGCCTAACAGCATGCGAAAAGCCATGTTTTCACGGTTGGTTAAGGTGATCTCTATTGGCCATATTTGACCACCTAAACTGACTTCAGATTCAATCACGTAACGTGTTTCTTCATGGCCGCCTGAATCACGTACGGTACGTTCATCTACCACTTTTGCTTCACAAACGACGACTTTTTCATCATTCCGCTGTAAAGGGTGGATCCAAAAGCGAACCCAAGGCGCTTCTTCTTTAGTAAAGCTTTCTACTTTAAATGCGTGTAAGCAAGACGTACGAGCTCCGGTATCTATTTTTGCTTTGATTTTTTCAATACCTAACGCTGGAAGGCAAAGAGTTTCCCGCCATCCGACAATCATTTTTTCTTTCATCGCAGTTTCAATCTTTTTGAGAATTAAAGATAACGCTAAGGATTAAGCGCTATCATCGATACAACAACGTGCTGTAATCGCTAGAAGAGAGTGTGGTGAATAACTCTAGGAACTTCAAGGGGGCGAACTCTAACAGTGGCTTAAAGTGTGCGCTAATGAATAAATTTTTTCTTATCGATAAATTTTTTTGATAGAAATCAAGTGAAAACAAGATACCGGGCTAGATAGCCCGGTAAAGTCATTAATTATGCTTTGGTTGGGATGGCTTCCAGTAGAGCAACCATCTGATCCCAGAAAAGATCCACAGTGTCGATTTTTACCTTTTCATCTGGGGAGTGAGGGAATTTGATTGTAGGGCCAAATGAAACCATATCCATTTCAGGATAAGGTTTTTTGAACAGGCCGCATTCAAGTCCTGCGTGGATAACCATGATATTTGGTTTATGACCGTAGATACCTTCATACATATCACGGAAAATAGCCATGATTTCAGAATCTGCATCAGGCTTCCAGCCAGGATAGGCGCCAGAAAATTCAATCTGAGCACCAGCAAGTTCAGCGACAGAGGTCAGCATACCTTCAACTTGGCTGCGACCAGAGTCAATCAAAGAACGGATCAAACACAGGACTGTTACGCTATTTTCAGCCGTAGTAATCACGCCAACGTTCAATGACGTTTCAACCACACCTTCAATTTCATCGCTCATGCGGATCACGCCATTTGGACATGCATTTAACGCCGCAATAAAACGCTGTTGGTCTGCGGTAGTAAATACAGTTTTAGCATCATCTTGCACTTCATTGAAAGAAACGATACTGGTTTCAACACGTCCAAGTTCTTCTTTAAGAAGGTCTGTGTAGAAGCCAAATAGTTGATCCAGCTTTGCTTCATTTTCTTTAGGTAAGGCAACAGTGACAAAAGCTTCACGAGGAATCGCGTTACGCAAGCTACCACCACGAAACTCAACTAGGCGCAGTTCAAGTTGTTGTGCGTGGCCAGCTAAAAAGCGAGCAAGCAGTTTATTAGCATTACCGCGACCAGTATGGATGTCGCAACCTGAGTGGCCGCCTTTTAAGCCTTTCAATGTCAATTGACGAGTGACATAGTTACTTGGCGTGGCATCACGTTCAATACTAAATGTCATTGCGCCATCAATGCCGCCTGCGCAGCCCATGTATACTTCGCCTTCTTGCTCTGAGTCAGTGTTCAGAAGAATGTCGCCTTCTAGCCAACCTGCTTCTAGACCGAAAGCACCAGTCATCCCCGCTTCTTCATCGATTGTCAGCAGTACTTCAATAGGACCGTGTTTGATCTCATTAGAAGCCAAAACCGATAGACAAGCAGCCATACCAATGCCGTTGTCAGCACCCAAGGTTGTACCTTTAGCTGTTACCCACTCACCGTCGATGTAAGGCTGAATAGGATCTTTAGCAAAGTCATGTTGCGTATCTTCGTTTTTCTGCGGCACCATATCGATATGTGCTTGTAACACGACACCTTTTTTATGTTCCATTCCTGGAGTGGCTGGTTTTTTAATAAAAACGTTACCGGTTGGATCGCGGCGAACTCCTAAGCCTTGCTCTGTTGCCCACTGAATAATGTATTGAGCAAGCGCTTCTTCATGCTTAGAGGGATGTGCAATAGCACAGATTTTATCGAAAAATTGCCAGATAGGTGTAGATGATAACTTACTGATTTCAGGATAGAACTCAGACACGGAAGGCTCCTTTTATTTGAGTTTGCCAGATCAAGGTGAATAAGATGGTTCTCTGGATAGAGATTGATTGATCATAGCGTGACTTTTGTTATTCACAGCATACCACTCTAGGCAATAGGCGAGTAGCCTGCTTTGAGAGGAATTATTTGAGTGAAATCATTGTTGGACCGTACATAGTGTACAAAGGAGATTACAAATAGGTGTTTAGGCTCTTATTAATAACGACTAGTACTTATGATTAAATTGACATTAATGTAATTTAATTACCAAAAATGAATGACACAGATCAATAAAAGAAAAATATGTGATTCAAATCACTAAAGTAGTTGTAATTTAATTTCTTGGTGGTATATTTGTAACCAACTTCGAAAGCGAAGAAAAAATGCTCAAAGGATGAGTCCGTTTTATCGCCTCCAGGGAACCGAGAAATCAAGTAATATTCAATTGATTTAATAAGGTGATAGTTATGAAAGGTTTACCATCTGCAATGTTCTGGCTAAACAAATCTGTTTATACAAGTAACTTTGCATACCCAACAAGCTTTGGTTATTAAGACTCAAAGCATGTTATCTGAACGTTATGTTCACCCCCTATATATTGGAATTTTTTGACAGTCAATTTGACTTAAGATGATTCGCCGCCACCTCAATGAGGTGGCGTTTTTTTATCTGTAATTTGGCTTTATTACTTCAAATCACTGCGCTAACCATCATAATAAATTGATGAATTTGCAATCAAAATCCCTTGTTTTTATGGGATTTAACTCATATTGACAGCCAAATTTCCTTCATCTCAAAACAAATTGCGTCTGGAATTTGTGATCTGATGTCTCTATAATCCACAGCCAATCGATTACGCAACCGTTTACTTTTTACCTTTATAGGACTCGATCATGCTCGAAAGGCTATTCAAACTCAGTGAAAATGGCACCAACGTGCGCACTGAGGTTATCGCAGGGATTACCACCTTCCTTACGATGGCATACATTATTTTTGTTAACCCTGCGATCTTAGCGGATACAGGTATGGATCGCGGTGCCGTATTTGTTGCTACTTGTTTAGCGGCAGCTATTGGCTGTTTTATCATGGGCTTTGTTGCAAACTACCCAATCGCCCAAGCTCCAGGGATGGGGTTAAACGCATTCTTCACTTATGCGGTTGTGCTTGGCATGGGTTATACATGGCAAGTTGCTTTGGCGGCGGTGTTTGTTTCTGGGATCCTGTTTATATTCCTCAGCATATTTAAAATTCGTGAATGGATTATCGAATCTATTCCTATGTCATTGCGGACAGGCATCTCAGCGGGTATTGGCCTTTTCCTTGCTTTTATTGCATTGAAAAATGCAGGAATTGTGGTCGATAACCCGGCAACATTAGTGTCTGTTGGTGCGATTACTTCATTACCTGCGGTGTTAGGTGCCATTGGTTTCTTCTTAACTATTGCTTTGGTGCACCGTGGTCTGAAAGGTGCCGTTATGATCGCTATTCTAGCGGTAACTGGCCTTGGTTTAATATTTGGTGATGTGCAATGGCATGGTGTGATGTCGACACCACCAAGTATTGCTCCAACATTTTTACAGCTTGATTTCTCAGCCATTTTTGAAGTTGGTATGATTTCAGTGGTTTTTGCTTTTTTGTTTGTCGATTTATTTGATACTGCTGGTACCTTGGTTGGTGTGGCACAAAAAGCAGATTTAATTGGTAAAGATGGCAAAATTCCTCGCTTGAATAAGGCACTGCTTGCCGATTCAACCGCGACTTCTATTGGTGCGCTATTGGGAACGTCTAACACCACTTCTTACATTGAAAGTGTCGCTGGTGTTTCTGCGGGTGGTCGTACAGGTTTAACCGCCGTGGTCGTTGGCATTTTATTCTTACTTGCATTATTCTTCTCGCCATTAGCTGGAATGATCCCTGCGTATGCAACGTCAGGTGCATTGTTTTATGTGGCCATTTTGATGCTTTCTGGCCTAGTGAGTATTGATTGGCGCGATCTGACTGAAGCGGCTCCAGTCGTTGTCACTTGTTTACTGATGCCTTTGACATTCTCTATTGCAGAAGGTATTTCACTTGGTTTTATCGCCTATGCAGCCATTAAGCTGTTTAGTGGCAAAGGGCGCAGTGTATCGATGAGTGTGTGGGTTATGGCTGCTATCTTCATCTTCAAATACATCGCCTCTGCGTAATGGCAGGCAGATTATTTAAATTATTAGATTTATAACAATTAGGTTTATAACAATGAGCAATAAATTCGTTATCACTTGGGACAACATGCAGACTTACTGCCGTCAATTAGCAGAAAAGCAAATGCCTGCAGAACAATGGAAAGGTATTTGGGCTGTCAGTCGTGGTGGTTTAGTACCTGGTGCAATCTTGGCTCGTGAATTGGGAATTCGTCACGTTGATACCATCTGTATCTCTAGTTACGATCATGATCATCAGCGTGATATGACCGTCATTAAAGCACCAGAAGGTGATGGTGAAGGTTTCTTGATTGTTGAAGACTTAGTTGACAGTGGTGATACAGCTCGTAAATTACGTGAAATGTACCCTAAGGCTAAATTAATTGCGGTTTGTGCTAAACCTTCAGGTGTTGATTTATTGGATGACTATGTTGTCGATATTGCTCAAGACACTTGGATCGAACAGCCTTGGGATATGACGATTCAGTACGCTGAACCTATCAATCGTAAACAAAAATAAATCTTTTTGTGTTTATTTGAAAAAGGCCCTTTATAGGGCCTTTTTTTTGATTACTATAACCTTATCGCTCTCAACAGAATCGGCTTATGTCTGAACCTAAAAGCAAAAATCTCTCTGAAACCTTATTCCAAAAGCATAAACAAGCGAAAGAAACCTCGGCACTCATTCGCTATATGCCAAGTAGCCAAGAAGTCTTGGACAATAAAAAGCAGCAGGAAGGGTATGCTTGGTATCGTAACCTAAGGCGTCTGCAGTGGATTTGGCAGGGGATCGATCCGGTAGAGCAAGAAGAAGTACTGGCAAAAATCGCTTCATCGAAGCACTCAAGAACACATGACGACTGGTTAGATACGGTGATGGGATACCATGGGGGCAATTGGTCTTATGAGTGGACAAAGCTTGGTATGCGTCATCAAAAAAGGGCGAATAACAAGCAAGGTGAAGAGGCGGCAAGTGAACTTTTTTCTGCGTCTTTGTGTTTTAGTATTGCCGGTTACCCTCATCTAAAAAATGATAACTTGTCCTTGCAGGCTCAAGTGCTAGCTAACAGCGCTTATAGTGAAGCGTCAAAACTGACGAGTTACGTTATTAAGCAAATAGAAGTACCGTACAAAAACAAAAAGATCATCGTTAACCTTCATTTACCTAATACCGATAGACCTCATCCCGTTATCATGGTGAGTGCTGGCTTAGACAGTTTGCAAACGGATATGTGGCGTTTATTCCGTGATTATTTAGCTCCACGCGATATTGCGATGATCACCATCGATATGCCTTCTGTTGGTCACAGTTCTCATTGGCCATTAACTGAAGATTCTTCATGCTTACACCAAGCGGTGTTGCACGAATTATCGCGTCTACCTTGGGTTGACCATCAAAAAGTCGGACTTGTTGGCTTTCGATTTGGTGGTAATTCAATGATAAGACTTTCTTTTTTAGAACAGGATAAGATCAAAGCATGTGTCTCGTTAGGGGCTCCAGTTCATGATATTTTCACTTCTCCAACCAAGTTAAAGCAAATGCCTAAGATGTACCTAGATGTTTTAGCTTCACGCTTAGGGAAGGAGGCCGTTGATATTGATAGCCTCTCTGGGCAAATGATGGCTTGGTCACTGAAAGTCCAAGGGTTCTTATCGAGTCGTCGCACTAAAGTGCCTATTCTTGCGTTGGGCTTAGAGGGCGATCCAATTTCACCTTACTCAGATAACCAGCTTGTTGCGTTGTTTAGTGAATATGGCAAAGCTAAGCAGATAAAAAGCAAAACAATTTCACAAGGATATGAGCAATCCCTCGATTTAGCGATAAAGTGGTTAGAAGATGAGCTATTTAGGTGACTTTTCCTCTAATTTAGTTAAGCATGATATAAGTATGCCTTAACAAGCATATGAACAATCAAAAATAATGATCATTCTTAACATTGAAATGGAGAGTCATATGTCAGAGATGACCCAAGCCCCGACTCATTATCGTTTGTTGGCCGCATTAAAGGCTATCGGTCCTTATCTACGTGAAGGGCAGTGCCGAGAGGAGCACTACTTGTTTGATTGTCTTTCTGCCTGTGTTAACGATAAAAAATCCCCAGAGAAAAGAGAATTTTGGGGATGGTGGTTGGAGCTTACCAAAACAGAATCTGGGTTTGACGCTAAGTATCATGCAGGACGCTATAACTTGGCTGGAACGTGGGATGCCGATACGATTCCCAAATCAGTACAATCAGAAGTAAAACGTACTCAAGAAGAGTTTCATGCAAAATTGGTTTCGACCTTGTATGAGCGATTTGAATTGTCGGTTGAGATTACTGAAGATTCTGCTGAATTCGCCTGATTTCCTTTCTCTTACCATTCTCGCGAGTAAAAAGGTGCTTTTTAGCACCTTTTCTACTTGTGAATTTTTGCTTTGATTGTTAAAACATCCTTTCTTATGTGTTTTCCATTTCAGAAGAAATCATGACAACGAATCAACAAAGCGGAAAAGCAATGCAACTTCAAACCGTCGTTGTGAAGCTAGGGACCAGTGTTCTAACCGGTGGTACGTTAGCGTTAGACAAAGCTCATATGGTTGAGCTTGTACGCCAATGTGCCGAACTGAAAAAACAAGGCCACTCAGTGGTGATTGTATCATCTGGTGCGATTGCCGCAGGTCGAGAGCACCTTGGTTACCCCGCACTGCCCAACGCAATGGCAAGTAAACAACTGCTTGCTGCGGTAGGGCAAAGCCAGTTGATTCAAGCTTGGGAGTCACTTTTTGCTATCTACGGTATCAAAATAGGCCAGATGCTTCTTACTCGCGCTGATCTTGAAGACCGTGAACGCTTTCTTAACGCTCGTGACACCGTCAATGCCTTAATCGATAATGACATCATCCCTGTGGTGAATGAAAACGATGCCGTGGCTACAAGCGAAATCAAAGTTGGCGATAACGACAATTTATCGGCATTGGTTGGTATTTTGTGTGGTGCGGACAAGCTGTTGTTGCTGACTGATCAAAAAGGTCTTTTTACGGCTGATCCACGCAAAGATCCAAACGCAGAGCTGATAAAAGAAGTTAAGACCATTGATGATACTTTACGCAAAATTGCTGGTGGCAGTGGCACTACATTAGGTACTGGTGGTATGGCGACCAAACTGCAAGCGGCAGATATTGCACGTCGTGCCGGTATTGAAGTGATCATCGCGGCTGGTCGTGCCCATAACGTGATTTTTGATTCATTGAGTGATAAGCCGCAAGGCACACGTTTTTTACCGTGTATTGAAGCGTTAGAAAACCGTAAACGTTGGATCCTAGCCGGCCCTGCTGCTTCAGGTGACATTGTGATAGATGATGGTGCTGTGAATGCTGTCGTAGGCAAAGGTAGCAGTTTGCTCGCCAAGGGTGTGCTTGAGGTACGAGGTAAATTTGCACGTGGAGAAGTAGCGCGTGTCACCGATCGTCGCGGTATGTTGATCGCCAAAGGGATCGCTGCTTATTCAAGTAAAGATCTAGCGAAAATAACCGGCAAACACAGTAAAGATATCGGTTTGATTTTGGGCCACGATTACGGTTCTGAAGTCATCCATCGCGACGATTTGGTCGTGATCCAAGAATAATTGAGGGAGAGACTCGTGGACTTAATCAACATGGGAAAAGCGGCCAAAGAGGCGGCTTTTCACCTTGCGACAGCATCAACGGCACAAAAAAATGCTGCGCTCGCCATCATAGCTGATGAGCTAGAAGCCAATTTTGAAACCATTCTTGCTGCAAATGCGAAGGATATTGAGCTTGGTCGTGACGCTGGTTTAAGCGATGCGCTGCTTGATCGACTGTTACTCAATGAATCTCGTCTTAAGGCTATTGCCAGCGATGTGCGTAATGTGATCGGCCTTAATGATCCTGTCGGTAGTGAAATTGACAGTAAAGTACTAGAAAATGGTATGTCATTATCGCGTCGCCGCGTACCGCTCGGTGTGGTTGGGGTTATTTACGAAGCGCGTCCTAATGTAACTATTGATATTGCGGCTTTATGTTTAAAAACAGGGAACGCCAGTATTTTACGTGGTGGTAAAGAAACCTTTTTCTCCAACATGGAGTTGGTCAAAGTTATTCAGCTTGCGCTTGAGAAAGCAAAGCTTCCTGCCGCTTCCGTGCAATACATTGAAAAGCCAGATCGTGAGCTTGTTTCACAGCTACTGAAGTTGGATGACTATGTCGATATGATCATTCCTCGCGGTGGGGCTGGCTTGCATAAAATGTGCAAAGAAAATAGCACAATACCGGTAATTATTGGTGGGTTTGGTATCAGTCATATTTTTGTCGACCAGTCGGCTGATTTAGACAAATCGGTGGATGTGATTGAAAACGCTAAAGTACAACGCCCTTCTGCGTGTAACGCGTTAGATACATTGCTCGTGCACCAATCGATTGCGAGTGAATTTTTGGCCAAACTGGTGCAGCGCTTAAGCGACAAAGTCGAATTTGTTGCAGAACCAAAAGCTAAAGCCTTGATGGGCGATGCTAAGCAATTGCGAGAGGCTGTTGATGGTGATTTCGATACCGAATGGCTAAGTTATACCTTGGGCGTGAAGGTGGTGAGTGATGTTCAGCAAGCTATCACTCATATGCGTGATCATAATGCGAGCCATTCTGACGCGATAATGACTAACGATTTGTTTAATGCCGAACTCTTCATTAATGCGGCTGGTTCGGCAGCAGTCTACGTTAATGCTTCGACTCGATTTACCGATGGGGCGCAGTTTGGACTCGGCGCTGAAGTGGCAGTATCAACACAGAAGCTGCATGCTCGTGGCCCCATGGGTTTAGAAGAGCTCACCAGCTATAAATGGGTTGGAAAAGCGAACTACTTATCTCGTCAATAAATGACTTCGGTGTCGCAGTTAACAAAACCTACTAAACATTGGTTGAAAAGGGGCTACGCGGCCCCTTTTGCTTTCAACTTCGCCACCAATTCCGTTACACTAATGCACATTGCTATGGAGGTGATATGCATTGTCCTTTTTGTTCAGAGAACGACACCAAAGTCATTGATTCGCGCCTAGTGGCAGATGGCCATCAAGTACGTCGTCGTCGCCAATGTCTAGCGTGTAATGAGCGTTTTACTACGTTTGAATCAGCTGAATTATTGATGCCGAAAGTCATTAAGTCGAACGGTAATCGTGAACCATTTAATGAAGATAAAATGGTCGGTGGTATCCAGCGCGCACTCGAAAAACGTCCTGTTAGTGCTGATGCGATTGAGCTTTCAATCAGCATGATTAAGTCTCAGTTACGCGCGACCGGAGAACGGGAAGTACCAAGTGAAATGATTGGTAACTTAGTGATGGATCAGCTAAAAGAACTCGATAAAGTCGCTTATATCCGTTTTGCTTCTGTATATCGCAGCTTTGAAGACATTCGTGAATTTGGCGAAGAAATCGCGAAGTTGGAAGACTAACGGCCATGTTTACTCCGTTTGATTATCAAATGATGGCGCAGGCGATTGCACTTGCGAAAGGTGGCCAGTTTACTACCGCTCCTAATCCCAACGTTGGATGTGTGATAACCCAAGGCGATGAAATTGTTGGCCAAGGCTTCCACTATCGAGCTGGAGAAGCTCATGCTGAAGTTCACGCTTTGCGCATGGCTGGTGATCGTACTGAAGGCGCGACGGCATACGTAACTCTCGAACCATGTTCGCATTATGGTCGAACACCACCTTGTGCCGAGGGATTGATCAAAGCCAAAGTTGCTAAGGTGATTTGTGCAATGCAAGACCCTAACCCGCAAGTCGCTGGGCGTGGAATTCAAATGCTGCGAGATGCGGGGATTGAGGTCGAAGTTGGGTTGTTAGAAGCGGATGCTATCGCACTTAATCCGGCATTCATCAAACGCATGCAAACGGGCATACCGTTTGTACAGTTGAAAATGGCTGCAAGTTTAGATGGCCAAACCGCACTCAGTAATGGGCAAAGTCAGTGGATTACCTCGGTAGCGGCTCGGCGTGATGTGCAGCATTTTCGTGCTAAAAGTGGGGCCATTTTATCAACCAGTAAAACCGTTATCGAAGATAATGCTTCATTAACGGTTCGTTGGAATGAGTTACCAGAATCGATTCAAGATAGCTACAGCCACACTGAACTTCGTCAACCGATCCGCGTTATTTTAGATCGTCAGAAACAGCTGAATGCCTCACTCACCCTTTTCCATGAGCCAAGTGAAATCATCTCGCTAACGGCAGATCATCGAACGTTACTCAATCAAAATGATCAATTTGATTTGACGCGAACCTTTGAATATCTCGCTCAGCAACACAATATTAATCATTTGTGGGTTGAAGCCGGAGCAACGCTTGCTAAGTCATTACTGCAAGCAGATCTGGTGGATGAAATTATTCTCTATCTAGCCCCTAAAATAATGGGCAGCGATGGTCGAGGTTTATTTGGCGCATTAGGGTTATCCTCTATGGCCGAGGCCTTAGAGTTAACAATTAAAGATGTACGACAAGTTGGGCCGGATATTCGGATCACAGCTGTACCGAAACTAAAAGATAAATAAGATGTTTACAGGAATTGTAGAAGCAGTGGGCACGCTCGCTGCCATAACACCAAAAGGTGAAGATATCAGTGTTACGGTTAACGTTGGCAACCTTGATATGGCTGATGTAAAGCTGGGTGACAGTATTGCGACCAATGGTGTGTGTTTGACTGTGGTTGATTTTGGCTCTCACCATTACAGCGCGGATTTATCTCTTGAAACTCTCAATAAGACAGGTTTCACTGCTTACCAAGTTGGTGACAAGCTTAACTTAGAAAAAGCGATGCTTCCTACCACACGCTTTGGTGGTCATATTGTTTCAGGACACGTCGATGGCGTTGGCGAAATCATTGAGCGTAACAGTGTTGGCCGAGCCATAGAATTATGGGTCGCAATGCCGAAGGAACTGAATAAGTACGTGGCGGAAAAAGGGTCAGTCACTGTCGATGGCATCAGTTTGACCGTTAATGAGTTAAGGAAAAACGCCTTCAAACTGACTATTGTTCCCCACACATCAGAAGAAACCACTATCAATGATTTTCATGTTGGACGTAAAGTGAATTTAGAGGTGGATGTTCTTGCGCGTTATATGGAGCGTTTACTTCAAGTTCAGCGAGGTGAAGATGCACCGGAATCTAAAATCACCATGGAATTTTTACAGCAAAATGGTTTTGCCTAAGCGGCAATATCATTACTGCCCTGATATGGGCAGGCAGCGGAAAGTAATCCAGTCATAGGAAGAGATTATGTCAATTAGTACGCCACAAGAAATTATTGAAGATATTCGTCTAGGTAAAATGGTCATCTTGATGGATGACGAAGATCGTGAAAATGAAGGCGATCTGATCATGGCCGCTGAACATGTTACCCCTGAAGCGATTAACTTTATGGCTAAATACGGTCGCGGTTTGATCTGTTTAACCATGACCAAAGAACGTTGCCAGCGTTTGGGCTTGCCACCAATGGTGCAAGATAATAACGCCCAGTACACAACCAATTTCACCGTCTCTATTGAGGCTGCTGAAGGGGTAACGACAGGTATCTCTGCGGCTGATCGTGCAGTGACAGTACAGGCTGCGGTCGCGAAAGATGCCAAAGCGTCTGATTTAGTGCAGCCGGGGCATATTTTCCCGCTAGCGGCACAAGAAGGTGGGGTATTAACTCGTGCGGGACATACTGAAGCCGGGTGTGACTTAGCGCGCCTTGCTGGGTTAGAACCCGCTTCTGTGATTGTGGAAATCCTTAACGAAGATGGCTCAATGGCGCGTCGTCCTGATCTGGAAGTTTTTGCCGAGCAGCATGGCGTAAAGTTGGGCACTATTGCGGATTTAATCGAATATCGTAATAACACCGAAACGACCATTGAACGTGTCGCGCAATGCAAACTACCAACTGAATATGGTGAGTTCGAGCTCTTTACCTACCGTGACATCATTGATAACCAAATTCATTATGCATTGAAAAAAGAGACGCTAGCACAACAAGCACCATTAGTGCGTGTACATTTACAAGATACGTTTACCGATTTACTACGCAGTGATCGTAATGCAGAGCGTAGTTGGACGTTAGACAAGGCAATGCAACGCATTGGTAGTGAAGGTGGTGTGTTGGTGATTTTGGGCAATGAAGAGTCAACCGATTTATTGATTCATCGTGTTAAAATGTTCGAGCAACAAGATAAGGGTGAAGCACCAACGCTAGCGAAAAAACAGGGCACATCACGCCGTGTCGGTGTCGGTTCGCAGATGTTGGCCGATTTAGGTGTAAGTGAAATGCGTCTGCTATCTTCGGCGAATAAAAAGTATCATGCTCTGGGTGGTTTTGGACTTAACGTTATCGAATACGTCTGTGAATAATTTTCTGAATCTAGCGCGTTTTTTCTAAATTGAATGTGATAGTGCAAGGTTCTGTTAGTCAAAGGAAGCGAAAGGCTTCCTTTGTTATTTTTAGAGTTTGGTGTTTGGTTTGAACGCTAAGCCGAATTTCCATTAGATATTGCTCACAAATTTGTGCTAGAATCCGGCGATTCTCACTTGTGAATATAGTTAAAGGAAAGCTTATGAAAGTGATCGAGGGTGGCTTCCCAGCGCCAAATGCAAAAATTGCTATCGTTATTTCTCGTTTCAACAGTTTTATTAACGAAAGTCTTCTTTCTGGTGCAATCGATACTTTAAAGCGTCACGGACAAGTTAGCGAAGACAACATTACCGTTGTTCGCTGCCCTGGTGCTGTAGAATTACCTCTTGTTGCTCAACGTGTTGCAAAAACAGGTAAATACGATGCAATCGTATCTCTCGGTACTGTTATCCGTGGTGGTACACCACACTTTGACTATGTATGCAGTGAATGTAATAAAGGTTTGGCACAAGTGTCATTGGAATACAGCCTTCCAGTCGCATTCGGTGTCCTAACTGTTGATACTATCGATCAAGCCATTGAACGCGCAGGAACCAAGGCTGGTAACAAAGGTGCAGAAGCTGCACTAAGCGCGCTTGAGATGATTAACGTTCTTTCTGAAATCGATTCCTAATGGGGGCCAGTGTGAAACCAGCCGCACGTCGTAATGCACGTCAATTTGCGCTACAAGCAATTTATTCTTGGCAAATTACAAAAGAAAATGTAGCCACTGTCGAAGAGCAATTCCTCTCGGGTGGTAAGTATGATGAAGAAGAGCATCATGCTGCAGAGCCTGCTTTAACGGCTCCAGAAACCGACGTTGCATATTTCCGTGATCTGCTCACGGGTGTAGTGCTAAGCCACACAGAGCTAGATAGCAAATTGCGTCCTTTCGTGTCTCGTCCTATGCAGGATTTGGACATGATGGAATTGGCGTTACTTCGTTTAGCCATGTACGAAATGACTCGTCGTGAAGATGTTCCTTATAAAGTGGTCATCAATGAAGCGATTGAGTTAGCTAAAGTATTTGCAGCTGAAGATAGCCATAAGTTTGTGAATGGTGTACTTGATAAAGCCGCACCTCACGTACGCAAAAAATAATTAGTCGTTTAAAAATAAAAAGGTCAGCATATGCTGACCTTTTTTATGACAATATTTCTCTGCTATATACCCAAACCACTTGAAGTTGCAGGTAGGCGGCAAGTGAGTTCATCCCCATCAGCATAGATAAGCTATGTGATTGGGGGGAGCGAACGTAGCCAACACCGCTGCAACTTCAGTCGAAAGGGTATAGCTCTAGCAACGAGGAATGCCACAATAATAAAAACTAAGGGCAGGAAACTTGGCATGTCCGGTGAATTTAATTTAATTAATCGCTATTTTTCTAACCGTCAACCGCAACGTAAAGACGTATTTCTCGCCTTAGGTGATGACTGCGCATTAGTTAAACCGCCTGAAAATGTTCGTATTGCGATCAGTACTGATACTTTGGTGGCGGGTACACATTTTTTGATAGATGCGAACCCTGCTTGGGTCGCACATAAAGCGCTAGCTTCTAATATCAGTGACCTTGCTGCAATGGGAGCAACACCCGCTTGGGTATCGTTTGCACTCACGATGCCAAATCCCGATGAGGCATGGCTAAAGCCATTTTGCGATGCTTTTTTTGAACTTGCCAATTACTACAATATCCAACTGATTGGTGGTGACACCACCAAAGGGCCATTAAGTTTAACGCTCACGGTGCAAGGTTTTGTTCCTCAAGAACAAGCGTTACTTCGCAGCGGTGCTAAAGTGGGCGATTGGGTGTATGTCACTGGTGATCTTGGTGATAGCAAGGCGGGGTTGGATGTTATTCTTAACAATACGTTACGTGCTAAACCATTTGCGCTTGAGTTAGAAAAGCGCCACTATCTTTCGACACCGAGGATACTGGCAGGTCAGGCATTGCTGAATTTGGCTTCAGCAGCCATTGATATTTCTGATGGTCTGGTTTCAGACATCAAACATATACTCGAACGCTCTCAGGTTGGCGTCAGCCTTGATGTTGCAGCATTACCTTTATCACAAGAGCTGTTGCAGTTTGTCGACAGTCTTGAAACAGCGCAGCAGTATGCGTTGACCAGTGGCGAAGAGTACGAACTGTGCTTTACCGTTCCAGAACAGAACAAAGGGTCCATTGAAAGTGCGCTCGCTCATTGTGGTTGTAAAGTGAGTTGTATTGGACAGATCCGTCCACAAGGTACATTTGAATTACATCATCAAGGTAAAGTGCTTAATTGGCAGCTCAATGGCTATGACCATTTCAAGGTGAATTTATGACAAATCCGCTATCTCGTCTTTCATTGAAAAATCCGTGGCACCTTTTAGCTACAGGGTTTGGCAGTGGTCTATCGCCTGTAGTACCCGGTACAATGGGAACATTGGCGAGTGTGCCTTTTTACTTACTGCTTGTTCAGTTACCTACCGTGTTATATGCCAGCGTCGTAGTGATAACCTGTTTGGTCGGCATTAAAATTTGCCAAGTGACCTCTGATGATATGCAGGTTCATGATCACGGCTCGATTGTTTGGGATGAATTTGCTGGTTTTTGGATAACCATGTTGGTGGTGCCACTGTTTAACTTATCCCCTTTTGATTGGAAGTGGCTGGTCACCGGTTTTATACTGTTTCGCTTTTTCGATATGGTGAAACCTTGGCCTATCAGTTGGTTAGATAAGCGAGTTCATGGTGGGTTAGGGATCATGCTTGACGATATTGTTGCCGGGTTGATGTCGGCAATTGCACTGTATTGGGTGGGGCTCTATGCCGGGTGGCTTTAAAAAAGGCGACAAAAAAGGTTCCCTATGGAACCTTTTTTCTTGGCTATAAATTGGGTGTTATTTTAGCTTCTCTAAATCGGCTTCAATCTCAGAAATTTTGCTGGAGACGACTTTTTCTAAATGACGCAGATCAGTGAGTATTTTTTGCTTAAGGTCTATCTCGGCCTGTGGTGCTGGTTTCGTTATCTTGTTCAGTTCATCAATCACTAACGTCAAGTTACGGTTGATTTCGGTAACTTCTTTGTACTGATGACTACCACTGTCGACTAAGACATTTTTTACCTGTCGGGGGTACTTAAATTTTACGCTTTTAGCGAAAAGCTCACCTTTCTGCTTATGAAAGTAAATCTTCAACACATCTTTATGTGCTTCTTGACGAAGTGAATAGCGCTCAATTTGTTTAGGATCTTGAATACCTAAACCTATGAGGTATGGAAACATAAGCGACCTCTATTATTTTATGTGACACATCAACGACCTGTTTCAATGTAGCAGGCTAAATCATCGCTAGATAGTTCCTAACCCCATCAATACCTCAACTTGTGGGCAAGATCGCTTTCCGTCTCCTTTTAATTTGGCGCAAGTTCAGAGACATTTTTTATTAGCGTTTCGCGTAAACTTAATTCCTCTTCTTCGCTTAATTTTCCTCCTTGAGAGCTTGTTAGAATGAATAAATCTTCCGCTCTCTCGCCAATGGTGGTGATTTTTGCTCCATGCAAATGAATATCTAAATTGGTAAACGTGCGACCAACCGTTGCGAGTAACCCCGGTGTATCAAGTGCAACAAATTCCATTAAGGTGCGCTTATTGCTTTTTGTTGGTAAGAAATCGACTCTGGTCTTCACTTTAAAATGTTGTAAGTTGCGTGGTGTACGGCGTAATTTCAATTTATCTTGCCAACCTGCTTTCAGACCATTAAGCAGATTTTCTATAACAAAATCATGGTGATTTTCATCAATTGCTTCACCGTTGTGATCTAGAACCATGAATGTATCGAGTACATAACCATCTTTACTCGACATGATTTGTGCGTCGTGGACACTTAAATTGCGTCGGTCAAGTTCAGCGACTACAGTGGCGAACACGGCAGGTTGATCTTTGGTGTACACAAAAACTTCGGTGCCACCTCGCGTTGCTTTTTTGCTAAGCAGAATGAGTGGTTGGCTTGAGTCTTCATGACGCAGTAAGTGTGTACAGTGCCAGGCGATCTGCTTGTGGGTATGGCGTAAGAAGTAATCAGCTTTAAACCGTTGCCAGAGCACTTCGATTTCTCGCGCATTAAAACCTTCTTTGCGCAGTAATGCTGACGCCAGTTGTTGGTTATGTCTAATCCGGTCACGGACATCGACAGGGTTTTCCAAGCCGCGGCGTAATGCGCGTTGCGTTGAATGAAAAAGCTCAGCCAATAACGTGCGCTTCCAACTGTTCCAGAGCTCTGGGTTTGTTGCGCAAATATCGGCTACGGTTAGGCACACTAAGTGCTCTAGATACTCTTCATCACGGACCTTTTTGGCAAATTCTGTGATGACATCTGGGTCATAAATATCACGCCGTTGAGCGGTGACCGACATCAAAAGGTGATTTTGCACTAACCAAGCCACAAGTTTGGCTTCTGGTTTGGATAAACCATGTTCAATACAAAAATTGTACGCTTCTGTTGCACCAATTTCAGAATGGTCACCACCACGACCTTTACCAATATCGTGGAAAATTGCTGCCAGGATCAGTAGCTCTTTTTTCTGAAGGCGAGGGTAGACCTCACAGCAAATCGGATGCTTGTCATGATTTTGGGCATGGTTAAAAGTATTGATGTGCTTGAGCAAACGAATACTGTGTTCATCAACAGTGTAAACATGAAAAAGGTCAAATTGCATTTGTCCGACAATCTGACTCCATTGTGGCAAATAAGCTGCAAGGACCCCTAATTTGTGCATCAAGCTAAACGCACGATGCAGTGCATTGGGATGGCGTACTAACGCCATGAAGGTTTCACGAGCTTCGGGAATAGTGTGTAGGAATTTGTTCAAGCGGCGACGAGCAGTACGCAATTGGCGCATCGTTGCAGGTGCAACACTCTCAATGGTCGAGTCATTGGCAATATGAATAAACATATCCAAAATTGTTTCTGGACGAGCTTGGAAAAGGGCTGGTTTACGCGCTTCAATCAAGTTGCCGCGACGTTGAAAATCGTCATCTAAAATGACGGCAGGTATCTCCTCACCGTTATTGAGGATGGCTTGATCAAACAAACGCAGTAACATTTTGTTGAGCTCAGCAACACGGCGCAGTGTGCGATAGAACTCTTTCATCATCATTTCTACACCGCGGTTGCCCTCACCAGAGAATCCTAAGTGCTCGGCTACTTGAGCTTGATGGGCAAAAGTGAGGCGGTTGTCATAGCGTTTTAACTCAATGTGTAGCGCGAATCGTACGCGCCATAGGAAATCTTGGCACTCCACCAATTCACGGTATTCTGCGTCAGTTAAAAAACCAAAGCGGCTCATTTCCAATAATGAGGTAGCACCAAAATGGCGTCTCGCAACCCAGCTTAATGTATGAATATCTCTTAAGCCGCCCGGAGTTGATTTGATATCAGGCTCAAGGTTGTAAGTCGTATCGTGATAGCGTGCATGGCGGTCTCTCTGCTCTTGAATTTTGGCACGGTAAAAGGTTTCACTGGGCCAAAATGACTCGGAGTGGATTTGCATTTTTAAGTGATGAAAGGTGTCGTTGCTGCCACATAACAAGCGAGCTTCTTGCAGGTTTGTCGCTACGGTCAAATCTTCACGCCCAATGTCTGCGCATTCTTTAACTGTGCGAACGGCATGACCTACTTCTAAGCGTAAGTCCCACAATAGCGTAATGAATTCGCTGATTTTTAGGCCAAGCTCTGCTGGCAAGGTTGTTTTTGAAACAACGAGAATATCAATATCAGAAAGTGGATGAAGTTCGCCACGACCATAGCCACCAACCGCCACTAAGCTAATATCAGCAAGTTGATTAAACTCAAAGTATTCCCATAAGCGATAAAGCAGTTGGTCCATGTATTCAGAGCGACCAAGCACTAAGTCGTTCACTGGATGGTGATTTAGAAATTCGCTTTTCTGGTAGTCGGTAAAATGTTCAAGCTGTTGTTTGAGTTCACTGATCGTGATCTGTGAATCGGAGAAGGTCAGTGGTGACTGAAAAGGCATAACGGCAATCCATGCTAGTGAAAATTCACAACGTGGAGAGACTGTATCAAATCGCTACCGATAAAAAAATATCCCTGCGAGCAGGGATATTCGTAACCGAGTGATTAGGCGTTATTCATTAAGCGAGGAATCGACTCTTCTGCACGCAGCGTAAGCACTTCACAGCCAGTTGCAGTCACTAAAATAGTGTGTTCCCATTGCGCTGAATTTTTGCCGTCAGCGGTATAAACTGTCCAGTTATCTTCTTCATCAAGGCGACAACCAAATTTACCTGCATTAATCATTGGTTCAATGGTGAAAATCATACCTTCACGTAATACGGTTCTGTCGCCATTTTTATAATGCACAACCTGTGGATCTTCGTGGAATTCAGAGCCGATACCGTGCCCACAGTAATCTTTAACAATAGAAAGCTTCAAGCGAGGATTGTTTTTATTGTTGGTTTTAATGTGCTTTTCTATCGCCGTACCAATTTCACCTAACTGAACGCCAGGTTTAACTTTTTTCATGCCAATGTAAAGACACTCTTGTGCCACAAGGCATAAGCGTTTGTCAGAAGGTGAAACTTCACCGACTAGAAACATTTTAGAGGTATCACCGTGGTAACCATCTTTGATAACGGTAATATCGATATTGACGATATCGCCATCTTTTAGAACCGCAGGGCGCTGTAGTTGACCGTACTGCTCGTCTTGAGAGGCTGGAATGCCATGACAGACAATATGATTAATGGAAGTACAAATTGATTTAGGAAAACCGTGGTAGTCCAGTGGCGCAGGGATTGCTTGCTGAACTTCAGTAATGTACTTGTGGCAAATTTGGTCGAGTTCTTCTGTTGTCACACCGACTTTTACATGCGGTTCGATCATTTCTAGGACATCAGCAGCCAACTTACCCGCTACACGCATTTTCGCTATTTCTTCGGCATTTTTTATTTTTACAGACATCGGTTTTCTCTAATTCATTCTTTTGCACGGCGTGTGCTAATGGGCGTTATTCTAGCAGTGCGTCGGTGAATCGCAAGAAGTCCCTTTCTGTAAGTAAGACTTATTTTCATAAAATGAATAAAAGTAGTACAAGCGAAAAGGGATTTTTTTCTAGCCAGATAAGGCTTAAATATGGTATAAAGCGCGCCGGAATCGAAGTGTGTTTTCTCCATTTTTGGCGAAACGCATATTCATTCCACTCACATTATCTTTAAATCACACACATTCCGACACGTGTTCCGGGGTGCTCCAACAGTAAAACTATTTACATTAAGTAGATAGATGTTAGGGGTCGGATTCATGGGGGATGTGGAGGCCTAACCCCATAGAGGATTTTAAAATGGCAACTGTATCAATGCGCGACATGCTAAAAGCTGGTGTTCACTTCGGTCACCAGACTCGTTACTGGAACCCAAAAATGAAGCCATTCATTTTCGGTGCTCGTAGCCGTGTTCATATCATCAACCTAGAAAAAACTGTACCTATGTTCAACGAAGCTCTAGCTGAGCTACACAAAGTTGGCGAGAAAAAAGGTAAAGTTCTTTTCGTTGGTACTAAGCGCGCTGCATCTGAAGCTGTTAAAGAAGCTGCTATCGCAAGCAACCAATTCTACGTTAACAACCGCTGGTTGGGCGGCATGCTAACTAACTGGAAAACTGTTCGTCAGTCAATCAAGCGCCTAAAAGAGCTTGAAGCTCAATCTACAGACGGTACTTTTGATAAACTAACTAAGAAAGAAGCTCTAATGCGTACTCGCGAAATGGAGAAGCTAGAGAAATCTCTTGGTGGTATCAAAGACATGGGCGGTCTACCTGACGCACTGTTTGTAATCGATGCTGATCACGAGCACATTGCAGTTAAAGAAGCAAACAACCTAGGTATCCCAGTTTACGCTGTTGTTGATACTAACTCTAACCCAGACGGCGTTGACTACGTTATCCCAGGTAACGATGATGCAATCCGTGCAATTCAGCTTTACCTAAACGCTGTTGCAGAAACGGTTAACGAAGGTCGTAACAAAGATGCAGCTGCAATTGCTGCTGCAAAAGACGGTTTCGTAGAAGCTGAATAATAGCGG
Organism: Vibrio aestuarianus; assembly: GCF_012395185.1. Lineage (GTDB taxonomy): Bacteria > Pseudomonadota > Gammaproteobacteria > Enterobacterales > Vibrionaceae > Vibrio > Vibrio aestuarianus. The sequence goes on from NZ_JAAZTU010000004.1 coordinate 132,861, forward strand.
CTCTGAGTCACGCTTAGTCGTCTATGTGTCACACGATTGATGCATTGACTAAGTTATAGTTAGCATCAGGGGCCAAACAATCGGCCCCTGATTTTTACCACCAGAATCAACTGAGGAATAGAGAATGGCAACTGTAACTGCTGCTCTAGTAAAAGAACTGCGCGAGCGTACTGGCGCAGGTATGATGGAATGTAAAAAAGCACTTGTTGAAGCAAACGCTGACATCGAACTAGCGATTGAAAACATGCGTAAAAGCGGTGCGGCTAAAGCAGCTAAAAAAGCGGGTAACATCGCAGCTGAAGGCACAATCCTTATCAAAGATGCTGACGGCGTTGCTGCGCTTCTAGAAGTAAACTGCCAAACTGACTTCGTAGCTAAAGATTCTAGCTTCCTAGCTTTTGCTAATGAAGTTTTAGAAGTTGCTCTTACTGAGCGTCTAGATATCGAAGCACTTCAAGCTAAGTTTGAAGAAGCACGTATCGCTCTAGTTGCTAAAATTGGTGAGAACATCACTATCCGTCGCGTTCAATTCATTGAAGGCGCTAAAGTGGGTTCATACCGTCACGGCGACCGTATCGGTGTTGTTGTTGCTGGCGATGCTGACGAAGAAACTATCAAGCACGTAGCAATGCACGTTGCTGCTGCTAAGCCTGAGTACGTTAATCCTGAAGATGTACCAGCTGATGTTGTTGCTAAAGAACGTGAAATTCAAATCGAAATCGCAATGCAATCTGGTAAGCCAGCTGCAATCGCTGAGAAAATGGTTGAAGGCCGCATGACTAAGTTCACTGGTGAAGTGTCTCTTACAGGTCAAGCGTTCATCATGGATCCTTCTCAAACTGTTGGCGCAATGCTGAAAGCTAAAGGCGCAACAGTAACTAACTTCGTTCGTCTAGAAGTTGGTGAAGGTATCGAGAAAGCTCAAGAACTAAGCTTCGCTGAAGAAGTTGCAATGGTTCAAAAAGGTTAATCCTAGCGATTTTGCCTAAAAAAAGACCGTAGCCAAGGCTGCGGTCTTTTTACGAATGGCAGCTTGAGATTAATTGTGATGATTTGGAATTCGATCTTTAGTTTCAAACCATGACCGTTAATCGACAACTCTCTATTGGAAGGTAAGCTTCATGACTACGAACCCTAAACCAGCATATCAACGTATCCTGTTAAAACTTAGCGGTGAAGCGCTACAAGGCGAAGAAGGTTTTGGTATTGATCCTACGGTACTTGACCGTATGGCTCAGGAAGTAAAAGAACTGGTTGAACTGGGTGTTCAAGTTGGCGTTGTTATCGGTGGTGGTAACTTATTCCGTGGTGCTGGTCTAGCTGAAGCTGGCATGAACCGTGTTGTTGGCGACCATATGGGTATGCTTGCGACAGTTATGAACGGCTTAGCAATGCGTGATGCTCTGCACCGTGCTTACGTGAACGCTCGTGTGATGTCGGCTATTCCTCTTAAAGGCGTTTGTGATGATTACAACTGGGCTGATGCGATTAGTCAATTGCGTCAAGGTCGAGTGGTTATTTTCTCAGCAGGTACTGGAAACCCATTCTTCACCACTGATTCTGCTGCATGTTTGCGCGGTATTGAGATTGAAGCAGACGTAGTTCTAAAAGCGACAAAAGTAGATGGCGTATTTAGTGCAGACCCAGTGGCAAACCCTGACGCAGAGCTGTATGATAAGCTGTCTTATACAACTGTGCTTGAAAAAGAGCTAAAAGTTATGGACTTGGCAGCGTTCACACTTGCGCGTGACCATAAAATGCCAATCCGCGTATTTAATATGAACAAACCAGGCGCATTACGTCGTGTGGTAATGGGTGAAGCGGAAGGCACGCTAATTAGCACTGCTGAATAATCACTCCAAACAGATAAGAATTAAGGTGATATTGTGATTAACGAAATCAAGAAAGACGCTCAAGAGCGTATGGATAAGAGCGTAGAAGCCCTGAAAAACAACCTTTCTAAGGTACGTACTGGTCGCGCTCACCCAAGTTTACTCTCAGGTATTTCTGTCGATTATTACGGTTCAGCAACACCGTTGAATCAGGTAGGTAACGTGGTAGCAGAAGATGCACGTACGCTTGCTATTACTGTATTTGATAAAGAGCTGACACAGAAAGTTGAAAAAGCAATTCTGATGTCTGACCTAGGTCTAAACCCTATGTCAGCAGGTACCGTTATTCGCGTTCCACTTCCACCATTGACGGAAGAGCGTCGTAAAGACCTAGTTAAGATTGTACGCGGTGAAGCTGAAGGCGGTCGTGTTGCTGTTCGTAACATTCGTCGTGATGCTAATGGTGATCTGAAAGGTCTGTTGAAAGACAAAGAAATTTCAGAGGATGAAGATCGCAAAGCGCAAGATGACATCCAGAAACTAACGGATGCAGCCATTAAGAAGATTGATGATGTTCTTGCCGCTAAAGAAAAAGAGTTAATGGAAGTTTAATAACTTTTACCCCTTCAAAAAACGCTGTACTCACAGTGCAGCGTTTTTTATGCTATTTTGCCCTTTCAGTTTGGTAATCAATTAATTTCTTATGCAAAATCCATCCCTCTGCTCCGATGTATTACCTCAACATATTGCTATCATTATGGACGGAAACGGCCGTTGGGCGAAAGCTCAAGGTAAGCCGCGTGTTTTTGGTCATAAAAATGGTGTTGCAGCGGTCAGAAAAACCATTTCAACTTCGGCTAAGTTAGGTATCAAAGCGGTAACGTTGTTTGCATTTAGCAGTGAAAACTGGCGACGTCCGCAAGAGGAAGTGGGAGTGTTAATGGAGTTATTTATTTCTGTATTATCAACGGAAGTAAAAAAACTGCATAAAAATAATTTGCGTTTAAGAGTGATTGGCGACAAGACACGCTTTAGTTCACGTTTGCAGGCTAAAATAGCTCAAGCGGAAGCACTAACGGCGTCAAACAGTGGCATGGTGGTTAATATCGCTGCAAACTATGGCGGTAAATGGGATATTACTGAAGCTATGCGCAATATTGCCACCAGAGTGGCCAATGGAGAATTAACTGCGGCAGAGATTGACGAGAGCTTAATCACTCAGTCGTTAACCATGTCTGATCTGCCGGAGGTTGATCTGCTCATTCGTACCAGTGGTGAATGTCGCATCAGTAACTTTATGCTCTGGCAGTTAGCCTACGCCGAGATGTATTTTACTCCTATTTACTGGCCAGAATTTGGCGAAGAAAGTTTAATTGAAGCAGTGACTTGGTTTGTTAATCGTGAGCGCCGTTTTGGCTGTACCGGTGAGCAAATCAAGGCATTGATGGAACAGCAATAAAGGATCCATTAGTTTGAAGCAACGAATTATCACAGCGCTCATTTTAGCCCCACTGGTGATACTAGGGATTTTTAAACTGTCGCTTCCCCTGTTTATGGCCGCTTTGGCTGTCGTCGCGATAATTGGTGTATGGGAATGGACTCAGTTTGTCGATGCTAAATCGAGATACTTAGCGGCTATTCCTACCGTAGTCGTTGGCGTTGCCAGTTACGTACTCGTTTCTCCTGATGTAACCAGCCTAAACGATATGGCGAGCATCCATTATCTGATTCTTGGTATCGGCGCGGTTTGGTGGCTGTTTTCGAGCTTCTTAGCTATTACTTATCCGAAGTCTCGTTCGTGGTGGGAAAACTCCAAGACGTTAAGACATTTATTTGGTGTGCTTACCTTACTCCCTTTTTTCTGGAGCGTACTATTTCTACGCGCAGAATCCTTTTCAAGTGATCCTTACCACGGTGCAAAATTAGTGCTGTTCGTTTGCCTGATCGTTTGGGCCGCTGATAGTGGCGCTTACTTTGCTGGGAAAAGTTTTGGTAAGCGCAAAATGGCGCCAGCCGTCAGTCCAAATAAAACCATCGAAGGTTTGATCGGTGGGGTTATTACCGCTCTTATCGTCGCGTGGTTCACGGCAGATTGGTTTAATATTGAATTTTCAAGCCCAGTATCCATGGTGGTGATAACACTATTAACCGTGGTTATTTCAGTATTGGGTGATCTAGTTGAAAGCATGTTTAAACGTGTTTCTGGAATTAAAGACAGCAGCAATATTATTCCTGGGCACGGTGGTGTCTTGGATCGTATTGATAGCCTTACTGCTGCGTTCCCTATTTTTGCTCTTCTGTATTTTATTTTCTAATGCATGGGGCAAGTATGCTTGCCTTATGCTTACTTCACGGTCTTTGCTATGCGTAAGTTAACGATTCTCGGTGCAACAGGTTCAATTGGTGCGAGTACGCTAAAAGTTGTTGCTCAAAACCCTGAGCAATTCTCTGTCGTTGCATTAGCGGCAGGAAGTAATGTCAATAAAATGCGTGAGTTATGCCAGCAGTGGCATCCTACTTACGCGGTTATGGCGACTCAAACTGCAGCAGACCAGTTGTCGCTTCAATTAAAATCTCTCAATCTCAACACTCAAGTGCTATTTGGTGATGAGGCGATGTGTGATGTCGCAGCCCTAGATGAAATTGATACTGTCATGGCAGCGATTGTTGGTGCGGCAGGCTTATTGCCTACTATGGCGGCGATAAAAGCCGGTAAGCGGGTTCTGTTAGCGAATAAAGAAGCTTTGGTGATGTCTGGCCAACTGTTTATCGATGCCGTTGAACAATATGGCGCTGAATTATTGCCAGTGGACAGTGAACACAATGCGATTTTCCAATGTTTACCCTCTGAAATACAGACCAAACTTGGTCGTTGTGATTTGCAAGCACATGGTATTCAACACATATTGCTGACCGGCTCTGGTGGTCCTTTCCGATACAGTGATTTGAATGTATTGGCCGATGTCACCCCAGAGCAAGCTATCGCACACCCTAATTGGTCAATGGGGCCAAAAATTTCTGTCGATTCGGCAACTATGATGAACAAAGGGTTGGAGTATATTGAAGCCAAATGGCTCTTTAATGCATCACAGCAGCAGTTAAAAGTACTGATCCACCCGCAGTCGGTTATTCATTCTATGGTGCAATACCGTGATGGCTCAGTATTAGCACAAATGGGTGAGCCAGATATGGCCACCCCAATAGCCTTAACACTTGCTTATCCTCAGCGAATTAATGCTGGTGTCCCAGCACTTGATTTCACTCAGCTATCCGAGTTGAGTTTTATGGACGTCGATTACGACCGTTACCCATGCTTAGGCTTAGCCATCGATGCTTGTTATCAAGGTCAGCATGCGACCACATCACTCAATGCCGCTAATGAAATTGCGGTTGACGCTTTTTTGAATAAGCAAATTCGATTTACCGATATAGCACGGGTTAATGAACGCGTATTGTCAAAAGTGTGTGCAACACATACCCAGTTACATTCCTATGACTTGGAAAGCTTGTTAGAGCTAGATAGAATGGCTCGCAATCTTGCCTACCAAACAATAAAAGAGCGTTTATCATGAGTGGCATTTTATGGAATTTTGTATCCTTTATCATTGCATTAGGCATACTTGTCGCCGTTCATGAATTCGGTCATTTTTGGGTTGCGCGCCGCTGTGGGATCAAAGTTGAAAAGTTCTCTATTGGCTTTGGTAAATCGATCTGGAGCCGTGTCGCTCGTGACGGTACCGAATACAGCCTGTCAGTGATCCCTCTAGGTGGTTATGTCAAAATGCTTGATAGCCGAGTTGATGACGTAGCTCCGGAATTAAAACCTTTCGCTTTTGATCAAAAACCATTATGGAAAAGGGCTGCAGTCGTTGGCGCTGGACCTGCCTTTAATTTCTTCTTCGCCATTTTTGCTTACTGGCTTGTGTTCTTAATTGGCGTACCAGCCGTTAAACCTGTCATTGGTGATATCACTCCTCAATCAATTGCCGCACAAGCAGGCCTTGAATCAGGTATGCAGATTAAAGCGGTTTCTGGTGTTGAAACGTTAGATTGGGAATCTGTGAATATGGGCCTTATTGGCCACATTGGTGATGAGCAATTAACCCTGACAGTCAGTTCTAGCGATAGAATTGGTCTTGAAGAAATCAAAACTTTAGATCTGCACTCTTGGAACTTTAACCCAGAAACAGAGTCTGCTATGGGAGCATTAGGTTTTAAACCTTTTGTACCTGAGATTTCACATACCTTGACCAACGTGTCTCAAGGTGGGGCCGGTGAAAAAGCAGGGTTGCAAGTTGGTGATACGCTTATTCAAGCCAATGGTGTGAAAATAGAACAATGGCAACAGGTGGTAGAGTTAATTCAAAGCAATCCTAGCCGGGCTATTGATCTGACGGTTGAGCGAGATGGTCAACCTGTTGAAGTTAAGCTAATACCGGATACTCGCGAGTTACCGCAAGGTAAAACGATTGGTTTTGCTGGAATCGCTCCTAAAGTCGCAGAATGGCCGGAAAGTTATCGATTTGAGCTTCAATATGGTGTATTTGAATCAGTCGGTAGAGCGGTTGAAAAAACAGAACAAGTGATCGGTTTGACCATCAGCATGTTGAAAAAATTGGTGGTGGGTGATGTGGGTCTGAACAATCTTAGTGGACCCATTTCGATAGCGAAAGGTGCAGGAGCAACAGCGGATTACGGTTTAGTTTACTTCTTAGGTTTTCTGGCGTTGATCAGCGTCAACTTAGGAATTATTAACCTCGTGCCTCTACCAATGCTAGATGGTGGGCATTTACTGTTTTTTGCAATTGAAGCGATTATTCGCCGTCCAGTCCCTGAAAAGGTTCAAGAGATGGGATACCGTATTGGTGGGGCGATCATCTTTTCTTTGATGGCTGTGGCAATATTTAATGATTTTACTCGCCTGTGATTGATAAGCACTAGGCAAAGGTAGTAGCAAGGAATAACAAGAATAAATATGGCAATGAAACAGATCCTTTTCGCGACATTATTAGCAACAAGTCTCTCCGCGAATAGTGCCGAGAACTTTGTAGTCCAAGATATACAAATTGAAGGTCTTCAGCGTGTTGCGCTCGGTGCTGCATTACTCAAAATGCCAGTTCGAATTGGTGATACGGTTGATGCACAAGATGTTGCGGATATTATCAAAGCGCTTTATGCCTCAGGTAACTTTGAAGACGTCCAAGTACTACGAGATAACAACGTTCTTATTGTCCAAGTAAAAGAACGCCCAACCATTGCCAGTGTCTCATTCTCTGGTAACAAAGCGATCAAGGAAGAGCAATTACAGCAAAACTTAGATGCTTCCAATATTCGAATTGGTGAGGCGTTAGATCGCACTACCTTGAGCAATATCGAAAAAGGACTGGAAGATTTTTACTACAGCGTCGGTAAATACAACGCAACCGTTAAGGCGGTTATAACGCCTCTGCCGCGTAACCGTGCTGACCTCAAATTTGTTTTCACTGAAGGGGTTTCAGCGAAAATCCAACAAATCAACTTTATTGGTAATGAAGTTTTCACTGATAAAGAACTGCTCTCTCGCTTTAACTTAAATGTTGATATCGCATGGTGGAATTTCCTTGCTGATGACAAATATCAAAAGCAAGTGTTGGCCGCGGATATCGAAGCACTGCGCTCTTTTTACCTTGATCGTGGGTATTTAAAGTTTCAGGTTGATTCCACACAAGTGGCTATTTCGCCAGACAAGAAAGGTGTTTACATCACGCTGGGGATCAACGAAGGCAAAGCTTATCAAGTCAAAGACGTCAAGTTCCGTGGGGAATTAATAGGCAAAGAAGCTGAGTTTGAAGCGATGGTTCCGTTTGCCGCAGGTGAAACGTATAACGGGTCATTGGTGACGAGATTAGAAGAAGATGTTAAGCGCGCACTTGGAGAAGCGGGTTACGCTTACCCACAAGTGCGAAGTATTCCTGAATTCGATGATGAAACTCAAGAAGTATCTTTGGTTGTCAACGTTGAAGCTGGAAATCGTATTTATGTACGTGATATTCGTTTTGTGGGTAACAACTCAACCAAAGACGAAGTATTGCGCCGAGAAATGCGTCAAATGGAAGGAAGCTGGCTCAATTCAAAAGCGATTGATACGGGTAAAGGCCGCTTGAATCGTTTAGGTTTCTTTGAAACAGTTGATGTCCAAACGGTGCGTGTTCCTGGTAGTGAAGACCAAGTTGATTTAGTTTACAACGTTAAAGAGGCAAACTCAGGCAGTGTAAACTTTGGTATTGGTTACGGCACAGAGTCTGGTGTTAGTTTCCAGGTTGGTCTGCAACAAGATAACTTTATTGGTTCTGGTAATCGTGTTGGTATTAATGCCATGATGAATGATTATCAAAGGAACATTAGCCTAGATTATCGAGACCCATACTGGAACCTTGATGGTGTCAGTTTAGGCGGTAAGATTTTCTACAACCAATTTGAAGCATCAGAAGCTGGTATTGTTGACTATACCAACGAAAGTTACGGAGCAAACCTAACTTGGGGTTTCCCATTTGATGAGCTCAATCGTTTTGAATTTGGTATTGGGTACACACATAACAACATCGGTAATATCGATGAATATGTTCAAGTGAGCCAATTCTTACAGTCTCAAGCGAGCAATCGTAATGAGGACGGTAACCTAGTTACCGATGACTTTGACCTCAATATTTCTTGGACTCGTAATAACTTAAACCGTGGTATTTTCCCAACGGCGGGTAACCATCAGCGTGCGTTTTATAAAATGACCGTGCCTGGTTCTGACGTTCAATATTTTAAAGCGCAGTATGATATTCGCCAATACTACCCATTGACGAAAAAGCATGAATTTACCCTCTTACTAAGGGGGCGTTTAGGTTATGGTAATGGCTATGGTCAAACCGATGGCCAAGATAACCTCTTCCCGTTTTATGAAAACTACTACGCGGGCGGCTTCACTACCCTTAGAGGTTTTGGTTCAAACACGGCAGGTCCAAAGGCTGTTTATAATGACTCCACGGGTTGTAATGGTAATAATGGCGGTAACAACCGTTGTTATACGGCAACGGATGATTCCGTTGGTGGTAATGCTATTGCACTGGCAAGTATCGAGTTGATCGTGCCGACACCATTTGCTTCAGATGACTATCGCAGCCAAATTCGTACCAGTATTTTTTACGATATGGCCAGTGTTTGGGATACCGAATTTGATTACCAAAACACTAAATTAAGTTATGGTGACGAGTATTATTATGATTATTCTGATCCAATGAACTACCGTTCATCTTATGGTGTAGCATTACAGTGGATGTCACCGATGGGGCCTCTGGTTTTCTCTCTTGCTAAACCGATTAAATCTTATGAAGGTGACGACGAAGAATTCTTCACTTTCACTATTGGTAGAACCTTCTAACAAAGGAAAATATTTTGAATAAAATCATTAAAGCGGCTAGTGTAAGCCTTGTAGTACTAAGTTCTTCTTTCTTTGCACAAGCAGCTGAGGCAGCGCAAAAAGTTGGCTATATAAATACTGCGCAAGTTTTCCAAGCTCTACCTCAACGTGAAGTCGTTTTGCAAAAGTTGCAGGAAGAGTTTAAAGATAAGGCGGCAGAGCTACAAACGATTGAAGCTGAAGCTAAGACTAAAATCGAAAAGTTGAAGCGTGATGGTGAACTACTAGGTCAAGATGAAGTTGAGAAGCTACGCATCGAGATCGGTCAACTTGACAGTAAGTACAAAATCAAAGCGCAAGCACTAGAAAAAGCATCAGCTCGTCGCGAAGCGGAAGAGAAACAAAAACTATTTATGGTGATCCAAGAAGCCGTACAGAAAGTAGCTGAGAAAGAAGGTTACGATATCGTTGTTGATGTACAAGCCATGCAATATGGTAAAGCGGACTACAACTTGTCTGAGAAAGTAATTAAGCAACTAAAATAATACTATTATGGTAAAACTGACTTTAGCCGAATTGGCAACTATCACCGGCGGAGAAGCGTTTGGTGATGACTCTGCGACTGTTGTTGCAGTCGCACCAATGGACAAAGCGCAGCAAGGTCATGTGACTTTTCTGTCTAATCCAAAATACAGTAAGCACCTTGGTGAATGCAAAGCTAGCGTGATTATGGTGAAGGCTTCTGAGCGTGAGCTGTGCAAAACTAACGTTTTGGTTGTGAATGACCCATACGTTGCTTTTGCTAAAGTCGCACAAGCCTTGGATATCACACCTAAACCAGCGTATGAAATAGCAGCCTCAGCAATCATTGCCGATGATGTAAAGTTGGGTCACAACGTTTCGGTTGGGGCTAATGCCGTGATTGAGTCAGGCGTTGAGCTTGGTGATAGCGTTTCAATTGGCGCAGGATGCTTCATTGGCAAAAATGCTAAAATTGGTAGCGACACCAAGTTGTGGGCTAACGTCAGTATTTACCATGAAGTTCAAATTGGTAGTGCGTGTTTAGTTCAGTCCGGTGCTGTTATTGGCTCTGACGGTTTTGGCTATGCTAATGAGAAAGGTGAGTGGATTAAAATTCCACAAATTGGTTCAGTTCGCATTGGCAACCGTGTTGAAATCGGTGCTTGTACCACCATCGACCGTGGTGCACTTGATGATACCGTTATTGAAGATAACGTGATTATCGATAACCAATTGCAGATCGCACACAATGTGCACATCGGATATGGTACTGCTATAGCTGGTGGTACCATCATTGCGGGGAGTACCAAAATTGGTAAATACTGTATTATCGGTGGTGGTGCGGTGATCAATGGTCATATTGAAGTGGTTGATGGCGTAACGATTACAGGCATGGGTATGGTGATGCGTAGTATCACAGAGAAAGGCATGTACTCCTCAGGCATACCATTGCAACCCAATAAAGAGTGGCGAAAAACAGCGACTCGCGTTCATCGTATTGATGATATGAATAAGCGCCTTAAAGCGCTAGAAAAGCAGCTAGAGCAAAAAGCGGAATCATAATTCCACTATTTCGAAAAAGGCTCGCCAATTGCGAGCCTTTTTCGTCTATAATGCTGAATAATTTTTTGAAGTTTTACTGTATAGGAATATGACTTTGACTACTGAAAAGAAAACGATGAACATCACTGAAATTCAGGAGCTACTTCCTCATCGCTACCCATTTTTGTTGATTGACCGAGTTATTGACTTTGATGAAGGTAAATACTTGGTGGGTCTAAAAAATGTTTCAGTGAATGAACCTCAATTTACTGGTCATTTCCCTAAGTTGCCTGTTTTTCCTGGAGTTTTGATTCTTGAGGCGATGGCTCAAGCAACTGGCTTATTAGCGTTTAAAACCTTCGGTGCACCAAAAGAAAATGAGTTGTATTATTTTGCCAGTATCGATAAAGCAAAATTCCGCAAGCCTGTTGGTCCTGGCGATCAACTGATTATTGAAGTTGAATTTTTAAAAGAACGTCGCGGTATTGCACTATTCAATGGTGTGGCGAAAGTTGATGGCGAAGTAGTCTGTTCTGCTGAGCTAAAATGTGCTCGTAGAGAGTTTTAATATGATTCACGAAACTGCACAAATCCACCCAAGTGCGGTGGTTGAAGACGGTGCCATCATCGGTGCGAATGTAACGGTTGGGCCTTTTACTTACATCACATCCGGCGTGAGTATTGGGCAAGGCACCGAGGTGATGTCACATGTCGTCATCAAAGGTAATACCGTTATTGGTGAAGACAATCGCATTTTTCCACATGCGGTGATCGGTGAAGAGAACCAAGATAAAAAATACGGTGGTGAAGATACCCGCGTAATTATCGGTGACCGCAATGTTATCCGCGAAGCGGTGCAAATTCATCGCGGTACGATGCAAGATAAAACGCAAACTGTTGTCGGTAATGATAACCTATTGTGTGTCAACGCCCATATCGCTCATGACGTTATTGTTGGTAACCATACTCACATTGGCAATAACTCCATTCTTGGCGGTCACGTGACAGTTGGTGATTATGCCGGGGTGATGGCTTTATCGGCAATCCATCCTTTTTGTACAGTTGGTGCATACGCTTACGTTGGTGGCTGCTCTGCAGTAGTGCAAGATATACCGGCGTATGTATTAGCTCAGGGTAACCATGCTTCACCATTTGGCCTTAATTTGGTTGGTTTGAAGCGTAATGGCTTTGAAAAAGCAGAAATTCGAGCGCTGCAAAAAGCATACAAAGAGATTTATCGTTCAGGAAAAACGCAAACTGAAGTGCTACCAGTGTTACTTGAGATGGCGCAAGAGTGGCCGTCAATCAAGCGTCTTAGCGATATGTTACAGCAGACAGAGCGTGGCATTATTCGTTAATTCTACGTGTCTTAATTACTTGTCGAATCTCGATAACTATCTGAAGATCGCTACTTTTTAGCGATCTTTTGTCTTTTAGACGCACAACCGTTACGCTGAGCTCATCTTGTTAGGAAAGAATATGCATCCAATGGAAAAACCACTACGAATCGGTATTGTTGTCGGAGAATTATCCGGTGATACGTTAGGTGAAGGCTTTATTAAAGCAATAAAGCAGCAATACCCTAATGCGGAATTTGTTGGGATTGGCGGCCCTAAAATGATGGCGCAAGGCTGTGAATCTCTGTTTGAGATGGAAGAGCTGGCGGTAATGGGCTTGGTTGAAGTACTTGGTCGTTTACCGCGCTTGCTCAAAGTCAAAGCCCAACTGGTCAAGTATTTTAAAGACAACCCACCAGATGTCTTTGTTGGTATTGATGCCCCTGATTTTAATTTACGCTTAGAGCTTGATCTCAAAAAAGCGGGCATTAAAACCGTTCATTATGTCAGCCCCTCAGTATGGGCTTGGCGACCTAAGCGAATTTTTAAAATTGATGCCGCAACGGATTTAGTCTTAGCATTTTTGCCGTTTGAAAAAGCGTTTTACGACAGATATCAAGTAGCGTGTGAATTTGTCGGTCATACACTGGCCGATGCAATTCCTCTTCAGCCTGACAAAATGGCAGCGCGTGAGTTATTACGGTTAGAAGCTGCTAAGCAGTGGTTAGCGGTATTACCAGGTAGCCGTGGTGGTGAAGTTGGGTTAATTGCTAAGCCTTTTATTGAAACCTGCCGTCAAATAAAACAGAAGTACCCAGATATTGGTTTTGTGGTTGCTGCGGTTAACTCAAAACGTAGACAGCAATTTGAAGAAATTTGGCAAGCCACCGCACCAGAGCTCGATTTTGTGATTGTTGAAGATACTGCACGCAATGTAATTACCGCAGCAGATGCGGTACTACTTGCCTCTGGAACCGTAGCATTAGAATGTATGTTACTGAAAAGACCGATGGTTGTTGGTTATAAAGTTAACCGCCTAACAGGGTGGTTAGTACAAAAATTAGCGATTACCGAATATGTTTCACTGCCAAACATTCTTGCCGGAGAAGAGCTGGTAAAAGAGTTTATTCTTGAACAATGCGAAGCAGAATTCTTATACCCTGCGGTCGATAAAATGCTCAGTGGTGACAACAGTACCTTGATTGAACGCTTTACTGAAATGCATCAATGGATCCGTAAAGATGCCGATAAACAGGCTGCAAAAGCTGTTTTGACTTTGATAGGAAAAGCATAACCATGGCAGAAAAAGAATTCCCACCCTTCGAATATCCTCAAGGGTATCATCTGATTGCCGGAGTTGATGAAGTAGGGCGAGGCCCATTGGTCGGTGATGTCGTCACCGCTGCGGTTATTCTTGATCCAAGCAACCCTATTGCAGGGTTAAATGATTCGAAAAAACTTTCTGAGAAAAAGCGTTTAGCTCTGTTCCCTGAAATTCAACAAAAGGCATTAGCGTGGTCAATTGGCCGCTGCTCACCGGCTGAAATTGATGAACTCAATATCCTACAAGCGACAATGGTTGCGATGCAGCGTGCCATTGCTGGTTTACATATACAGCCTGATTTAGCCTTGATTGATGGCAACAGAGTACCTAAGCTACCGATGGATGGTGTTGCAGTCGTAAAAGGCGATATGCGCGTAGCCGAAATCAGCGCGGCATCCATTATTGCCAAAGTGGTGCGAGATCAGGAAATGGAAGCATTAGATAAGCAGCATCCACAGTTTGGTTTTGCTCAACATAAAGGCTATCCAACCAAAGCGCATTTTGCCGCAATAGAGCAATACGGTGTTATTGCCGAACATCGCAAAAGCTTTAAGCCAGTGAAACGAGTACTCGGTATTGATTGAGGTGTAAGCCGCAATCAGATTCGCGTAGAATAACCGCCAAATATCGAACCAAACCTAGCATCTAGGATAAGTTGAATGCCAGAACCCAAGTTTGTCCACCTTCGTGTCCACAGTGATTACTCTATGATCGATGGCTTGTCCAAAGTGCCACCGCTTGTAAAAAAAGTGGCCGAGATGGGCATGCCTGCGATGGCGTTGACCGATTTCACTAACTTATGTGGTTTGGTAAAGTTCTACGGCACGGCGCATAATTGTGGTGTTAAGCCAATCATCGGTGCCGATTTCATTATGCAATCGGAAGAGTTTGCTGATGAATTGACCAAGCTAACAGTGCTTGCGACAAACAATGTCGGCTACAAAAATCTCACCCTTCTCATCTCCGAGGCTTATTTACGGGGGCATGTCCAGCACCAACCCGTGATTGATAAATCGTGGTTGATCAAATATGCCGAAGGGTTGATCGTCCTATCAGGGGCAAAAAACGGTGAAATTGGCAAAGCGCTATTAAAGGGTAATCATGCATTAGTCGATAAATGTGTTGAATTTTATCAAACCCACTTTGCGGATCGTTTTTACCTTGAGCTTATCCGAACCAACCGAGCTGACGAAGAAACCTATTTGCATTTTGCGCTTGAATTGGCCGAAAACAAGCAGTTGCCAGTGGTTGCGACCAACGAAGTGGTATTCCTAACCGAAGAATTCTTCGAAGCCCATGAAATTCGTGTTGCTATCCACGATGGTTACACCATGGTCGATCCTCGTCGCCCCAAAAATTATAGCCCTCAGCAGTACTTACGCAGTGAAGCTGAAATGTGCGAATTGTTTGCTGATATTCCAGAAGCTTTGGAAAACAGCGTTGAAATAGCCAAACGCTGTAATGTCACGGTTAGGTTAGGGGAATATTTTCTGCCCGCCTTCCCAACGGAAGGGATGGAAGAAACCGAATACCTGGTGATGAAATCGAAACAGGGCCTCGAAGAGCGCCTTGAATTTCTATTCCCCGATCCAGAAATTCGTGCTCAACGTCGTCCTGAATACGATGAACGGCTGTTGATAGAACTTGAAGTGATCAACAATATGGGCTTTCCCGGTTACTTCTTGATCGTGATGGAATTCATCCAGTGGTCGAAAGATAACGATATTCCTGTTGGGCCAGGGCGTGGTTCAGGCGCTGGTTCATTGGTAGCTTATGCGCTAAAAATTACAGACTTAGACCCATTGGAATACGATCTACTCTTCGAACGTTTCTTGAACCCCGAACGTGTTTCAATGCCCGATTTCGACGTCGATTTCTGTATGGATAAACGTGACCAAGTAATTGATCACGTTGCTGAAATGTATGGGCGTGATGCAGTATCACAGATCATCACCTTTGGTACTATGGCCGCTAAAGCCGTTATTCGCGATGTTGGCCGAGTCCTAGGGCATCCCTTTGGCTTTGTTGATCGCATTTCAAAACTGATCCCCGCCGATCCGGGCATGACGCTCGAAAAAGCGTTCAAAGCTGAACCTGCGCTGCCTGAGCTGTATGAAAACGATGAAGAAGTCAAAGAACTCATCGATAAGTGCCGCATTTTAGAAGGTTGTACGCGTAATGCGGGTAAGCATGCTGGTGGTGTGGTTATTTCTCCAACCACTATTACCGACTTTGCCCCAATTTACGCTGATGCTGAAGGGCATTTCCCCGTTACGCAGTTTGATAAAAACGACGTTGAAACCGCGGGTCTGGTGAAGTTCGACTTCTTGGGCTTGCGTACCTTAACCATCATCGATTGGGCATTGGGGTTGATAAACCCGCGTTTGCAACGAGAAGGCAAAGAGCCTGTTCGCATCGAATCGATTCCTTTAGTTGATGCCGCCTCTTTTCGAGTGTTACAAAATTCAGAAACCACCGCGGTATTCCAGTTGGAATCACGTGGCATGAAAGACCTCATCAAACGCCTGCAACCAGACTGTTTTGAAGATATCATCGCATTAGTGGCGCTATTTCGTCCGGGGCCATTGCAATCAGGGATGGTGGATAACTTTATCGACCGTAAACATGGCCGAGAAGCGATCTCATACCCAGACGAAAAGTGGCAACACGAGTCACTTAAAGAAATTTTAGACCCGACTTACGGCATTATCTTGTATCAAGAACAGGTGATGCAAATCGCTCAGGTACTTGCTGGTTATACGTTAGGCGGTGCGGATATGCTGCGCCGTGCGATGGGTAAGAAAAAGCCCGAAGAAATGGCCAAACAGCGTGCGGTTTTCGAGCAGGGGTCGATAAAAAACGGTGTTGATGGTGAGTTGTCGATGAAAATCTTCGACTTGGTGGAAAAATTCGCCGGTTATGGCTTTAACAAATCGCACTCTGCTGCTTATGCCTTAGTCTCATATCAAACGCTGTGGTTGAAAACCCATTATCCAGCCGAGTTTATGGCTGCTGTAATGACGGCAGATATGGATAACACCGAGAAAGTCGTTGGCTTGGTCGATGAATGTTTCCGTATGAACCTAAAAGTATTACCTCCGGACATAAATGCTGGTTTGTACCGCTTTAATGTCGATGAAACCGGTGCCATCGTTTACGGTATTGGTGCGATCAAAGGGGTGGGCGAAGGGCCGATTGAAGCGATTTTAGAAGCGCGTAATGCGGGGGGCTATTTTAAAGACCTATTTGATTTTTGCGCCCGTATTGACCTAAAAAAAGTCAATAAACGGGTCATTGAAAAATTGATTTATGCTGGTGCATTAGACCGTTTAGGCCCACACCGCGCCGCAATGATGGCATCATTAAATGACGCGGTAAAAGCGGCTAGCCAATATCACCAAGCTGAAGCGTTTGGACAGGTGGATATGTTTGGTGTGCTAACCGATGCACCAGAAGAAGTGGAACATAAATATACCCAAGTCGCTAAATGGCCAGAGAAAGTGTGGTTAGAGGGAGAGCGTGATACATTAGGCCTTTATTTGACCGGTCACCCAATAAATGCCCATATTAAGGAACTGGCTAAGTACACCAGTTGTCGATTAAAAGATGCAACTCCCACTCGACGCGATCAGTCGGTTACCTTAGCGGGTTTAGTGATTGCCGCAAAAGTGATGACCACCAAGCGCGGCACGCGAATTGGTATCATGACGTTAGACGATCGTTCAGGGCGAATGGAGGTAATGTTATTCTCCGATGCATTAGAACGGTATGCAGAACTGCTAGAAAAAGATAAAATTTTAGTGATTTCTGGACAGGTCAGCTTTGATGACTTCAATGGTGGCCTTAAAATGTCGGCGCGCGAAGTCATGGACTTGGGCAGCGCGCGTGAAAAATATGCCCGTGGTCTGTCGGTATCGATTGAACAATCGCAAATAGATGACCAGTTTTTTGAGCGCTTTAGTCAGATCTTAGAGCCTCACCGAGCAGGGACCATACCTGTCAATGTATACTATCAGCGCTTAGAGGCGAGAGCGCGGCTAACGCTCGGTACGCAATGGCGTGTTACGCCAAGTGATACATTGTTAGACGAATTGAAACAGCTACTTGGGAACGACCAGGTAGAACTCGAATTTAACTAAATTCAGCGTCATTGAGTTGAACGCTGAGTCAAAAAGGATCGGTAGATGAGCCTAAATTTTCTAGAATTTGAAAAACCAATCGCTGAACTTGAAGCAAAAATTCAGGCGCTACGTGACGTATCTCGCCATGGTGGTGATAAGTCCGTTGATCTAGATAAAGAGATCGAACTGTTAGAAAAGAAAAGCTTAGAACTGAAAAAGAAAATTTTCGGTGATTTAGGTGCCTGGCAAGTGGCGCAACTTGCTCGTCATCCACAACGCCCATACACCTTAGATTATATCAACCATGTCTTCACGGAATTTGATGAACTGGCGGGTGATCGCGCTTTTGCTGACGATAAAGCTATTGTTGGTGGTATTGCCCGTTTAGAAGGCCAGCCGGTTATGGTCATTGGTCACCAAAAAGGGCGTGAAACCAAAGAAAAAGTAAGACGCAACTTCGGCATGCCAAAACCGGAAGGTTACCGTAAAGCGCTGCGTTTAATGCAAATGGCTGAACGCTTTAAAATGCCGATCATCACCTTCATTGATACCGCTGGTGCATACCCTGGTGTGGGCGCTGAAGAGCGCGGTCAATCAGAAGCCATCGCCAAAAACTTAAAAGTAATGTCTGGTTTAACAGTACCGGTTATTTGTAATGTAGTTGGTGAAGGTGGGTCTGGTGGCGCACTGGCTATCGGCGTGGGTGACTACGTGAACATGTTGCAATATTCAACCTATTCGGTAATTTCGCCGGAAGGCTGTGCTTCTATTTTATGGCGTGACTCAGATAAAGCACCACAAGCTGCGGAAGCGATGGGCTTAGTTGCTCTGCGCTTAAAAGAGCTAGAGCTGATTGATGAGATCATTGAAGAACCATTAGGTGGCGCGCATCGCGATCCAATTCAAATGGCGGCGAATATGAAAGCCACACTGCTAAAACAGTTAGCTGATTTACAACCACTAAATGAAGAAGCGCTGTTAGAGCGTCGCTACCAACGCTTAATGAATTACGGTTATTGCTAATATCAAAAGCCATTACCAATATATAAAAAAGGGTTGAACTAAGGTTCAGCCTTTTTTATATCTATTAATCTTTGCATTAATGGCTAACTTGAATTTTCCCAACTTAAAGCAGCGATAATGCTGTTTACTAATCATATCGTTTATATAGGCTAATGAGTAAGGACTCATAAAGCTTAAGTTGTTTAGGTATCTTTAACTTCAAATCGGGTTAAGATATGAGTCAAAGCTATTAGCGATGTAAAGGGTTGTCTAATATAAATTTATTATACCGAGTTGAGATTATTTATATTATTTCATGTTAATCCATGTTAATCCATGTTAATCCATGTTAATCCATGTTATTTCATGTTATTTCATGTTATTTTCATCTTTTATCAAGATTAATGCTTGGTAAATAATTTAACATACGGATTACCAACATATAACCAATATTAGTAGGTTTTTAAAATGATGAAAAGTATGAAACAAAGAAACTCTCGTAACAATAAAAAGGTTCGGGGGTTGGCACTATTGGAAATCCTGATTGCGATCGGTATTCTAGGTATTATTTCTGCTGGGGTTGCAACTTTAGCGTCTCGTACCTTTGAGGAACAAAATGTCAGTTTAATAAATAAGTCAGTTACAGATTTATCTATGTCATTAAAAAAAGCTTTCAGTCGTGCTGGTCGTTACAGCGGAACTCAAACCGATTTCGACGCGTTGATTGCAGCAGGGGCAATATCCGAGAATTCAGCTACCAATCCAATAACAAATGATTTTTATGGGTATACACCAGTTCCGAAATATCCGAGCGCTGTTAGCGGTAGTGCATTTGTTTTAACTATTGGTGGATTAAGTGACTCATTGTGCAAGAAGATTGCTACAGGGTCTTTGGTTACTGATGCTTCTTATTTTGAAATAGTGGATACCGTCAGTGCACAGGCGCCCGGTGATCTCACTGGCACTGCCGATATGGCTGCAGGCTTAATTAAGACATTGGATGGATTGGCTCCAGATGCGAATGATCCCCTACAATATGCTACGTTGTGTGTTGGTGGTGACAATACAATAATTTATGGTACATACTAAATACTAAATACTAAATATAGCGCTTTATCACGGTTGGTAAAGCGCTGCTAATACTTTATTTTTGGGTTGAAAGCTAGTGAAAAAACAACGTGGTATAGCGCTGCTTGAAGTACTGATTGCTGTTTCAATCGTTGGGTTTATTATGCTTTATATGGCTCAATTACAACGTGGTCAAGTAGATGCACAGTCTCGGACATTAAATGCTGCTAAAATAGCGAAAATATATCAGCTGACGACTCAGGTTATGTTTGAGCCTTTAGTCGAAGTACAAAGTACAAATTCAAGTGATATAGAAACTTTTAAAATTAATAATACTATTAAAAATTTAAAAAACTCACTAAGCGGTTTTGGATATATTTATTTACCCGCAAGCGGTGTTAGTGCTGCTAGCTCTATAGACACTGCGAACTTTTTTAATGGTGTAAATGGTTCTATTCATGGCTGTGGAGGCTCTGATCCGGTTAAAAATGAACGAGTAAATTGTACACTAGGGCTTGAAGATGAGTTTAATTTGGGGTCTTCCTATAAGGTGAGAGGGATAAAAATTGATGGAGAAGCTCGTTCTTTTTTCTCTATTAATCACACCGGTCTAAGTGATATTCGTGGTGTGAAACCAACATCAGTCACGATTTTTATTGATGGACTTGAAGGCCTATCAGGACTTAACGACATTTATACTTTAGCTGAAGTGGCAAGCCAACAGGTTTCACAAATTGATGATATGGAGAATAGTGCTTACGCGAAAATTCATATTGCTGATTTTAACAAAGCCACCGCTGCTAACTATGATACCGGGTTTGAGGCACACAAAGTGTTGGCAGATCATACGATCTTGCCTGGTGGCATAACGACCAATATGGGCTTAGCTATTGTTTTTGATTTAAACGGTACTCAAGCACTAAGAAGTGACGGTATGGTCGCTATTCAGAGCGATAGAGCTTTATGTTGGAATGTAGCCGCAGGCACACCTGCTGATGACTATATTTGTCAGTCAGCCATGATTTCAGATGTCAGTGATGGCGGGGGAGATGCTGTCAAGTATCTACGCACTGATGGAAATTTAGTCTATCAAACGTCGGATCAAGAAAGCAGTGATAAATATTACCGTACACCCGTTGAAGTTGTAGTAAAAGCATTTGATAGAAGTTGTAATAGTGATGGTAATAATTGTCAGCCGATTAAAATAAATAAGCCTGTCTGCCCTAACATTGCAGGAAATGGTTTAGCGACACATTTATCTATTGTTGGGAGTTCTTATTCAAATAGTGGTTATGGTGCTTTTCCTGACGTTACTGATAGCTCTTATGGACAGAACAGTATTTCCAGCCAAAATTCTAGGGCAGAAATTGTTTCTGGGGTGCTTTTTCGATGGACGGATAAAGGTCATTATTGGGATGTGACGGGAATTATAGGATCACCCAATGACGTTAACGGTGATGAAGGCAGAAATCCTAGGTCATTACAAATTGTTGCATTACGTTGGTGTGAAGCGAAGCAGCAGTAAACCTATGAAATAGAAAAGAAGTAAAAAATGAACATAATGAAATTAATGTTAATACCTATTATTAGTATAGGTTTTCTACCTGCATCTGGTTTTGCAAGTAGCGAATTAAGTGTAGAGCAAGGTAATCAATTAATAACAAGTAATGAAGATAAAAATATAGAGCTGGTGATAGAAGAAGGAGCCAGTTTTAAATACACATTGATTGAGTTTTTAAATGATTATGACTATAAAATGAAATGGGATACAGAAGATTTCATTTCAAGCTACCGGGTGAAGTATCAAGCGAAAGACCCCATGTTTCTTGTAAAAAAGGTTGTGAGTGATATTCGTGATAATGGAAAAAAAATTAAAGCGACGGTTTATAGAAATAAAATATTGGTTATAACAAATGAAAATGACTAAATGCTTTGCCATTATAATGGTAATACTTTCATCTGCCTGTGCAGATTTATCATCAATTAAGCATGATGCGGAAGATATTGAATCTAATAAATTAAAGTTGGAAGAGGATTTTTCGTCTTTTACGGTGTCGGATTCTAATTATATGGATCTGAAAAATAATAGCTCTTACCCTGATGGTTATTGGTCGCTGCATATAAAAACGACACATTTTAGTCCAGTTAGTATTGATATTTTACTTAGTGATTTAGCAAAAAGAATGAATGTCTCATTTTTTGATAAAGGTAGCGATGGCAATATTAAAAGACTGTTTCTTATCAACATCTGACGCTGCCGACGACTAGACGAGTGTAGATCCCGATGGTGACCGTACCGTTAAAAACAAAACACAATACACACTGCTAACGCGACATGTACGTCTCAGTACGTCAGAACACACACACAACAGAACACATCTATCTTAAC
>NZ_JAAZTU010000050.1 GCF_012395185.1 Vibrio aestuarianus
GCGCTCATCATGCTTTGAATGATGAAATACGGACGCGGGGTGGAGCAGCTTGGTAGCTCGTCGGGCTCATAACCCGAAGGTCGTTGGTTCAAATCCAGCCCCCGCAACCAATTTCGATTAAGTGCAATAGCGTTTAATCATGCGACACTAGCTCAGTTGGTAGAGCGCAACCTTGCCAAGGTTGAGGTCACGAGTTCGAACCTCGTGTGTCGCTCCAAATTCTTTTCGAAGAAAAGAATAGCGCCGCACAACCTAGTTAAGGTTGAGGAAACGCCTTTTTGTATAAAGAAAGTGAACCTCGTGTGTCGCTGTCGCTCTAACTTCCTTCAGACTAGCCTCTGAACTTGGACCAAATATGGTCTATGCTCTTTCTTTAATGCTGTGAAGCATCACCCCAAAAAATTATAAATAATCTGCAACTATTGCGGATTTGTTTTCGTCTTAATAACTTCAGTATTGCACTTCAATACACAGTGAACATCAATGAAACCTAGTGACTCACGGGCGCTTGTGGCTTTTCACTAACAGACTTATCCACAAAAAATAATTGTGGATAACTTGGTGAATAACGTGTTTTTTAATGATGGTATGAAGTAAAACTAAAAGATCTTTCTATTGCACCTCAACTCATGCATTTATTCTGTTTTAGTGCAAGTCATTGATTTTTGTCGGTTTTGTCGGTTTTTTCTATGTTGGATATGCTCATTGATAGGATCGTTAATGAATGAATCTTTGATCCTTATCATTTATTGAAGATGTGACTAACTTTTCTCGATTATAGAAAACAGCGTTGTGTTTAAATTTTTGTCCACATAGCTATATTTTGAGATGCATGTCAAAGTAAATGCCGATCAGCTATGCAAACGTTTGGCGCTCATGCATCACGTGGTAGCCCTTTCTCGATAATTCTTATTAGCCGCTGATGTTTGAGATTGGATTGCCCTAGGGCGCGAGAGCGTTTCTGTTCTTGTTCTTCGATTGCCCACAGAATATGCTCATCTAACAGTTCTGACATTCCCATCCTGGTTTTTAATGCTGTCAAAATGTGTTCGGAATAAGGTGCGTTACCTAACGCTATCGCGATGTTACGTAGCCATTGTTGGTGGCCAATTCTACGAATCGCTGAACCTTCCATATTGCGTAAGAATTTATCTTCACTCCATGCAAACAACTCGACTAAATCTGGCTCATTGAACACATTGCGACGATGGAAATCACTTTTTTTAGTTAGATCTGAAAACCGGTTCCAAGGGCAAACTAACTGGCAATCATCGCAACCATAAATGCGGTTGCCCATTGCTTGGCGAAATTGATGAGGAATAATGCCATCATACTCAATGGTTAAATAAGAGATGCATCTGCGCGCATCTACCACACCAGCTTCCACAATTGCTTGTGTTGGGCATGATGTTATACAAGCGCTGCATTTACCGCATTGGTCTGTACTTGGTTTATCAATCGGCAGGGGTAGGTCAATTAATAACTCACCAAGGAAAAACCAAGAGCCGCTGTCTTTATCTAAAATCAGTGAATGTTTGCCTGTCCAACCAAGGCCTGCTTTTTGGGCAAGCGGTCGTTCAAGTATTGGGGCTGAGTCAACAAAGGGTCGATAGCCTAACGCGCCAACTTCTTGCTCAATTTTTTCACCTAGCTTTTTTAACTGGTTACGGACCAATTTATGATAATCACGACCCAGCGCATAACGGCTGATATAGGCATGGTTAGGGTTATTCAGGTTACTGGCAAAGCGAGCTTCTGGAGGGAGATAGTTCATGCGTGCGCTGATAACACGCACCGTTCCCGAAAGTAGTTCATCAGGCCTTGCTCGCATCATGCCGTGGCGAGCCATCCAGTCCATTTCACCGTGATAGCCAGCATCTAACCACTTTTGCAGCGTTGATTCATGTTCGCTAAGATCAACATCGCAGATCCCAACTTTCTCGAAGCCAAGTTCACGTGCCCACATTTTTATATTGTCTGCCAGTGCTTGATAATTCATGATCAACGAGCTCATCGGAAAGGGGGCGGGATCTTAACGGATCATGAATGAAGGATCTAGCGAATGATCGTCAGTTTTATCGATTAAACTGACATTTAGGCAGAGTTTTTTCTTTTTACTTACAGAAGAGATCTTGTCTCCCAATTCCAACCCAGTTTACTATTCGAGTTCTTTTGATTTTTATATAGTCAACTACCGACACTAGAGAGCTTGTAATTCATGACCACGAAGATCTTTACCTTAAAAGACGAACAGCAAACGGTAAAATTAGGTGCAGAGCTAGCGATACTGTGTTCCGAGCAGACAACCATTTATTTGCATGGCGATCTTGGTGCAGGAAAAACAACATTCAGCCGTGGTTTTATTCGCCAGTTAGGGCATGTCGGTAACGTCAAAAGCCCGACTTATACACTCGTTGAACCTTATCAACTTGCGAATTGGCAAGTTTATCACTTTGATCTCTACCGTTTGGCTGATCCTGAAGAACTTGAATTCATGGGTATCCGAGATTACTTCACCAATGATGCTATTTGTCTTGTTGAGTGGCCGGAGAGAGGCTATGGCTTACTGCCTACATCGGACTTAGACATTGAATTACGCTACGATGGTGAGCAACGACAAGCGATGTTAACCGCTAATAGCCATTATGGAACGGCATTACTTAGCCAATTGGAGTTATGTTGAGCGCTAATTTATTTCGAACTTTTGTTATATCGCTTGCCTGCTGCAGCGGGTGGTTATTCACATCAACGGCTTGGGCGAATGCTTTAGAAGGGGTACGTGTTTGGCCTTCTCCTGATGAAACTCGGGTGGTTATCGATCTTAAAAACGAAGCAGATTACAGTTACTTCACACTTAGTAGTCCTGAGCGGCTGGTTGTGGATTTAAAAAAAACGACACTCAGTACTAAATTACCTTTACAGGTTTCCGATAGCCCGATTCTTAAACAGATCCGCAGTAGTTCTCCCCCAGAAAAAGGCACCTATCGTTTGGTTTTCGAACTTAAGCGTAAGGTTAATCCGCAACCTTTCAAACTTTCACCGACGCCCGGTGGTCAATATGGGCATCGTTTAGTGGTTGATTTACCCCATGGCGAGCAGGGTGAAAAAGCGTCGGCAAAACCAGCTAGCAATACTCAGGTTAGTCGTGATGCTTCACAGTTATTAGGTACAGCCGATATTGTAGTGGCGATCGATGCTGGGCATGGTGGCGAAGACCCTGGTTCAATTGGTCCTACTCGTAAATATGAAAAAAATGCCACGCTGAGTATTTCCAAAAAAATTGCCGACCAAATTAATGCTGTACCGGGAATGAAAGCGGTTCTGACTCGTGGTGGCGATTACTTTGTTAACCTCAACAAACGTTCAGAAATCGCGCGGCGCAATAAAGCGCATCTTTTAGTGTCAGTCCATGCCGATGCTTTCCATACGCCACAACCAAGAGGCGGTTCGGTATTTGTATTGAATACTAAGCGTGCGAATAGCGAAATTGCTCGTTG
The DNA here is from genome assembly GCF_012395185.1 of Vibrio aestuarianus. Classification (GTDB taxonomy): domain Bacteria; phylum Pseudomonadota; class Gammaproteobacteria; order Enterobacterales; family Vibrionaceae; genus Vibrio; species Vibrio aestuarianus. Next base: position 3,498 of record NZ_JAAZTU010000050.1, read on the forward strand.
GGTCGAAAACCACGAAGAGCAATCGGAATTGCTTGGTGGAGCAGGACAAGTGTTGGCAAAAAATAATAGCGATCGTAATGTCAGCCAAACTTTACTGGATTTACAATTTAGTCATTCGCAAAAAGAAGGCTACAAAGTGGCGACTCATCTACTCAAAGAGATGGGGAAAGTGGCTCACTTACATAAAAAGGAGCCAGTAAACGCAAGTTTGGCGGTATTGAAATCACCTGATATTCCATCGGTTTTGGTGGAAACTGGTTTTATCTCGAACCCAACAGAAGAAAAGCTATTATTCCAACGTAGCCATCAAGATAAGTTAGCCCGTGCATTGGCAAAAGCTATCGTGCAATATTTTGAAGAGAACCCACCAGAAGGCACTCTATTTGCTAACCGTGGCAAAGCGCAAAAGCATAAAGTCCAACGCGGTGAATCTTTATCTGTGATTGCCAAGAAATACGGCACTTCAACGCAAGCTTTAATGACAGCAAATAACCTCAAAAGCGCGAGTTTAGCCATTGGGCAAGTATTGAGTATTCCCGGATCTTCTGCACCAATCTCAGTGCCGGTGGTGAATAACCCTGTTGAGACAGAAACCATTACTCATGTGGTTAAATCTGGTGATTACTTAGGAAAGATAGCTGCTAATTACAAAGTGAGTGTTGAAGAAATCAAACGAGAAAATAAACTGCGTTCTGACACATTAAAGCTAGGGCAAAAACTGAAAATAACGGTGAGCTTAAAAGACAAACCACTTCGCAAGCACAAAGTGCAAAAAGGGGAGTTTTTGAGCAAAATTGCTAACCAGTATCAAGTATCGATTAGTAGTATTCGCCAAGCCAATCAATTGCGATCAGATCAACTGGCGATTGGTCAAGTGCTGATCATTCCCAATAAGTAGATAATCATTATGGTAATTAAAATTCTACCGGCTCGTCTCGCTAACCAAATTGCTGCTGGTGAAGTAGTAGAACGGCCTGCATCAGTAGTAAAAGAGTTGGTAGAAAACAGCCTTGATTCTGGTGCTACCCGTATCGATATCGATATCGAGAAAGGTGGCGCTAAGCTGATTCGTGTTCGTGATAACGGCACTGGGATTGATAAAGAGGAATTGGCATTAGCATTAAGTCGCCATGCCACCTCTAAAATCCACACCCTAGATGATTTAGAGGCGATTGTCAGTTTAGGTTTTCGTGGTGAAGCACTGGCCAGTATTAGCTCGGTTTCTCGGCTAACCTTAACCTCTCGTCCGGCGACACAAGAACAAGCGTGGGCAGCGCACAGTGAGGGGCGAGATATGGCGGTGAAACTTGAACCCACCGCGCATCCGATCGGTACATCAGTCGAAGTGTTAGACCTATTCTTCAATACACCAGCTCGGCGTAAATTTCTTCGCACCGAAAAAACAGAATTTACGCATATTGATGAACTGCTAAAACGTATCGCTTTGAGTCGTTTTGATGTGACAATCAATGTACGCCATAACGGTAAAATGGTGCGACAGTACCGCGCCGCTAAAACTACATCTCAGGAAGAAAAAAGAATTGCTGCAGTGTGTGGTAATGCCTTTGTGCGTCACATGCTGAGGATTGAACTTGAACATCAAGGGCTAAAGTTACACGGTTGGATAACAACCCCAGAAGGGGCTCGTCAGCAGAGTGACTTACAGTATTGTTATGTGAATGGTCGTATGATGCGTGATAAATTGATTAATCACGCTATCAGACAGAGCTATGAGACCAGCTTAAAAGCGGATCAATTTGCAACTTATGTACTGTTTATCGAGTTAGATCCGCATCAAGTTGATGTCAATGTGCACCCTGCAAAACATGAGGTGCGTTTTCATCAAGCTCGTCTAGTTCATGATTTTATCTACCAGGCATTAAGTAGCGCGCTTGCTGAAAGCAAACATATCACAGAGCCTGAAGTTAACCAGTCAGCCTTTCATCACCCCAGTGTTGAGCTAGCAAACAAAGGCGCTGAAAATAGAGAAATAGAAAAGAGTGACACTGACCTAGCTGCGCAGATAGGGCGGGCAGTGGATAAAGTCCCTGCATATCCCCGTAAGGCCGATAGTAACTATGCAGAGGTAGCGGCTACAGCCATACATTCTATTCAAGAAGCTCCTAAACGTAGTGAGTGGCAGCAAACTGCTACCCAAAGTACGTCTCGTTCGAATTATGAGCGCTCACCACAGCCGTCACCTTCTAAAGTGGAAGTGAAGGCATACCAAGAGTTGATGAAAACCGTTCAACCCGTACCAGCTGCGCCAATTCCAGCGAAGCTGCCTGAAACTCTTAATCAACCACTAAAATTAGAGCAACTAGGTAAGGCGATTTCTGTTATTCAAGGCCAATACTTGCTGATGGGGTCTAAACAAGGTGTGGTGTTACTTTCTCTTATCAAAGGGGCATGGCTTAAAACTAGAGGGCAACTTAATACTGCCGCTGGAGAGTTAAAAAGCCAACCACTGCTAGTGCCACTGTCACTGAAATTGTCTGAACCAGAACGTAAAACACTTGCCCTGTGTCAACCTGTACTCCGTGAGTTGGGAATTGAGTTAAAAGAACGTAATGCGCAAAACATGATGGTGATGGGAGTCCCTCAGCCACTTCGACAGCAAAATCTGCAACACTTAATTCCAGATCTGTTATCTTACGCCTCCTTAAATTTGAATGAATCTGGCGGGCAAATAAAAGCGGATATTTTAGCCGATTGGCTTGCCCAGCAAACAACTGAAGTAAAAAGTGACTACACTTTATCGGAAGCGATTCAAATGATTTCGGAATTGGAACAGCTTTGGCAGGGCAAACTGCCTTTACACGATACTCGTTTTGTTCAGCCGGTTGATTTTTCCACCACGATTGCTGCGTTGTTAGCATAAATAATTAAAGTAATGATGAATCAGACACTACCACTTGCTCTATTTTTGATGGGGCCAACCGCATCGGGTAAAACTGAAGTTGCGATCCGTTTGCGTCAGAAATACCCAGTTGAAATTATCAGTGTCGATTCGGCTCTGATCTATAAGAGTATGAATATTGGTACGGCGAAGCCCGATGAACGTGAACTTGCGCTCGCTCCTCATCGCTTGATTGATATTCTCGATCCTAGTGAAGCTTATTCGGCGGCTGATTTTCGTCGTGACGCTCTACAAGCCATGCATGACATTACCGCACAAGGAAAAATTCCTCTATTGGTCGGGGGAACTATGTTGTATTACAAAGCTCTACTAGAGGGGTTGTCGCCACTTCCGGCTGCAAACCCAGAAATACGACAACAGATTGAGCAAGAAGCAGCACATGGCTGGAGCTTTTTGCACGATCAGCTGAAAGAGATTGATCCTGTTTCAGCTGACAGAATTCACCCCAATGATCCACAAAGATTGTCGCGGGCATTGGAAGTTTATCGAATTTCAGGTAAAACTCTTACTGAGCTAACTCAAACCAAAGGTGAAAGCCTGCCATTTCGAGTTAAGCAGTTTGCAATAGCTCCCAAGGAAAGGGCTGAGCTCCACCGTCGGATCGAACTTAGGTTTGAAAAAATGATCGAAGCTGGATTTGAAGATGAGATGAGAGCGCTCTACGCTCGAAAAGATCTTCATCCAGATTTGCCATCCATTCGCTGTGTTGGCTACCGACAAATGTGGGACTATTTGGATGGGAATTGTACATTGGATGAAGCGGTATTTCGTGGAATCTGTGCAACCCGTCAATTGGCCAAGCGTCAGATCACCTGGTTACGCAGCTGGGATGATTTAACTTGGTTAGATAGCGAAAACATTGATCATGCAGTAGAAACTCTCTCAAATGCGATAGCATCTGACTGAATTAGCTGTGTATAATGTGATCGCTTTTGCGTGATGTACCCTGTAAAGGATCCGTTACTTGAATTTGGATGCATTCATCTCCATAACAAGTAATCACGGGGTTTTTATTCGTTTAGCTCAGATGCAAAGGCCGCACAAATAATGCAGTGCACCACTAGCTAAATAACTACAACAAAATTCAAATAAGGAAAATAAAATGGCTAAGGGGCAATCTCTACAAGACCCATTCTTAAATGCACTACGTCGTGAGCGCATTCCCGTTTCGATCTATCTTGTGAACGGTATTAAACTTCAAGGTCAGATTGAATCATTCGATCAATTCGTGATCCTACTGAAAAATACAGTTAATCAGATGGTATACAAGCACGCAATTTCTACGGTTGTTCCTGCACGTGCAGTGAGCCACCATACCGCGGAACCGCGTACTGGATCTGATCGACCATCAGACAAATCAGAAGATTAATCCTCTGATTAGCATCGTTTATTTACAAAGGAGTTGGTTGCTTGTTTGACCGTTACGAAGCCGGTGAGCGAGCCGTACTTGTTCATATCAACTTCACGCATAAGGGTGAGTGGGAAGATCTTAGCGAATGTGAAATGCTAGTTTCTTCTGCTGGAGTGTCGACACTGCAAGTGATTACTGGCAGTCGTCAAACTCCACACCCTAAATATTATGTCGGTGAAGGCAAAGCCCAAGAAATCGCCCAAGCAGTGCAGGCAACTGAAGCTGATGTGGTGATCTTTAACCATGCCCTTTCTCCAGCTCAAGAGCGTAACCTAGAACATTTGTGCCAATGCCGAGTGATTGATCGTACTGGTCTTATCCTCGATATTTTTGCTCAACGCGCTCGAACCCATGAAGGTAAGTTGCAAGTTGAACTGGCGCAGTTACGTCACCTTTCAACTCGATTAATTCGAGGCTGGACGCACCTTGAGCGCCAAAAAGGTGGGATAGGTTTGCGTGGTCCAGGCGAAACCCAGTTAGAAACCGACAGACGATTATTGCGTGAGCGCATTAAAGCGATATTACGTCGCTTAGAAAAAGTCGCGAAGCAGAGAGAACAAGGGCGCCGAGCTCGAAATCGAGCTGAAATTCCCACAATCTCCCTGGTGGGTTACACCAATGCGGGTAAATCGACCTTATTTAATCGAATTACCGAAGCGGGTGTATACGCAGCAGATCAACTGTTTGCAACGTTAGACCCAACACTGCGTAAAATTGATTTAGCCGATGTGGGTACCGCTATTTTGGCGGATACGGTAGGGTTTATTCGTCATCTACCGCATGATTTAGTTGCAGCGTTCAAAGCCACGTTACAAGAAACTCAAGAAGCTGACATTTTGTTACATGTTGTTGATGCCAGTGATGAGCGTTTTCGTGAGAATATCAAAGCTGTTCATGATGTATTAGAAGAAATTGATGCCCATGAGGTGCCAACTCTTGTCGTTATGAACAAGATCGACAATCTAGAAGGCCAACAACCTCGAATTGAAAGAGATGATGAGGGGATTCCCCGAACAGTATGGGTATCGGCAATGGATGGTCAAGGTATTGACCTGCTTTTCGAAGCACTGACGGAGCGACTAGCTAGTCAGGTGATTCAATATCAACTGTGTATCCCACCACTGCATCAAGGACGCATTCGTAGTACATTTTCACAAATGAAATGTATTCAACAAGAAGAATATGACCCAGAAGGCAACTTAGTGATTCATATTCGAATGCAGCAAGTCGATTGGTCTAGACTAGAAAAAAGAGAAGAAGCAGTTTTGCGTGACTTTATAGTTACTTAAAGGACTGCTACAGTATAACGTCATATCAAATGATGGAGCTTTCTAATGGCGTGGAATGAGCCTGGTAATAACAACGGCAACAATGGCCGCGATAATGACCCTTGGGGTAATAATAATCGTGGTGACAAAAACTCCGGTGGCCGTGATCAAGGACCACCAGATTTGGACGAAGTTTTTAATAAACTGAGCCAAAAACTGGGTGGAAAGTTTGGTAAGAAAGGTGGTAAAGGCCCTTCGTTCTCTGGTGGTAGTGCAATTGGCTTTGGTGTCATTGCTGCTATTGCTGTGGCGGTATGGTTCTTTTCCGGTTTCTATACTATTGGTGAAGCCGAACGTGGTGTAGTGCTGCGTTTAGGTAAGTATGATCGCATCGTTGATCCTGGTCTAAACTGGCGTCCTCGTTTTATTGATGAAGTGTCAGCGGTTAACGTTGAAGCTATTCGCTCGTTACGTGCATCTGGCCTTATGCTGACCAAAGATGAAAACGTAGTGACAGTAGGAATGGATGTTCAATATCGCGTTTCTGATCCATACAAGTACTTGTATCGTGTTACGAATGCTGACGATAGCTTACGCCAAGCAACTGACTCTGCGCTACGTGCTGTCGTGGGTGACTCATTGATGGATAGTATTTTGACCAGTGGTCGTCAACAAATTCGTCAAAGCACTCAAGCGACATTAAATCAAATCATCGACAGCTATGATATGGGCTTGATGATTGTTGATGTCAACTTCCAATCTGCACGTCCGCCAGAGCAAGTAAAAGATGCATTTGATGATGCGATTGCTGCACGAGAAGATGAAGAGCGTTTCATCCGTGAAGCCGAAGCATATAAAAATGAAATTCTGCCGAAAGCAACCGGCCGAGCTGAGCGTTTGAAGAAAGAAGCACAAGGTTACACTGAGCGCACAATCAATGAAGCATTAGGTCAAGTGGCTCAATTTGAGAAACTGTTGCCTGAATATAATGCAGCTCCAGAGGTTACTCGTAATCGTCTCTACCTCGATACGATGGAAGAAGTGTATTCTAATACCTCTAAAGTGCTGATTGATTCTGAATCTAGCGGTAATCTGTTGTACTTGCCGATTGATAAATTAGCCGGTCAGGAAAAATCAGAGACTAAACGTCAAGCGAAATCATCATCAGCGTATGATCAGATCGAGCTTGAATCTCAGCGTACCGATACGGCGGCTGACACTGATGCTCAGTCTCGTTCAACAAGTACACGTCAAGGGAGATACTAATAATGCGTAAGTTAATGATCCCTGTATTGGTGATTGCACTTGTTCTGATGCTGATGTCATTATTTGTCATCCCTGAAGGTGAGCGTGGAATCGTGGTTCGTTTTGGTCGAGTATTGAAAGACAATAACGAAATTGCCCGTATCTACGAGCCTGGCTTGCATTTTAAAATGCCACTGTTTGACCGTGTGAAAACATTAGACGCACGTATTCAAACTATGGATGGCCGTTCTGACCGCTTTGTCACGTCTGAGAAAAAAGACGTGATCATTGATACCTACGTAAAATGGCGTATCGAAGATTTCGGTCAATACTACTTGGCAACAGGTGGCGGTAATGCACTAACAGCAGAAGCACTGCTTGAGCGTAAAGTGACGGATATTCTTCGTTCTGAAATCGGTTCGCGTGAAATTAAGCAAATCGTTTCAGGTCCTCGCAATAAAGATGTGTTGCCTGACAGTACCGATGCGGAAGTGGTGACGACTGAAGCGGCTAAGCAAGCGTTGGAAATTGATGGTCAGCGTGACCAGATTATGGAAGACGTACTGACTGATACTCGCGAAAGCGCTATGAAAGATTTGGGTGTTGAAGTGGTTGACTTCCGTATGAAGAAAATCAACTTACCTGATGAGATCAGTGAGTCTATCTACCGTCGTATGCGTGCTGAACGTGAATCGGTTGCTCGTAAACACCGCTCTCAAGGTCGTGAGAAAGCTGAAATCATTCGTGCCCAAGCAGAGCTTGAAGTGGCGACAATTTTAGCTGAAGCGGATAAAACTGCACGTGTAACACGTGGTGATGCCGATGCAAAATCAGCGAAGATTTACTCTGATGCTTACAGCAAAGATCCTGAATTTTACGGTTTCCTACGTTCTTTGAGAGCGTATGAAAAATCATTCAGTGAGAAAAGCGATATCCTAGTGTTGGATCCTAAGAGTGATTTCTTCAAATACATGAATAACACCAGTGGTGTTGCAGCTAAATAATCGTTAGTTGTTTAATCAAAGGCTCCTTCTCGGAGCCTTTGTTGTTTGTTGGGATAATATTTCGCTGTTCGATAGAGATAATACTATGTCTAATTCAATTTGGTTTGCGGTAGGTTTGGTGCTAATTGTGGAAGGTCTTGGACCGCTAATCGCCCCCAACGGTTGGCGTAAAATGGTTGCAGAGCTTAGCCTGCAGCCCAATAACCAATTGCGTAGAATCGGTGGCTGTTTGGTGGTGGCAGGCGGAATAATAGCTTATTACTTTGCCAGCTAGAAATCAGTAGTGAGGAGGAGGTGTCTCTTCTGAGGCGTCGGCCAAATTAGAGGTATCCATATTCTTCACTTTACCCACCATGTATTTCATTTGATCTTGCATTTTAGTGATCAACATTTGCTGTTGTGTCAGAGCATCATTGAGTTCATTGATGGTTTGTTCTTGAAAAGCCAGTTGGCATTCTAAGTCATTAACACGCTGTTCTAATTGCTGCATATTTTTATCGTTCATCACTTATCACTAATCGTTTAATTTCCATGCTTGAGCAATACCTGCTGATGTACCAGTAATGACTCGCTGCTGGTGGTCAAAGGCCGCATCATACACTACAGCTCGTGGTGGACGGGCATCTTTTAACGGTTCAACCTCGAATCCTTGCTGCTTTTTACCGTTTTTAGCATTCCAAATAGCTACTTGGCTAGAGGGTGAACCAGTCACTAACAAGGAGCCGTCATCGGAAAAACGCGCGGTTGTGAAAATCAGTTGTCTGGAAAAGCTACTCAATTGCGCTATTTTTTTTCCAGAAGTTAGATCCCAAATAACGGATTGATTACCACCATCGGAAGTAAATGCCATCAAACCATCTCGTTGTAGAGCAACTCGGTTGACGCGTTGTTCGTGTTCAAAAGAGCGCAAAATTTGACCTGTTTTGGTATCCCAAAGATAAGCGAAATAATCATTGCCACCAGTGAGAGCAAAGCGACCATTGGGAGATAGGGCGACAGAATTGACTTTTTCTCTATGAGCAAGGAACTCTAGGCGGCGACCGCTGACTAAGTCCACATAAATAGCTTTACCATTGGATAAACCAAGTAGTACTTGTTCGCCATCATTTGATATATCAATACTTCGAATGAGGCCGTCAGAGATGGACCATAAGCCCTGTGCTTGTGTCCAACCTAAGTCCCATACCGCAAAATTAATTTGGCTTGCGGTGACAGCGAAACGGCCATTATCGGAGATGCGAATGTGTGAGACAGTATTTGCTTGAGGGTCTTGAGGCCCTAGGTCTGCGAGCATTTTATCTTGTTCAAGATCCCACAAAACCAATTGTTTTTGTTTGGAGTAGATAAGCGCAAAACGACCATCACGGCTGAGGCCGAAGCTGGTAGATCCATTCGGTTCTAGTTCCCAGCGTTGCACGTCGTTGTTAGAGAAAAAACAACCATTTAACATCAATATGACAATGCAGCATAGGATTGAATGAGAAATTATCCGCATGACGTCTAATTATCCGCTTTGAGTGTAAAGACAATCGATCAACATACCGTTATATTGGTACAACTCTGTTTTGTGCACCAGTCTTTCTCTGAGATTTGTGCACAATAACAAAAGGTTTGCCTACAAATTGGAGAAATAAATGAAATCATTGTTTAAAGTGTCACTGCTTGCGGCAACCGTAATGCTAGCAGTTGGCTGCCAGAAAGATGAAGCACCAAAAACTGAAGCAGCACCAGCGGCAGAACAAGTGCAAGCTGAAACCGGAAAAACGGTTCACTTTAAAACTGAAGATGACAAAGCAGCTTACGCAATTGGTGTTTCTTTTGCTAATTACTTGAGTACAAGCATTGAGAAACCAAGTGAAATTGGCATCAATCTTGATAAAGCTTTTGTACTTAAAGGTATCGAGCACGTTTTTGCGGGTAACGCAGAGCTAAGTGAAGAAGAAACTCGTGCCGCTTTAGAAGCGCTCGATAAGCGTGTTGCAGAAACGATGAAAGCTCAAGCTACTGAAAAAGCGGCAGCTGCAAAAGCAGCAGGAGATGAGTTCCGTGCTGAATTTGAAAAGCAAGAAGGCGTGAAGAAAACAGAGTCAGGTTTACTTTATCAAGTAATGACACCAGCCACTGGTGAATTACCCAAAGAGACCGATACTGTTCAAGTACACTACAAAGGTACTCTTACAGACGGTACACAGTTTGACAGTTCTTACGACCGTGGCGAACCAGCTACATTCCCGCTAAATCGCGTTATTCCAGGTTGGACTGAAGGCGTACAGTTAATGCAAGTGGGTTCTAAGTATAAGTTTGTTATTCCACCTGAGCTTGCCTATGGCGAACAAGACACACCAACCATTCCTGCTAATTCAACACTCGTATTTGAAGTTGAATTACTGAAGATTGATAACGGTGACGAAGCCGCAAAATAATTGCTTTTCAACGTCATTATTACGCTAAGGGCCTGAATTTATCAGGCCCTTTTCTTTGAACCGCATACTCTGATTAGTTGTTCTAAATCACTTGCTCAAGACTTAACTAGGTTTAAAATTAAAATTTTCTGATAAACTTACATCAATTTGTTGATTTTTCGCACTAAGGCTAGATAACAGTGACAATGACAGAAACTCTAAATGCGGAGATGTTGCTTGAAATGGAATCCGTACATGTGATGCCATTTAGTGAGCACGATAAAATTATTCTTCGTTCCTATGAAGCCGTCGTGGATGGTATTGCTAGTTTGATTGGCCCTTTCTGTGAGATCGTGCTGCACTCATTGGAAGATCTCAATACATCAGCTATCAAAATCGCTAACGGTGAGAATACAGGGCGTCAAGTTGGTTCACCCATCACCGATTTAGCACTGCGTATGCTAAAAGATATTGAAGGTTCAGAGCGCAACTTCTCTCGATCTTACTTTACTCGAGCCAAAGGTGGCGTGTTGATGAAGTCCATTACAGTGGCAATCCGTAATGGTGATAATCGAGTTATTGGTTTGTTGTGTATTAACGTCAACCTAGATGCACCATTTTCTCAGGTTCTGCAATCTTTCATGCCAACACAAGAAGCGCAAGAAGCGGCGTCTTCAGTGAACTTTGCTAGCGACGTTGAAGAGCTGGTGGATCAAACTGTTGAGCGCACGATTGAAGATATCAATGCAGACAAGTCGGTATCTAACAACACCAAAAACCGTCAGATCGTGATGGAGTTGTATGACAAAGGTATTTTTGATATCAAAGATGCCATCAACCGTGTTGCTGACCGACTGAATATTTCCAAGCATACCGTGTACCTCTACATTCGCCAGCGTAAGACTGGAGAAGAATCGTAGTGAGCCAAACGTTGACTTATACGCTACTGGTCAATGGGGCGGTTTATGGCTCTCAGTCAGCGCGCAGTGCTTATCGCTTTGCTTGTGCTGTGATAGAAAAAGGCCACACCCTATCGAGCGTCTTTTTTTATCAAGATGGTGTGCTTAATGGTTCGTCGATTACCGCTCCAGCTAACGATGAGTTTGATTTAGTCAAAGCTTGGCAACAGCTTGCGCTAGAGCATAACGTTAAATTAGAAACTTGCGTGGCGGCGGCGCTCCGCCGTGGCATTATCAGTGATAGTGAAGCGCAACAACATCAACTTGCTACGCATAATTTAGCGGATAACTTTGAGCAAGCTGGTTTAGGGAGTTTGGCCGAAGCATTACTGACGCAAAATAGAGTGGTACAGTTTTGAAAAAATTAGGTTTTGTTTTTCAATCGGCTCCTCATTCAACGTCGGCAGGAAGAGAAGGCTTAGATGCTTTACTCGCTGCGTCAGCGTACAATGATGATATTGTCCTTTTTTTTGTTGGTCCAGGCGTTACTCAACTCATCGCCAGTCAATCACCCGAACAGGTATTGAGCCGCGACTATATCAGCGCATTCAAATTACTCGACCTATACGATATTGAACAAATCTACCTTTGCCAGCAAAGTATTGATGAATTTGGCTTAGGGGATGCTAGTCGGGTGATCGATGCTCAAAAGGTATCTCCCCAGCAAATCGCACAATTATTGGCACAGTGTGATCAAGTGTTAACCTTCTAAGGAGAGCAAATGCTTCATATCGTAAAAGACGCATCTAAAATGATATTAGTACAGCGATATTCTACCGATGAAGATGAGATACTTTTGATTGAAGATGCTGTATACATGTCCAACCCAAACGCTATGCATTTTGGGCAAATTATCGATCTAACGAAGGTTTATGTCCTTTCCGAGGATCTCGCAGCGCGAGGTGTGGAAGATCTTAGCTCGCCTCATATGATGAAAGTCAATTTTTCTGGCTTTGTTGATTTAACCGTTAAACATGACAAATCAATAACTTGGTAATGTTTTTCTGTTGATTTTATATCTAAAAAATCAACAGCCTTTTTTAGTGGTTAAAAAAGATCTGTATATTTCTTGACACACCTCTCACTGCTGCATAGAATTTTGCGTCCCTATTTGTACTAAGTACGTAGGGACTAGATTTTTCACAAAGCTTACTTTAAGTAAATTCAGGAGCTAGTTAATGGCAACTATTAACCAGTTGGTACGCAAGCCTCGTGCAAAGCAAGTTGTTAAAAGCAACGTGCCAGCACTAGAAGCGTGCCCACAAAAACGTGGTGTATGTACTCGTGTTTACACTACTACACCTAAAAAACCTAACTCAGCACTTCGTAAAGTTTGTCGTGTACGTTTGACAAACGGCTTCGAAGTAACATCGTACATCGGCGGTGAAGGCCACAACCTTCAAGAGCACTCAGTTGTTCTAATCCGTGGTGGTCGTGTTAAAGACCTTCCGGGTGTTCGTTACCACACAGTTCGTGGTGCACTTGACTGTGCAGGCGTTAACGACCGTAAACAAGCTCGTTCTAAGTACGGTGTGAAACGTCCTAAGTCTTAATGGATTTCCGTTAAGTAAGGCCAAACACTAAATTATTTAATTTTTGAAGAAACTGAAAAGTTTTGGATAACCTGAAAAAGACAACGGAGAATATCCATGCCACGTCGTCGCGTTATTGGTCAGCGTAAGATCCTTCCAGATCCAAAGTTCAAGTCTGAACTGCTGGCAAAATTCGTTAACATTCTTATGGTTGACGGTAAAAAATCTACTGCAGAAAAAATTGTTTACACTGCACTAGACACTATGGCTGAGAAATCTGGTAAAGATCACTTAGCTGTATTTGAAGAAGCTCTTGAAAACGTACGTCCAGCGGTAGAAGTTAAATCTCGCCGTGTGGGTGGTTCAACTTACCAAGTACCTGTAGAAGTACGTCCGGTTCGCCGTAACGCACTTGCTATGCGTTGGGTAGTTGATGCTGCGCGTAAGCGTGGTGAAAAATCTATGGCTGCTCGCCTAGCTGCTGAAATGCTAGATGCGTCAGAAAACAAAGGTTCTGCTGTTAAGAAACGTGAAGACGTTCACCGCATGGCAGAAGCGAACAAAGCATTCGCTCATTACCGCTGGTAATACCTTTAGTGCTGCGAGTTTCTCTCGCAGCACATCTTTATACTCTAAGGGATACCTTAGTAAGAGGATACAATCGTGGCTCGTAAAACTCCTATTGAGCGCTACCGTAACATCGGTATCTGTGCTCACGTAGATGCAGGTAAAACAACCACTACTGAACGTATTCTGTTCTACACTGGCCTTTCTCACAAAATCGGCGAAGTTCACGATGGTGCTGCAACCATGGACTGGATGGCGCAGGAGCAAGAGCGTGGTATTACTATCACATCTGCTGCTACAACAACCTTCTGGCGTGGTATGGAAGCACAGTTCCAAGATCATCGCGTAAACATCATTGATACCCCAGGACACGTTGACTTTACAATCGAAGTAGAGCGTTCACTTCGTGTGCTTGATGGTGCAGTGGTTGTATTCTGTGGCTCATCTGGTGTTGAACCTCAGTCTGAAACTGTATGGCGTCAAGCTGATAAATACGGTGTTCCTCGCATGGTGTTCGTTAATAAAATGGACCGTGCTGGCGCAGACTTTTTACGTGTTGTAGACCAAATTAAAAATCGTCTTGGTGCGACTCCTGTTCCTATCCAATTGAATATTGGTGCAGAAGAAGAGTTCAGAGGTGTCATCGACCTTATCAAGATGAAAGCAATCAACTGGAATGAAGCCGATCAAGGCATGACGTTTACATACGAAGACATTCCGGCTGACATGCAAGAACTTGCTGAAGAATGGCACAATAACCTTGTTGAAGCAGCGGCTGAAGCAAGTGAAGAGTTAATGGATAAATACCTTGAAGAAGGTGAGTTGACGGAAGCGGAAATTAAACAAGCATTACGTACTCGTACCATTAATAATGAAATTGTATTAGCTACGTGTGGCAGTGCCTTCAAAAATAAAGGTGTTCAAGCCGTACTTGATGCAGTAATCGAATATTTGCCTTCGCCAATTGATGTTCCAGCAATTAAAGGTCTTGATGACAATGACAATGAAGTTGAGCGTCATGCTGACGACAACGAACCATTTGCAGCGTTAGCCTTTAAAATTGCGACAGACCCATTTGTTGGTACACTAACGTTTATGCGTGTTTATTCTGGAGTCGTAAACTCAGGCGATGCCGTTTACAACTCTGTGAAACAAAAGCGTGAGCGTTTTGGTCGTATCGTTCAAATGCACGCCAATAAGCGTGAAGAAATTAAAGAAGTTCGCGCTGGCGATATCGCTGCAGCGATTGGCCTTAAAGATGTCACTACTGGTGATACTTTGTGTAATCAAGACCATAAAGTGGTACTTGAGCGCATGGAATTCCCAGAGCCTGTAATTCAAATTGCGGTAGAGCCTCGCTCTCAAGCAGACCAAGAAAAAATGGGTATTGCTCTAGGTAAACTGGCTGCAGAAGATCCATCGTTCCGTGTTGAAACCGACAAGGAAACGGGTCAAACATTGATTTCAGGTATGGGTGAGCTTCACCTAGACATCATCGTTGATCGCATGAAGCGTGAATTCAGTGTTGATTGCAACGTCGGTAAGCCACAAGTGGCGTATCGCGAAACTATCCGTGGTAAAGCGGAAGTTGAAGGCAAGTTCGTTCGTCAATCTGGTGGTCGTGGTCAATATGGTCACGTTTGGCTTAAGATTGAACCTGCGGAACTCGGTGAAGGCTTTGTCTTTGTCGACGAAATCGTTGGTGGTGTGGTTCCTAAGGAATACATCAGCTCGGTTGCGAAAGGTATCGAAGAGCAAATGAACAACGGTGTGTTAGCTGGCTATCCTATTATGGATGTCAAAGCGACATTATTCGATGGTTCATATCATGATGTCGACTCAAACGAGATGGCGTTTAAGATTGCTGGGTCGATGGCGTTCAAGAAAGGTGCTTTAGAAGCGCAACCTGTTCTTCTTGAACCAATGATGAAAGTTGAAGTAACCACTCCAGAAGATTGGATGGGTGATGTTGTTGGCGACTTAAACCGTCGTCGCGGCATGATTGAAGGTATGGATGAAGGTCATGCTGGCCTAAAAATTATCCATGCTAAAGTCCCTCTATCTGAAATGTTTGGTTACGCAACAGACTTACGTTCTGCCACTCAGGGCCGTGCTTCTTACTCTATGGAGTTTGCTGAGTACGCTGATGTGCCGAAGAATGTTGCAGAAGCAATTATTGCAGAGCGCACTTAACAGTTATTTGTTTAATAACGAATCTATTGCGCTGACGAGAGTTGGCGCATAAAATAGCAATTTCTGGCGCGTCTTGAGCTATATGTGACTCAAGGCGAATCATAACTAGGAAGGAACACGATCGTGTCTAAAGCAAAATTTGAACGTACGAAACCGCACGTAAACGTTGGTACTATCGGCCACGTTGACCACGGTAAAACAACTCTAACTGCTGCTATCTGTACTACACTTGCAAAAGTGTACGGTGGTGTTGCGAAAGACTTCGCATCTATCGATAACGCTCCAGAAGAGCGCGAGCGCGGTATTACAATCAATACTTCTCACGTAGAGTACGATACTCCAGCACGTCACTACGCACACGTAGACTGCCCAGGACACGCGGATTATGTTAAAAACATGATCACAGGTGCTGCGCAAATGGACGGCGGTATCCTAGTTGTTGCGGCAACAGATGGCCCAATGCCACAAACGCGTGAGCACATCCTACTTGGTCGCCAAGTTGGTATTCCTTACATCATCGTATTCATGAACAAATGTGACATGGTTGACGATGAAGAGCTTCTAGAGCTAGTAGAAATGGAAGTTCGTGAACTTCTAT
>NZ_JAAZTU010000051.1 GCF_012395185.1 Vibrio aestuarianus
GGGACGCAATACATTAACGCCTTATCGTACGTTTTCGTTCCATTGGACTTCACAGAGAATAATATGATTAATATCAGTCTGTTAACCCCCTTAGCGTTGTTTTCTGTACCGTTGGACTTCAAACCCCATAAGGCACTATTGGATATCATTCCAGATGCAAACAATTCTGATCCTGAAATCTCTACGCAAGATGATGATATTCGAAACTCATTGATTAATTGGCTCAATGAGCTCAATCCAAAACAAAAAGAAGTATTGGCACGTCGTTTTGGTCTATTAGGTTATGAGCCATCAACATTGGAAGAAGTGGGCCGCGAGATTAACCTAACGCGTGAACGGGTTCGCCAAATTCAAGTGGAAGGATTACGTCGTTTAAGAGAGATCCTCGTTAAACAAGGTCTCAACATGGAATCGTTGTTTAACATTGAAAATGATTAGTGGTTACTAACAAAAACAGATAAGGGCACGGTGTTGAAACCGTCCCTTTTTTGTTTGTTACGTCGATTTTAGCTTGATACTTCTATAGCAGTTTCTTTAAGCGATATAGTTCTTCCAATGCTTGGCGAGGCGTTAGATCATCGGGAATGATGTTAGCTAATGCTTGCTCCACCTCACTTGGTTCCGGAATTAAGCTCAGTTGATTTGCGATATCAACCGTTGCACTTTTCGTCGTGAGCGATTGTTGACTCATTAATTCTAGTTGTGACAATTTTGCGCGCGCATTTTTTATAACGGTTTTCGGTACACCTGCCAAGCCAGCAACAGCCAGTCCGTAAGATTTACTTGCCGCACCTTCTTGGACAGCATGCATAAAAGCAATACTTTCACCATGTTCGACAGCATCCAAGTGGACGTTGGCTAAATGAGGCAGTTGGTTAGGCAACTCGGTTAATTCAAAGTAGTGAGTGGCAAACAATGTGAGGGCACCAATTTTAGTCGCTAACCATTCCGCACTGGCCCAGGCTAAAGATAAACCATCATAAGTGCTCGTACCGCGGCCAATTTCATCCATCAATACTAAGCTGTTTGCTGTCGCATTGTGCAATATATTGGCCGTTTCTGTCATTTCCACCATGAATGTAGAACGACCAGAAGCCAGATCATCCGAGGCTCCAATACGGGTAAAAATACGATCAATCGAGCCAATTTTTGCCGATTCGGCGGGAACATAAGAACCAATATGTGCTAACAAGGTGATTAACGCCGTTTGACGCATATAAGTTGATTTACCGCCCATGTTAGGGCCGGTAATGATCAACATTTTACGTTGTGGGGTTAGCTCGATAGGATTAGCAATAAATGGGTCACTCATTACTTGCTCTACAACCGGGTGACGACCCGCTTGAATATGTATGGCGGGCTCATTACTTAATGTTGGGCGGCAGTAGTCTAAACTGTCAGCACGCTCTGCCAGGTTTTGCAGTACATCGATTTGAGATAACGATGACGCCAAGTTTTGCATTTGCTCAAGGTGAGGTAGCAATAAATCGAACAGCTCTTCCCAAAGTTGTTTTTCTACTGCTAATGCTTTTGATTTGGAATTGAGCACCTTATCTTCATGAGCTTTTAACTCAGGGATAATATAGCGTTCTGCATTTTTTAACGTTTGGCGGCGTATATAATGAGGAGGTACAAGGTGGCTTTGGCCTCGGCTCACTTGAATATAGAAACCGTGGACAGCGTTGTATCCGACTTTCAGCGTATCAATACCGTGGCGTTCACGCTCTTCCGCTTCCATTTTTTCAAGATATTCAGTCGCACCATTGGCTAAGTTGCGCCATTCGTCGAGTTCTGCGCTATAGCCATCGGCAATAACGCCACCGTCACGGATCACAACCGGCGGATTTTCTTTAATCGCTTTTTCAAGTAATTCACATAGCTCACCCAGCGGTTGAGCATATTGAGTGAGCTTCACTAAATAAGGTTGCGATAAATTTTGTAGCACCTCGTGGAGTTCTGGCAGTTGCTGCATTGCATGACGAAGGCGAGCCATATCTCGTGGGCGTGCTGAACGAAGAGCAAGTCGCGCCAAAATACGTTCAATGTCGCCAATTTGTTTGAGCACGGGGTGCAAATCAGTAAATAGTGTCTGTTGTTTGATTTCCCCAATTGCATCAAGCCGTTGGTTTAGCGTGTCCGTACAGCGCATTGGTTGATGTAACCAACGTTTTAGCATACGACTGCCCATCGGCGTTGCACAATGATCGAGTACTTCGGACAGTGTATTGTCAAAACCACCAGCAAGGTTTTGGGTTATTTCCAAATTACGGCGCGTTGCTGCATCCAAGATCACTGAGTGATCTTGGCGATCAAAGGTTAATGAGCGAATATGTGGTAGTGCGGTTCGCTGAGTATCTTTTACGTATTGGATCAAACAACCTGCAGCGCATAACCCAAGCTGGGCATGCTCAACCCCAAAACCAATTAGATCTCGTGTTGCAAATTGTTGATTAAGTTGCTGCTTTGCGGTTTCTAGCTCAAATTCCCACACTGGTCGGCGGCGGTTACCTTTGCGGTTTGCCATCAGTGATACTGGCTCAAAATCTTCCGGAAATAATAATTCACGAGGCGCAGTGCGTTGTAGTTCCGCCATCATCGCTTCATCGGTTTCTGGTTCGGTTAATTGAAAACGACCAGAGGTGATATCTAATGTCGCGTAACCAAATTTTCCATTTTGATGATAGATAGCTGCAATTAGGTTATCCACTCGTTCTGACAGTAGTGCTTCATCAGTCACTGTGCCGGGTGTCACGATGCGTACTACTTTACGTTCAACCGGCCCTTTACTGGTTGCCGGGTCACCAATTTGTTCACAAATAGCGACTGATTCACCCTGTTGTACTAATTTTGCCAAGTAACCTTCTACTGCGTGATAAGGGACACCAGCCATTGGGATCGGTTCACCGGCAGAAGCTCCTCGCTTAGTGAGTGAAATATCTAATAGTTGAGAAGCACGTTTCGCATCATCGTAAAAAAGCTCGTAGAAATCGCCCATTCGATAGAACAACAAAATATCTGGGTTTTCGGCTTTTAAACGAAGATATTGTTGCATCATCGGTGTATGTGAGCTTTTCAACTCTTGATTTTTATTCGGCTTTTCTTTCATTTTTTAGATTCAATCGGTTACGAGATGGAGATATCTCTAAAATCCCATGCTATGCGGGAGAATTCCAGCATAAAACAGTAAAAGGGCTGTAAAATTAATTGGTAGGAAGAATAGCAAACCTATTACAGATAGAGCAATTGAGATGCGGGTATGAGGATACGTTTTGCTCTTTTCGAGCGCGAATCAAAGCGTTAATGTTGTTTATTATATTAATAATCACTAGGGCGTGTCGAAGCTTCGTACTGTTGCCCATGAGTTTTAAGCATTGGGAGAGTGCAAGGCTTGATGTCATTGAGCACTTCAATGTCAGTTGCTCGATGGCTTGATATGAAATTCTTGAGTTTGTGAAACAGATCTTGATACGAAATCAAACTTAATGAATAAAGCCACCAACCATAAAAATGGCTGGTGGCTTTTAGTTGCTCTTACTGTGGGTTCAAGCCAAGAAGTGTTAATACTTTATTGAAGTTATCACGACGTTCTTCAACGTTGTGCACATCACCAGTATCACAGGTTAAATCAGGACATCCTCGGTTAACGATACCTGATACGTCATCAATGAATTGAGTTCCCTTCATACCACCATCAACATACTTTTTAAGTTCGTTATGGTAGTTCCAACCTGGATACAAGCCGCTTTCATCAGGATAAGCTTGTACCGATGTTACCCAGTAAAATAGACCTGCAATCCACTTAATTTCTTTATTTTTTTCTGAACTACAGATAAGTCCAGGGTTAGAACAGAAATCAAGTTCAGCATATAGAGGGTTCGTTGGTGGAGCCTCGACTGTTAGCCCATCAATGGTTTGACCAATCGTGCTTGGATCTACATGAGATCTACCCAGGTAGTGGTTCAGAGTACCAAAGTTCTGACGACCTGTGGTTTGAATAACACCACGGCCCCACCAGCCACAGCCTTGAACGCTTTCTTGGCTGCTGCCATCCCAAAGGAATGTACCGGCTTTTTGGCCTACGTAAACTTTACACTCATCACGTTCCCATACTTGCTTAGAAGTATCGACCGTTTCTGGCACTTCATTACAGTGACCATTGTTAGTCCAACGACCAGCAAAACCATTAACAAGCAAGCCACGCTCTTCTAGCACAGCATCAGGTGCTGCGAACACTGGAGCTGGCGCGCCATACCACTGTGCATGAGTTAGAGCGCTTACTTCCATCTTATCGTTACGAGGACAAGAATAAGCATGGTCTAAACCAGAAATAGGGTTGACACCGTAATCGGCATAACGCTGACCAAGCTGACCACAACTTGCTGCCATAGGGTAATCCGTAGGTGCGCCCCATCTTGATTCTGACCAGTTGTTTTCATCACAGGCATTGTAGCGAATCGTTTCTTGCATACTTTGTGCTAAGAATGCAGCGATCGCGACTTTCGCATACTTGATGTTGGTCTCTTCATCTGCATTTTCATCAATCAGCCAGAATTTATTTCCAGCGACACCAATGTTATGCATTGCACTTAGACCATCAAGGAAGTCTTGCCATTTGTATACTGTTGATGGAATCCACTGTGATTGTGGTGTTTCAAACAAGAAGGCTTGATTATTCATCACATCTTCAGCTGCGATGAGTTGTCTGTTCAACTCTTCGATAGCGGTTAGTGGCCCCTCATGAGAGCCATCACCAGCGTAATAAAGTGGAACTTGAGCTCCTTGGTACTCTTCGATCTTGCTTGTTAGCTCAGAACTGTTTTGGTCAAACTTGATAGCAAATACGTTACTAAAGGCCGCTTTACGTAGTTGACGTTCTGCTGTTGTTTTACCCATAAAGTACTGCGCAGCTTGAGCTGTTGGGATATCAGCTAACATAACTGGAGTTTTAACGTAGTCACTCACTTGCTTAACGTATTCAAGAGCGTTGTGCCATTGCTCACCATCTAGAGCTGGAGTTTCACTCGATTTAGTGTAAACAAGGAAATCCGCTTTATAGCTTGATTCTAGATCGTAAAGCTTAAAGTCATTTAGCATATCTGCAGAGTATTGAGATGCAGAATCCCAAACAGACTGACGACCAGAATGTTTGTTATAAGCGAAGTCACCGATACTCACTGTCCAACCGAATGTTGCTTGTGGTGCAACCGTTGAGATCACCAAGTTATAGGCTTGAGCCCAACCTTTTGCGTCATTGGTCAGAGTATTCACTTCATCGATGTCAATATTCGCGCCAGTGATATCAATCGCTTGAACCAAAGCTTGTTTTACTGCAACGGAGCCTAAGCCTTGTCCTTTGTCCATTGTGGCTTTATCAAGCACATCACCTTTGATAATAATGGATGATGTTGCTGCATTTTTACTTGCTTCAATCAATGCAACGAAGCTGCTGGTTAATTTAGCCAGATCGGCAATCTCATCACTATTTACCGTATCAATAACGATTGAGCTAGGTGCTGCTGTTGATGGGCTTGCTACAACCAAATGATTCGGCCAACCAGCGACTTCCAATCGAACCGGATCTAATGGATTCGGTAGCGAAAGAAGAGGGGCTGTCCCTGGTGGTGTGCCATCACAGTTCACATGGTGGTTCCATGAACCATCGCTACCTGGTGTAGATTGAGTCCAGTAGATTGCCTCATAAGCGATATTGTTGTGCACCATAATGTCGCCATTCGATGCATGATCTCCACGTGTCCAGTCTGGGTAAACGTTAAAGTCATCACACAATTCGCCCGTTGGTGGTGGCGGTGGTGGCGGTGTGATTTCTTCCTCGTTAATCGTAATTTGAATCGACGCACGAGCAGCTAGATCACTGTCATCAATAGCGATGGTTTCAAGCGTAACATTGCCTGGAGTGGTCGCATTCCAGTTACACGCAAACTCGGTCTCAGTTCTAGCATCAAACTCACAGATTTGTTGATTGTTTGCTTTTACTACAACTGACACTAAGTTTTCATCTTTGTCTGTAGCTTGTACTGCAATTGCTACAGTTGCTGGTACATCAAACGTTGAGCCGTTATTTGGGCTAATAAAGCGTACTTCTGGAGCTGATGGTAATTCTTCTTCCTCGAAGACATTAACGTTAACTGATTGTTGTTCAATCAATTGATTATCAGCAGCATATACATAAACAGATATTGCAGCGCTACCAACCTCAGTTGGTGTCCATGATTGAGAATAAAGTTCTTTGCTTTTCTCAACGTTCTGTTCACCAAACTTGCCGTTGTTGACCCAAAATTCTACTTTTTCAGCACCGCCCCCTACAATGCGAGTTGTGATGCTTGTGTTTTGATTCAATTCAAGTGAATCATTGTTATTAGGAGAAACAATAGAGAACTCTAATTGAGGTGGATCGATAGGAGGATCAATTGGACCATTCCCGTCGTCTGGACAATCGACTAAATCCCAAAACCAAGAGCTAGCGGATGGAGTTTCCCAAGTGCCAGGACTGTTTTTAGCGATAAAGCACTCACCATTATAGGAAACCATATCACCATTATTTACTTGGGTTTGACCTGGAATAAATGGCGTGACGTCACCTGGACCTGGTCCTGGGCCCGGCTCTGGACCAGGATCTGGTGTTGGATCGGTGTCACCAATGAGTTTCCATGGTGAATCCCAATCATTAGCATAGTCATCTGTCGGACTTTGGCCTGGGTTTGCCCACCATTTAGCTTCATACAATTTATCGTTTAAACTGACCTGAGAGCCACCAGAATATGACTTACTGCTGTCATAAGGTTCAGCAGCGTACAAATAGCCGCTAAATAGCACGCCAGCTAATACAGCGGCTAATTTACTTTTCTTAAGCATATTGTTATTCCCTTAATTACTATGAATACGTCTTATCGACGAAATTTAGTTGATAAGAGGTGCTGCGTTTAAACAGCACCTTCTGCGATTGTTTAGTTGTGAGAAATCATCTCGTTGAAGTATTCAACTTGCTCTTGCATAGAAAGGCTTTCAGTATTTGAGCCTAATGTCCAAATAAAGAAACCGCCGTATCCTTGAGCTTTTTGCCATTTTGCTCGCTCAATATTATTTTCACGAGTTTCAACAAATTGGCCAGCTGGGCCCCATTGTTTATTGATTGTTGCACCTAGCACGATTTTTGATGGGTCACCAACGTGTTTGGCATAGTTCGCCATGGCAACGTCGTATTTGAAGTTTTGACCCGCGTCGTATGCCATTACATTGAAGAAATCAACGCTATCTTTAGTGTTCTGAATAAGCGAGATAACCTCCCCATGATGGCTTGAGCGATCCGGTTCAATAAATGAACAGTTTTCGTATACATTTGGGTTTTCACACTCAACAGGGTCCGCACCTACGTGGTAAGTCGTCAACGAGATAATCTTACTCATGCCAACTTTGGCACGAATCAAATCAATCAACGCTTCTAAGTTGCGGTTCTCTTGTTCAGTGAGGCGTGCGGCTTTTTCGTAGTCGAAATCGATACCATCAATGCTGACATAACCGGCAAGTTGATACTTGCTGTAATCACATTCGCCAGACCAGTCGGTCGCAAGACATTCACCAACCATTTCTTCTGGTTTGAGGTTCTTCTTGTACACTGGATAAGGCTTGTTCATCATTTCAACAAGGCCATTTGCAATCGCTTCGCGTGCCGCTGGAGAGGCCATGTGAGCCCACATGCCTTCATGCGTTTGCCCGCCAAATGCAACCATCATGGTTTTATTTGGATAACTATGTTTCAGCTCTGTCCATGACTGGTAGCCAGGAGCCATCCAAGAGTCGTTGTAAGACGGTTCAATCATTCCATCCGTTACTTGGATGTTACCGTTAGAGTCCCACTGACCAAAAGACAAGAAGTAAGCGTCACCTTGAGAGTTTTGAAGTTCTTCAATATTTGTCAGGCCCCAAGACGTCAAGTAAGTAATTGAACGATCTGGGTTATCACGTAAACCTGTTTCTGGTTTCGCTTCCTGTACTTCAATCGTCGATACTGGGCTCGCTAGTGTGTCACCTTCAGTATTGATGGCAATAGCCTCAATGGTGTGAGTCCCTTCTTGTGCACCAATCCACTCATATTCGTATGGTGCTTTATTCAGAGTGACTAGCTCTGTTCCATTGACTTTGAAGGTCACTGATTTAATAGAGCCAACGAAGCTTTCTGCGTCAGCGGCAAGTTTAATGCTACGTCCCTGCGTGAATTTTGAACCATCCAATGGAGAGGTAAGACCGACAACAAGATCTCTATCGGTAATCGCTAGTGTAATTGGTGCTGTTGCCGCTGATGCACCTTTGTCATCATAAGCTGCAGTGACTAATTCATAAGTGCCTTCTGCCTGACCTGGAACTGTCAGTTTGTACTGATTGCCTGATGTTGGTTGCGTAGCGGTTGCTACAACCATACCGTTAAGCAGCGCTTCTACTTTTACGACTTCGCCATCTTCATCAGTCGCATTGACAATCACGTCAAAAGATTTATTAGGAGATAGGCGCTCACCGTGAGATGGACTCTCTAAACCAATTTCAGGTACCGCGTTTGGATCACATTGCCCTTCTGATTGCCAAGCATCTTTCCAAGCATCAGGGTAGCTAGGATGCCCAGTTCCTGGTGCCCATATTGGGTCACCACACCAGCCAAATACTGTACATGAAAAGACTTCACCAACATTCGAAACGCGATCGCCAACTTGGTAGCTGACTCC
This sequence comes from Vibrio aestuarianus, assembly GCF_012395185.1. Classification (GTDB taxonomy): domain Bacteria; phylum Pseudomonadota; class Gammaproteobacteria; order Enterobacterales; family Vibrionaceae; genus Vibrio; species Vibrio aestuarianus. The sequence continues at coordinate 8,736 of NZ_JAAZTU010000051.1, forward strand.
GTCTTGATATGGTGCGACATCACCACAGCTGTTGCTCGATTCGGTAACGGTAATTTGTACACTTGTCGTGTTTGATAAGTTCTGCTCATCAGTAGCGATGGCGCTAAGTGTGACACTGCCCGCTTGTGAAGGCTGCCAATCACAATCAAATTGATCGACTTGCTTAGCATCAAATTCACAAATTGGAGCGTTATTGGCTTTGATGACCACGGAGGTCAAGTCATCATCAGAATCGAAGGTATCAACAGAGATCGATACCGTTTCTGTTTTGTTAAAAGTCGCGCCATTTTCTGGGGTAATGAAGCGAACTTCTGGTGCTGAGAAATCGTGATCAGATTCAACTTCAACCGTGACAGATTGCTGTTTGAGTTGTTGGTTTTGCTCATCAAACACCAGCACATCGATGATGGTTAAACCCAGTTCACTCGGTGTCCAAGATTGCGAGTAATCTGTTGTGTCTTGCTCGATATTCTGCTCGGCAAGTTTACTGCCAGCGACCCAAAACTCGACTGTAGACGCGCTCTCACCTTCAACAGAAATCGTAATGTCGGTCGCTTCATTGGATACCAATCTCTGTCCATCAATAGGAGCAAGAATTGACAATTCTAATTCTGGTGCTGGCGGTTGTTCACCACCTGAACCATTAAATTTGATTGAGTTTTCAAACGATTTGAAATCAGGAAGTTGGCTATTAAGTCCAAAGGAAAGAGCAAATGATGCACCACTAGGGAGTGTATTTTTAACCCATGCACCGCTATCAAATTTATAGGTGATAGTGTGATAAACACCTTCAGCAGTGAATTCATGCTCAATACTCCAGCTCGGGTATGATAGTGCTGAAGATGAGAAATTAACATCATTTATAGCATTCGGTAACAAAAATTCTACCGTAGACTCCGTCATATCAATGTCTTGATTGGAAGTGTTCTTAATTTCAACGCTATAAGTGCTCCACCATTGGCTTTCATTTGCTGAAACATCAATATTCACATTTTCAGCTACAGCCGCGGCAATAGGGCTTAAACTAAACCCAGCAATAAGAAGCATTGCTGCCCCTAATGTTTTTTTCATGGTATATCCTTTTAAATTAACCTTGTTTAGGTTGTGTTGACTGTTATAGGTAATGATATTTTTATTATTGGTATTTTTAATGTTTATTATGTTTACTCATTATTTTGGTTAATGATTATTGAGCAAAGAGCTGTTTATTAAACTATTTTCTTAATTCGAACGCTTAATTTATTAATATGGATTTTATTGGTTTTAATTATATAGTCAGCTTTAATGGGTGGTGTTTGCTCTTTTTTTATGAATTTTTATTCATTCACTCTTGTGTTGTTCGGTTGCTTTTTGCAATAAGCTCATAATTATGATGGATAAAAACATCAAGGTGCAAGTGAGATAATTCTTACCAAAGAATGCTGTTAATTTCTTTATGAATCATTATGCATTTTGTTTGTTTGAGAAAGGTTGAAGTGTGGCGATGTTTTAAATTGTGAGGTCTTGCCAGAAAAAAATATCAAAACGTATCTTGATAATAAAAATATTAATGTTTTTTTAATTAAATATCACTTGTGCTACGTTATTATTGTGTTCCTTTTTTGTTAAAAATAATTACATCTAGCTCGTTGGGTTTTAAGTGACTTAATTTTTTGAAATATTTTGTTACTATTTGCCAACTATATGTTTTTATAAATTGAACTAAATAAGAAATTTTTAATGAAATTATTATTTGATGAAGTTATCCACAATATCCCAATTAAAAATTATTGCGAATCAAGTTGAGTATCGATGTATTTGCGAATCAAAACATTATTGTCATGGTGAATGAATTGTGTGGTTACCACTTTTGTTTATTAAGATAGCGGCATAGGATAGAAGTACTCTATTTCTATTAAAAAGGCGTAGCGGGGATTAAGCATGGAATCACAGCAGCAACTGAGTCAAGATGTCGGTCAACTTTTATTCGCACATAAACTGGTATTAGCGACAGCTGAATCATGTACTGGTGGTGGGGTAGCAACTGCTATCACCGATATAGCGGGTAGTTCAGCATGGTTTGACAGAGCTTTTGTTACCTACAGTAATGAAGCTAAAATTGAGATGGTAGGAGTTAGTCCTGTCACTTTAGAAAAATATGGCGCGGTGAGTGAACCTATCGTTATTGAAATGGTTCATGGGGCTCTGAAACACTCGCGTGCAACCATCGGGGTTTCTATCAGTGGTATTGCAGGACCAAGCGGTGGCAGTGATGAAAAACCTGTAGGTACAGTATGCTTTGCTTGGGCGGATAAGCAAGGTTGGCTAAAAGTCGAAACTCAACATTTTATTGGTGATAGAACAGCAGTACGAACTCAAGCGATTGATCATGCATTGCAAGCGTTACATGATCACCTAGTGTGATCATGTGTGAGAAATGTTCGTTGATTGAGAAAAAATATCACACAGCTATAGACACTGTATGAATCAACAGTATAATTAATCCCAATTGACGACGTAAGAGTCGATAAAAAATAACGCACCGCAACCAAGAGCGAAAGTTTGGAGAAAGTAATGGACGAAAATAAACAGAAGGCGTTGGCCGCAGCATTGGGTCAAATTGAAAAGCAATTCGGTAAAGGTTCGATCATGCGCCTAGGTGATAACCGTACGATGGATGTTGAAACCATCTCTACTGGTTCACTTTCTCTGGATATTGCATTGGGTGCTGGTGGCTTACCAATGGGGCGTATTGTTGAAGTCTATGGCCCGGAATCGTCAGGTAAAACAACGCTGACATTAGAACTGATTGCTGCAGCTCAACGTGTGGGAAAAACATGTGCCTTTATCGATGCTGAGCACGCTCTTGATCCAATCTACGCTAAAAAGCTTGGTGTCGATATTGATGCTCTGCTTGTTTCTCAGCCTGATACTGGCGAGCAAGCATTAGAAATTTGTGATGCATTGGCTCGTTCCGGTGCGATTGACGTGATTGTTGTCGACTCGGTCGCAGCATTAACACCTAAAGCTGAAATTGAAGGCGAGATGGGCGATAGCCATATGGGTCTTCAAGCTCGTATGCTTTCGCAAGCAATGCGCAAGCTTACGGGTAATCTCAAGCAGTCAAACTGTATGTGTATCTTCATTAACCAAATTCGTATGAAGATTGGTGTCATGTTTGGTAACCCAGAAACGACAACTGGTGGTAATGCGCTTAAATTCTATGCATCTGTACGTTTAGATATTCGTCGTACCGGCTCTATCAAAGAGGGCGATGAAGTGGTTGGTAACGAAACGCGCATTAAAGTTGTGAAGAACAAAATTGCAGCGCCATTTAAACAAGCTGAGACCCAGATCCTATATGGACAAGGCTTTAACCGCGAAGGTGAGCTGGTTGATCTTGGTGTTAAGAACAAGTTGGTAGAAAAAGCAGGTGCTTGGTATAGCTACAATGGCGATAAAATTGGCCAAGGTAAGGCTAACGCTTGTAAGTATCTACGTGAGAATCCAACAGCTGCAGCTGCGATAGATGCTAAGCTTCGTGAAATGCTGCTTAGTCCAACAGAGCTTGTAGCGGAAGACGCTGAGATCGCTGAGTTGCCGAAAGAAGAAGAATTTTAACCATCACTAAATGTGAATTAAGCCCTGCATGCAGGGCTTTTTTTATCTGCGCTGTTTAAGGATTACTATGTATCCATCAAACTCGAAACTCACATCGTCCTGCAAAGAAAGTGCACTACAACTGCTGAGCAGACGTGATCATGGTGAATATGAGTTGTACCAGAAACTACTCTTAAAAGGCTTTGAGATAGAAAAAGTTGATGAGGCAATGACTTATTGTCGAGAGCATCAATACTTAGATGATTTACGATACGCGAAAAGTCAGGTCAGACAGCATGTAGCTAAAGGCCATGGTGAAAGACGAATTTGCCAAGAATTAAACCAAAAGCGTGTCAGTAGCGAAATTGTTGAACAAGCGTTAGAGCAAGAACCTCAAGATTGGTTTGAATTGGCAAAAGCAGCTGCTGAAAAAAAATTCAGAGAACCTGCGGCAAAAGGCTCAAAAGAATATGCAAAACAAGTTCGGTTTTTGCAATATCGAGGTTTTAGCTTTGAACATATAAGCTACGCGCTGTCAGAATTAGAAATGTAACCCCCTCATTTTTAATAGCGTCTTGAGGTTAACTATCAATCTATCGGATATCCCCAAGTAACTTGAGGTTACTTGGGGATATTTATCTTTCCGCTTCGCTAACTAGTGCTATAGATTGGTTGTTTATGGTCTCTTGCCTTTTCCATAAGAAAACTAGTCGAATACTTGTCCATGCTTTACAATAACGCAAAATTCTAACTTGAGTATTTCAGGAAGAGCTGCATGTTTATGAGCACTGATGAGGTTCGCCGCGCGTTTCTCTCGTTCTTTGAAAATAAAGGACACCAAATTGTTGATAGTTCATCATTAGTACCGACTAATGATCCAACTCTGTTATTCACAAATGCAGGGATGAACCAATTTAAAGATTGTTTTCTAGGTTTAGAAAAACGTGCCTATACGCGTGCCACAACTGCACAGCGTTGCGTGCGAGCCGGTGGTAAACATAACGATTTAGAAAACGTTGGTTTTACTGCTCGTCACCATACATTCTTTGAAATGTTGGGTAACTTCAGCTTTGGTGATTATTTCAAAGATGATGCGATTGCATACGCGTGGGAGTTTTTGACTGAAACACTAAAATTGCCAGCCGAGCGTCTACTTGTCACCGTATATGAAACCGATGATGAAGCCTTTGATATTTGGAATAAGAAAGTAGGTGTACCTGCTGAGCGTATCATTCGTATCGGCGACAAAAAGGGTGGTAAAGCTTACGAGTCAGATAACTTCTGGCAAATGGGTGACACAGGTCCTTGTGGTCCTTGTACTGAAATTTTTTACGATCATGGTGATCATATCTGGGGCGGTCCTCCGGGGTCTCCTGAAGAAGACGGTGATCGTTTTATCGAGATTTGGAACAACGTATTCATGCAATTCAACCGTCATGCTGATGGCACGATGGAACCTTTGCCTAAACCGTCAGTGGATACCGGAATGGGGATTGAGCGTATTTCTGCCATCATGCAGGGCGTTCATTCAAACTATGAAATCGATGTATTCCAAACTCTGATTAAAGCTGCCGCGGAAGTAACTGGTTATGAGGATCTTTCTAACCAATCTTTGCGCGTTGTTGCTGATCATATTCGTTCGTGTGCTTTTTTGATTGTTGATGGTGTTATGCCATCCAATGAAGGCCGTGGATATGTGCTTCGTCGTATAATTCGCCGTGCTGTCCGTCATGGAAATAAACTGGGTGCCCAAGGTGCATTTTTCCACAAACTGGTGGGGCCTTTAGCTGAAGTGATGGGAACCGCTGGTGAAGAGCTTAAGAAGCAGCAAGCGCTCGTTGAAAAAGTATTGCGTATTGAAGAAGAAAACTTTGGTCGCACGCTTGAGCGTGGTATGGCGATTCTAAACGATGCTCTGGATAGTTTAGATGGCAAAGTTCTCGACGGTGAAACTGTATTCAAACTATATGATACCTACGGTTTCCCTGCTGATTTAACTAATGATGTTGCACGTGAGCGTGGTCTGTCTATTGATGAAGAAGGCTTTGAAAAAGCGATGGACGCACAGCGCCAACGTGCACGAGAAGCTGGTCAATTCGGCACCGATTACAACACATTAATTAAAGTCGATACGCATACTGATTTTTGTGGTTACAGCTCAACAAAAGGTGAAAGCCACGTTGAAGCTATTTTTGTTGAAGGTACGCAAGTTGACTCACTTTCTGCCGGAGATAAAGCAATTATCGTATTGGCTGAAACGCCGTTTTATGCCGAATCTGGTGGTCAGTGTGGCGATGCCGGTGTTATCAAAACGGATTCCGGTCTGTTTAAAGTTGAAGATACACAAAAATTAGGTAGTGCTATTGCTCACCACGGTGAATTAGTGGAAGGCGTGTTGGCAAGCGGTGATAGCGTAGAAGCGTTAGTCGATGAAAAACGCCGTGCAGCCATTTCACTGAACCACTCAGCCACTCACTTATTACATGCTGCGCTTCGACAAGTATTGGGTTCACATGTAGCACAGAAAGGGTCGTTGGTTAAAGCTGAAAACTTGCGTTTCGACTTTTCACACCTAGAAGCGGTAACACCAGCTGAACTAAAAGAAGTTGAACGCCTGGTGAATGCTCAAATTCGACGTAACCATACGATTGAAACTAACATCATGGATATTGAATCAGCGAAAGAAAAAGGCGCAATGGCACTTTTCGGTGAGAAATATGATGATGAAGTACGCGTGTTGTCGATGGGTGAATTCTCAACTGAGCTTTGCGGTGGTATTCACGCCAATAGCACTGGTGATATCGGCCTATTTAAGATTGTTTCAGAAGGTGGTATTGCAGCCGGAATTCGACGTATTGAGGCAGTAACTGGTGAAGGTGCTCTTGATTTACTGGATCATCAGCATGCTCAATATGAAGCGAAAATGGTTGACATGGCACTCAAGGCCAAGTCGCTTGAAAAAGAATTGCAGCAGATGAAAGATAAACTTGCTGCAAAAGAAAGCGCAAATCTCATCAGTAATGTCAAAGAGATTGCTGGAGTGAAAGTTTTAGTTGCTCAACTTGATGGCGCAGACAACAAAGCGTTGCGTGGGATGGTTGATGAACTGAAGAATCAGTTGGGTAGCGGCATCATCATGCTTGGTAACGTAGCAGATGATAAAGTTGGCCTAATTGCTGGTGTGACAAAAGATCTTACCGCTAAAGTGAAGGCTGGCGAGCTAGTTAATATGGTTGCTTTGCAGGTTGGCGGTAAAGGTGGCGGTCGCCCGGATATGGCTCAAGCTGGTGGTAGTGACGCAAAAGCGTTACCTAAAGCACTTGAGTCAGTAGACGTTTGGATCGCTGAGCGCCTATAACCGATGTAATTAATCTCGCTCAATTGATATTTTTTGATTGGGCGTAATTTTATTTGTCTAACCAAGTGGTTTAATTGGCTTAAAATCATACAAAGCCAATTATCTGCTTGGTTTTATTTTTGTAACTACTAAATCGATAGTCAACTGGTTTATTAGCTATTGGTTTGGTCCGAATGAGACTTTGGTCTTGGGAAGGTGAAGATCGGTGAAAAAGCCCCTTATCGTGCAAAAGTTTGGCGGAACCTCGGTAGGTTCAATTGAAAGAATTCATACCGTCGCTGAACACATCATTAAGGCGAAGAATGATGGTAATCAAGTTGTTGTCGTGGTTTCTGCTATGTCTGGAGAGACAAATCGATTACTGGGCCTAGCCCAACAAGTCGACAGTGTACCAACGGCAAGAGAACTTGATGTTTTGCTCTCTGCCGGTGAGCAAGTGTCTATGGCACTTTTAGCAATGACGTTGAATAAATTAGGTCATGCTGCGCGCTCACTAACCGGAGCTCAAGCGAATATTGTGACAGACAATCAGCACAATGACGCAACGATTAAAACTATTGATACTCGAACGATTACTGAGTTACTAGCACAAGAGCAAATTGTTGTCGTTGCCGGTTTTCAGGGTATGAATGAGAATGGGGATATCACCACTTTAGGACGTGGAGGCTCTGATACTAGTGCTGTGACACTGGCAGGAGCTCTCAAAGCCGATGAGTGCCAAATATTTACCGATGTCGATGGAGTTTACACATGTGATCCACGTGTCGTTCCAACGGCTCAGAAGTTAGATATTGTCGATTTTCCATCAATGGAAGAAATGGCGCGTAAGGGTGCAAAAGTATTGCATTTACCTTGTGTTCAATATGCTTGGGAAAATGAAGTACCGCTGCGAGTTCTTTCTACATTTGATTTAAATTCAGGTAGTCTAATTAAAGGGCAGCAGTGTAATAAAGCCGTTTGCGGTATTGCGATACAGCGAGAGATGGCATTAATTACCGTTCAGCCGGAGCACTTTTCAAGTCTAACTAAGCAATGTCAAATGCTGGGTATTGAAGTGTGGAGTGTGATCGAGGAAACAGAATGGACAGGTGTCATTATAAAACAGGATGCCTGCGCTAAATTAGCTCTGGTTTTCGATGAAAAAATCCGTAATAGTGAGCAGGTTAGTTTATTAACCACGGTAGGTTTACTAGCTCAGGATCTGGTTGAACGTTCATGTGAGCTATTGGCAGATCACGGCGTTGAGGTGAGCTATCTTTCAGTAGATAAGCAATCTTTAATGTTGGTTGTAGAGCCACAATATGTAAATAAAGCGGCAAATATTCTGCACGATGCCTATATAACGTCGGACGAACTATTAGACTTTCACCCGAAACAAGCATTTTTAGGGTGATCAGACACCAATGAGAGTTTACGAAAATATAACTTTTGGTGGATAATAGCCTAGTTGCAAGATAATACAGAGATTACTCAAGGAGCAAAGAATGCTAATTTTGACTCGCCGCGTTGGCGAAACACTAATGATCGGTGATGAAGTGACAGTAACGGTACTTGGTGTAAAAGGTAACCAAGTACGCATCGGTGTAAATGCCCCGAAAGAGGTTTCTGTTCACCGTGAAGAAATCTACATGCGCATTCAAGCTGAAAAAGGTAATGGTAACGTTGCACCTGGCAACTACTAATTATCAGATTAAGGCTAGCGAATTTCGTTAGCCTTTTTTATGCACCAAAGTCCTTAATATGGCGAGTAGCAATCGTAGTAAATGATTGGATATCCTAGCTTGTTAAAACACTTGATAACGGTGTTAGATTTTTGATTGTAGAATAACTACTTATCGAAAAAATCTGCCTTGTTCTCAAGCTTTTTTGTACGCTATTTCTGAGCACTTATTTACGTTGATTGATATAAAAAGTTCAAATTCACAGCGCTTTGATTAAATAGCCAACGTTTGACTTGTTTTTTGTTGTTTTTACCAAGAAAATGTTTGACATATTTTTGGTAAAAAGTAATATGTGCCTCCGCAAGACGGTGAGGTGGCCGAGAGGCCGAAGGCGCTCCCCTGCTAAGGGAGTATACGGTTTGTAGCCGTATCGAGGGTTCGAATCCCTCCCTCACCGCCATTCTTGCTTGTTTGGTTTTGCACCCAAATAAAGATCAATGTGCGTCCTTAGCTCAGCTGGATAGAGTACCTGGCTACGAACCAGGCGGTCGGAGGTTCGAATCCTCCAGGACGCGCCATATTCTTTCTTTAGATTGAATGTGAAAATGCGGTGAGGTGGCCGAGAGGCCGAAGGCGCTCCCCTGCTAAGGGAGTATACGGTTTGTAGCCGTATCGAGGGTTCGAATCCCTCCCTCACCGCCATTTATTGACCTTCGGTCAATTTTTTTGTTCCGAAATAAATAATTTGTGATATAGTTCACAAACTTGCGCGTCCTTAGCTCAGCTGGATAGAGTACCTGGCTACGAACCAGGCGGTCGGAGGTTCGAATCCTCCAGGACGCGCCACTTATTAAGGGTCAATGATCCTAACATTGAAGATTATTTATAATTATTCAGTGTTGAAACCTTGCGCGTCCTTAGCTCAGCTGGATAGAGTACCTGGCTACGAACCAGGCGGTCGGAGGTTCGAATCCTCCAGGACGCGCCACTTATTAAGGGTCAATGATCCTAACATTGAAGGTTATTTATAATTGTTCAGTGTTGAAACCTTGCGCGTCCTTAGCTCAGCTGGATAGAGTACCTGGCTACGAACCAGGCGGTCGGAGGTTCGAATCCTCCAGGACGCGCCA
>NZ_JAAZTU010000052.1 GCF_012395185.1 Vibrio aestuarianus
TATATAAATGATTCAAGAATAGAAGTTGTTACTGAGCTAATGCTTGGTGATGAACTAAAGAGAAATATAGAAAACTCTAAGGCTATACTTGACCTTCTACAAGGTCATCAAGCTGGATTGTCTTTCCGTGTTTATGAATCTTTAGGATATAATAGAAAATTGATCACAACTAATCATAATATTTTTCTTTACGACATATACAATAGTGATAACATTTGTGTTTTAGGTGAAAATTATAAGGTGCCTGATAAGTTATTTAATACACCATATTTTGAATGCTCGATTGATACTATAGATAAATATCTTATATCATCTTGGGTTAAAAATATTTTAGGAAAATGTGAATGTGGGTAAAAATCAATATTTAATTTAAAATAGAGATGATCGGCTAATTTTTTATAAATCCTCTAAAACCCCACAATACATTTTACAGTGGATTTCAATGCACCTGTATTTTCAAGTACACATCGATGGGCTAAGTGACTCTGTTGGTCTCTAATTTTGTTATTTTTAAAAAGTATAATAAGTGTTTCGCTAATTTCAGAAGCTGAGTTAATAATTGTAATTGCATTTTTATCGATCATGCGTTCTACTATTTCGGAAAAATTATAGTAACTTGGTCCTGTTAGCACTGGTTTACCTAATGCTGCTGGCTCAAGCATATTATGACCTCCAACTTTATCACCCAGTAAGCTTCCGCCCATAAAACAAATGTCAGCAGCTCCCATTAATACCAGCATTTCTCCCATTGTATCACCTAGATACACTTGCACTTCTGGATCAAGTTCAGCCTCTGTTTCAGTTCGTCGCACACTAATAAATTGTGTTTTACACAACTCAAAAACAGCATTAAATCGCTCTGGATGGCGTGGGACAAGAATAAGTAATGCGTTAGATTGTTTTTTCAGCACTTTTGCATGGGCTGCTAACACTTGTTCATCTTCACCTTGGTGAGTGCTTGCGGCAATCCAAATTGGTCGCTCTTTACCTAGTTGATGCCTTAACTGCTGGCCTTTTTCTATGGTTTGTTTATCGATATCGATATCAAACTTCATCGACCCGGTGACTGTCACTTTGTCCGCAGGTAATCCGAGTCGAATGAAGCGCTGTGCATCATCTGGATATTGGCAAAGTACACGCGTTAAGTTAGATGCTAGTAAATTAAAAATCGGCTGAAATTTAGCATACCGTCGACATGAGCGCTCAGATAAGCGAGCATTAATAACAGTAATAGGAATATCTGCTTTTGAAACCGTATGTAATGTGTTTGGCCACAATTCCGTTTCCATGATCAGCATTTGACTCGGTTTTATACGCTTGATGAAAGCGCGCACGGCAAAAGAAAAGTCAAATGGCATATAACGATGTTCGGCGATGCCTCGTAATTTAGCCGCTTGTTCTGCACCTGTTGGGGTTGTAGTCGTAATCACAATCGGTTGGTTAGGATATTGCGACTTGAGCGTTTTTATCAATGGAGAAACGGCAAGCGTTTCTCCAACGGATACCGCGTGGATCCAAATCGGTGATTTATCTGTTTCAATTGGCGGCGTAAAGCCAAAATGTTCTTTCCAGCGATAGCCAACAGATGGCTTCCCATCTTGTTTTCTATATACTTTCCACATCAAAAAGGGAGACACAATAGTAAGCAGGAGTGTATATAGCCAACGAATTAACACAATGACCTCATTTATTTCTTAATTAAATCTTCTGGTTTTTGATGAGTCCATTTACCACGAGGTTTATCTAAATATTGAAAATATTCATTGGTAAATGTGCCTTGAATACAAACATGGCGGCGACGACGATATTGAATAGATTCATCTTTTAAAACATCATTGAATACGGCAGGTCCTGTTGTCCCGTAAACTCCTTTTTTAACGTCATAGTTCTGGATGTTATATACAATCGTATCCATCACCTTTTTGAAATGAGGGTTTTGTGGCGCTGTCGCTAAAAAGTAATTAGTAATTTCGGTCCCATTTTTGATCTTGATATATAACGCGTCATCGATACCTTTTAGCTGCCAACTAAGCGGCCAAACCAGTGTGGCATCAATATCCATATAGATACCACCTTGTTGGTATAAGGTGGTCACACGCCATAAATCGGCTTGAGCAGCACCATCAGTCAACTTCATATATGCATCATAAACTTCTTGTGATGCATTTTTACGTAAATATTCTTCTCGTGCTTCGGTGCTGACATAGCGATAGTCATAGTTTAATGACATTAAGCGGTTAAATAGATAATTGAGATATACCGGTAGCGTACTGTTATTTGAGTAGTTTGTTTGCCAAATAACTTTAGGCACTCCACTGCTATCTTTCGTTTGAATTTTGGCTGGCGAATACTCGGGAATAGTGAATCGCATTTTGGGAAAAACAAAGTGGAATGGGTATGAAAGCACTTTAAAAATATTACCAATCAACTTGATGGTGCGGTTTGCAACCATAATGGGGAAGTTATTCATAGTGTCTCTTTATTTTGTGTTAATGCAGTAGCCATCTCTGCAATAATTTGTTCGTTACTAGGAATATCACCGTTCGCATTCATGACAATGCGGTGATCACCTTCTAGTGGAGTGTATCTGAATGGTACGGTTGAGTAGAAAATACCAACGGTTGGTGTATGAGTTGACACCGCAATATTTCTCACTCCCGTATCAGGAGCCACCACTAAGCGCGCCTTGGCAATGTATTCGACTAGTTCATCTAATGACAGACAAGGCTGAATCGTGAAATTATGGTTAACTTCCAAATGACGAAGAAAATCACCTTTTTCAAAATCATTTTTTCCTTCTAGATAGACATGTTGATGGTTTGGAAAAGTTGTAATTGCGAGCTCAATGAAACTCTTCATTTGTTTTCGAGTCAGAATTTTTGATTGAGTTGATGCGCCATTAAAATAGAGAATGTTAGGTTTGTTTTGCTCTTTATCGTAGAGTTTCAGGTGACTTGGGTACCCAAAATCTAATGGTCTTTGTGGATTATGTCCGAGCATTTTCAGCATATCGAGCATGCATTCAAGCTCTGGCTGAAAGTCGGAGCGAAATACCGCAATATTGTACAGACTTCCACATAGGTAAGGTTTATATGGGAAGCCAAATTTTAGTTTTGCTTTACTGAGCAACGTCATCCAATAAGAACGGCTTGTGCCAGCTACATCAAAGATGATGTCTTGTTCTTCTAATTGCGTAAATTGCTGGATCTTCTGCTTCCAATTCAGTTCATGCTTGCGATGTCGACCAATCATAAAAATGGTTTCATCAGCGAGATCTGAAGGTGTTCCATATTGATAGTTAGAGACACCCACTAGCGTGATTTTTGCGTTAGGAAAAAATTTTCTCGCTTCAATAAGAAAGGGGCGAACAATGACCTGATCACCTAATGCAGCGTGACGAAAAATCGCGATCTTTTTCACCTTCTCGGGTGAAAACTCATGAGTTAAGTATTTTTTTGCTTGCTTGGATGCATAAGCACCGCGTTCAAACCAAAGATGTTGCATCAAGTTTATCCAATAAATTTGTTTACGGCAGCCATTACCAAATCTGGTGATAGCTTGTTCAAACAGTCAAGGTGCTTAAGTGGACACTCGCGTTTAAAGCAAGGGCGGCATTCTATGTCAGTGTGTATAATTTCGACATTATCTGCCAATGGTGGTGTGTATTTTGGTGAGCTTGAGCCATATATTGCAACTATATTGCACCCAACGGCGGCTGATACATGCATTAGTCCTGAGTCGTTGCAGATGACAGTATGGCAAGCCGCAAGCAAATCAACGGCCTCAATTAAGGAGGTTTCACCTGCTAGATCAAAGCATGAATTTTGTAATTCCTTTGGAAGTGTATTGCGGATAGCGCTTGTTACCACTTTATCTTTGGCTGAACCGAATAACCAAATTTGCTGGCCTTTTTCAATCAAAGCTTTCGCAACTTCAGCATAGTATTTATCTGGCCATCTTTTAGCTGGGCCAAATTCTGCTCCTGGGCATAAACCGATAATCGGTTTTATGGTCGATAAGCCTAATCTTGACATTGCATACTGTTGAGCTTTGTTATCAATTGAGAGAGAAGGGCGAGGGCAGGTTTCTAGCTGAACTTCACTAAGCATGCTTGTCTTTGAATAGGCAAGAGCAACATAACGCTCAACCATAAACTGAAACACTTTGCGATTTGGGCGAAGATCATTGAGCAAACCATAACGAAATTCACCTTTCCACCCCGTACGAGATGGAATGCCAGCAAATAGTGGAATTAAAGCTGACTTAGCCGAGTTAGGTAAAATGTATGCGTGTGTGTAGCTATTGCGCTTTAACTCTTTAGCCAGTGCCCAACGGCCTGCAAGGTTAAATGCACCATGCCCGATAGGCATTTCAATCGCACTGTTAATTTCGGGCATACGCTCTAAAATCGGTTTACACCACGCTGGTGCGAGAACATCAATCATCGCAGTAGGGTAGTTTTGCTTCAATGTTGCATAAAAGCTTTGCGACATAACCATGTCGCCAACCCAAGAAGGGCCGATAATCAGAATCTTCATGTTCTGCTGCTCATCAGTTTGGCTGTTGAATGGCATTGTACTTTTCTATACGGACAAGAGCAAAGAAGGTTGCAAGCATAAAGCCATAGAATGCGCTGATTAAGTTGGCTTGTAATGGTGCTTCTGTTAAGCCAAAGAGCATGAACCCAGCGACAAAAACCGCGCCAGTGTAGCCCCAGAGACTATTGGTTTTCCTATAGTGTTGAGTAAAAACTACAAAAGGTACTGCAAGCATCATAATAATGGCAACTATACCTAATATTCCATTACTCGCGAGCATTTCGAAATATTGGCTATGAGCATGACCACGAGTTAAATTTCGAGTGTATTCATTAACTTTACCTTCAGCATACAATTGTTTATTGAGAGCTTCCCGTTCATTATAAGGTAGACCAATGAATGGACTTTGTTTAAATGCTTCTGTAGCAGCTTTCCATAAATAGAGTCGAGTGCCAGTAGATCTTGCCGCTTTTATATCCCCGGCAATAATATGAGACACTTCATAAGCTGTAAAATCTATTCGTTGTTTTACTGAATCGGAGTTCCAGTAAGTTGCTAACGATAGAGCAATAAAACTCACAATGACAGTTGATGTTAATTTTAGGTTTAGTCTTTTCCAATTTAGTACTGCATAAAATATTAGAAGTATAGGAATAGCAAAAATGGCACCACGGGTTAAAGTTAACGTTGTTGAAATGATTGAGGCGATAAATGCTAAAAATAATAAGACTCTATATTTGGATTTTTTTATAGATAAACATAAAGATAGAAACGCTAATGAGCATGCCAAGTAACCAAAGTTGATACTAAAGAGAAAACCGTCAACACGGGGCATATTGAGGATGAAAAATTGATAAATCGCAAGAACTAGCGTACCAATAGAACCAACTATTATTCCAATAGATAACCACTCATAGGCTTGTGCCGAGCGGAGGATGAAAGCTTTTCTGAACATTAAATAAATAGGAATACATAGCAATAAACGACTACCGCCTTGAAAGTACCTAAACGTACTGCCATCGACTATTGTGATTGGTAGGTTGGCGAAAAAGTAAGCACCAAGACAGCCGGTGATCAGTAAATCATATTTATTAAAATCACAATAAGTTCTGTTTTTAATTAGGTAGTAAATTGAAAACAAAACAGTAAGCGCAACAACGACAACACTAAAATTATTTGTTGATAGCAGTAATGCTGGCACTAAAAATAATGATAACAATGCAAAATCATTAATGGAAAGATATTTGTTCATTCGTGGCTAGTTCTCATTATTCCATTGATTTTCTAAACGTATAATTACCACGTACCTTTCGCCACAAGCCAAATACATCTGTCTTCGGAAAAATGGCAATACGTCGGATTTGATACGGATCGTGATGGACAGCTAAAGGGCCACTGTTGGTTGCGACGGCAAATTGATAGCCTAACTCGCGCGCTAAGAGCTTTGAATCTTGATTATGGTCACCATAAGGGTAGGCAAATGAAACCAAAGATTCACCAATGAGGGCTTCCAGTTGATTTTTATTTTCCATAATTTCATGCTGCTGTTGTTGATAAGACAACTGGCTTAAACGTGGGTGCGTCATCGTATGGCCGCCAATTTCAACTAGGCCTGATGCATGCAATTTCTTTAATTGGCTTTCATTCATTAAAGCTACCGCTTTTTCGGGGTTATTGGGTACTTCAGCATCCCAACGGTTAAACTTTTCACCAGTGACAGCATAGACAACGGCTTTGAAGTTATATTTTTTTAATAAAGGGAGCAAAAGTTCGTAATTGTCTTGATACCCATCATCAACTGTTAACATGATATAGCGCTTACTTGGTTCAAGGCGATGTATCAGCCTTTTATCTACCAAGTCTTTAAACGTCAGAGTCTCAAAGCCCATGCGCTTGAGTAACTTGAAGTGTTTTTCAAGCATATTGATATGAAGATAAGTTCCATGTACACCTTTTTCACTATCATTTTTGATAAAGCGGTGATACATGATGATTGGCATCTCTTTACGCAGCTTTTCAACGTAAACCGTTTGGTAAATATCTTCTATTTGATCGACTATACTCGATAAGCTATAGCTATGCTTGATGATCTCGCTGACCTGTGGTGAGCAGTGTTTCATTTTTAACCCTTGCTCTACGTGTCGGCTAATTTGCGTAAAGTCAATATCGAGATCTTTAGGGCCGATGTCACCGAAGTTGCTTGCCATGGCCGCAGCGATATTATTGTCATCGACAATACCAACCGCACTGGCTTCACCTATCGCTAGTGTGGGTCTTCCACACAGCAAAGCTTCCATTGCAACCCTACCGGCACCTATGACTAAGTCTGACTTGGCCAGTATTGAGACAACATCTTGTGAATAACCAAGAAAATGAACGTCAGAAGTAAACTTATCAAAACGCGCTTCAATTTTAGAGCCTGATATGACCTGAATATGGTATTTCGCTGAGTCTAAACATTCATCGAGCAACCGATAGCAAAGCTCCCCTTTGGGGCCGGTTAACCTACCTATAATACTGATAACAGGTTTGCTATTTTGAGGAGCGTTTTGCCAAGCGAATTCTTGAGTTTCAATACCATTTCGACTAACGATTAGCGAACTTTGTGGAACATCCAATTCAGTAATGAGTTGTTGTTCAATGGCTTCACAAACCGGCAGGGCTTTGTCGCCCATTGCGTGGAATTTTTTGCGAGATACGTGCACTGGTTGACGACCATGTACTGTCGTAACCATAGGTGTTCCGGTGATTTTACACGCAATATGACAACTCCAACTCGATGCTCTTGAGTGAGCATGCACTAACTGGATGTTATGCTTCTGTATCAGATAAATAAGATAGCCAACGTGCCAAAAACGGCGAGGAATACTACGCTTATTAAAGCGAAGTTTGTAGAATAACCCTTGATGTGACTTGGTTAGGGTGTCTGAAACGTAAAATACACGATGTCCTCTATTTGTCAGTTCATCGCCAACAGTTGTTGCATACACTTCAGCCCCTGTGACTTCCAACTGGGACAAGGCCATCAAAATATTCATACATTCTCTTTATAGCTTGGTGAACTCTAAAAATGTCCCGCAGCCTTTCTTCTGGAAAAGCGACATTTGGTAAAGAAGGAGAAATATAACGTTAATTTCTCCCTCTTAAAATCACTAAGCGTTAATAATGCTCATATATTCAGCGACACCTTCAGCGACAGTTTTAAATTTGTGATCACAACCTGCACTTCTGAGTTTACTCAAGTCGGCTTGAGTGAATTCTTGATACGCACCTTTTAAGTGTTCAGGGAATGGAATGGTTTCCACTTCACCTTTGCCATGGTGTTTGATAACGGCTTTTGCCACTTCCTGGAAAGATTCAGCATTACCCGTCCCTAAGTTATAAATACCGGATACGCCGCTGTCCATAAACCATAAGTTCACCGCTGCAACGTCACCAACGTAAACAAAATCACGTTGGAAGGTTTCGCTGCCTGCAAACAGTTTAGGGTTTTCCCCTGCATTCATTTGGTTGTTAAGGTGGAAAGCAACAGAAGCCATAGAGCCTTTATGTTGTTCACGCGGACCATAAACGTTGAAATAACGAAAACCAGTGACTTGAGAAAGCTTTTCGCCATGTTGCTGTGCATCTTGCCAAACGCGGCGTACATAGTTATCAAACTGCTGTTTTGAATAACCGTAAACGTTTAATGCACCTTCGTATTGTTTTTCCTCGACGAAGGTGTCGGTATCGCCGTAGGTCGCAGCTGAAGAGGCATATAAAAATGGAATCTCACGCTCTAAGCAGTAATGAAGCAACTCTTTAGAGTATTCATAGTTATTGAGCATGATGTATTTACCATCCCACTCAGTGGTCGCAGAGCAAGCACCTTCATGGAATACCGCTTCAATAGGGCCGAAATCATCACCAGCCATAACCTGAGCAAGAAAGTCATCACGGTCCATATAGTCAGCAATATCAAGGTCGACCAAGTTTTGAAACTTACGACCATTTTTAAGGTTGTCGACAACAAGAATGTCGCTAATGCCTTTTTCATTAAGTGCTTTGATGATGTTGCTGCCAATCATGCCAGCGCCGCCAGTTACGATGATCATAGATTTGTCCTGAATAAATGTTAGCTGCATGGAAGTATAACATTTCAAGAAGTATTAGGAAGAGTGGCATAGATGATGTACCAACTGGTTGCAGAGTGAGCAATTGCTGCTGTTGATATGTCGGTTTCATCACAGTTATTTCGTGTAGTTAAAAAAAAGGAGTTCAAATTGGATTAAGATAACGGGCCGTAAAAAGGACTTCATTCTGAGTGAGTTAAGAGCTCGCTATCTGACTATCGCCACTTTGGTTCGATTAAGGTACAATTTCGCCAATTAATGCAGTGACTAACTGCTACACAAGATGAAGTATTATCGTATTGGGGGCTATACCCAAGGGCGGTAGCGTGCCTAACTGTCAGAAAAAAGGGAAATTTGTGAATAACCATTACCAGTCATCCAACCCAAATCCTTCTCACCCACAAATCCCAAGCTTTTACGAGCAGAATGATGAAATCGATCTCAAAGAGCTTTTTATCGCTCTTTGGCAAGGGAAGTTGATCATCATTTTAACTACCTTGGTGTTTACGATAGGTGCTATTACTTATGCGTTAACAGCACAAGAGTGGTGGAGCAGTAGCGCGAAGATTGCAGTGCTACAAGTTCAAGATTTCACTGAATACCAGTCTCAAGTTAAGCAGTATCAACCAGTTTTTGACGTTTACCAAGAAGACGGTACGATGTTGGTGAATAACTATTTAGATGATTTGGTTATGCCTCAACCGCTATTTCAGTCATTTGTAATGGCTTTTGAGTCGAATAAAAATAAACGTGATTTTTTAGACAGCAATGCTGTCTTTCAAAATTTCAAGAATAAGTTGGATGCCGATGCCGATGAAGCTACCCGTCGTTTGTATAATGAATGGTTTAGTAAACTAACTACGTCACAACCTGATAAAAGCAATAAAAATATTATGGAACTAGAGGTTCAGGCAACGACAAAGCTTGATAGTTATAATATGTTACAAAGCTATATTACTTATATAAGTGGTATCGTACAGCGTGATGCCTTGTTGAACCTTAAGGCAGCGATTATTAGTAAAAAGAATGAGTTGCTGCAGCAAAAGAATGCACTTTCTTTACAAGCGAAACAAAACCTTGAAGTTGAAATTCAACGAGCTGAGTACGCACTGCAAATAGCGAAAGCAGCAAAGGTTAACACACCTGTGCAAAACTTAGGCGAGAAAGAAATTTTTTCAATCAACCTAGGAAGTGCGGCTATTGAAGCAAAAATAAATGCGTTAAAAACCATATCAAACCTGAGTGTTATTGAACCGCGTTTACAGCAGATAGACTCAAAACTAACGCTAATTAACAACACAAAAATAAACCCTGATATAGAGTTTGCTACCTTTCAATATCTTGATGATGTCCAAATTCCATTGAACAGAGATAAACCCAATCGGGCACTAATTGCGGTATTAGGTGCGTTGTTAGGTGGAATGTTGGGTGTAGCGGTTGTGTTGGTTAGATTTGCATTTAGAAAAGAATCTAACTAATTGGTTTTTAAGGACCTATTGGGCGGGCTGAAAGAAATAGGCGAAAACAAGAGTTTATAAGGGATGGTGAGAAATTCACTGTCTCAAAATGGATAAAAAGTGTCTCAGGCTAGGTTGAATTGCTGAGATGAAATAAAGAGAAAAGACACGTTTAAATTTTATCGCGAAGTATAAGTTTTGCTTAAAACGCGATAATCACAAGTCAGAAGTAGGTATGAATCAGTGAAAATTCTTGTCACCGGAGGCGCAGGTTTTATCGGCTCAGCAGTCGTGCGTCACATTATCAATAATACCAGCGACAGCGTAGTCAATGTCGATTGCTTGACATACGCAGGAAATCTGGAGTCGTTAGCTCAAGTTGAATCTAACGAGCGCTATGTGTTCGAGCAAGTCAATATCTGTGACCGAGCCGAGCTAGATCGTGTATTTGCCCAGCATCAACCCGATGCCGTGATGCACCTTGCCGCAGAATCTCACGTTGACCGCTCCATTACTGGCCCAGCAGCTTTTATTGAAACCAATATTGTTGGGACTTATACCCTACTTGAGGCCACGCGTGAGTATTGGAACCGTTTGAGTGAAGATGTGAAAAAGGCATTCCGCTTCCATCATATTTCTACTGATGAAGTGTATGGCGACCTTCCACACCCGGACGAAGTTAAGGAGGGAACAGAGCTGCCGATGTTCTTAGAAACGACACCATATGCCCCATCCAGTCCGTATTCAGCATCCAAAGCATCAAGTGATCACCTAGTACGTGCATGGCTGCGTACCTACGGATTGCCAACCATTGTCACTAACTGTTCGAACAACTACGGTCCTTACCACTTCCCAGAGAAGCTGATTCCACTGGTTATCCTCAATGCCTTGGAAGGCAAAGAGTTACCGATTTATGGCAAAGGGGACCAAATCCGTGATTGGCTATTTGTGGAAGATCACGCTCGTGCCCTTTACAAGGTTGTTACCGAGGGAAAAGTGGGTGAAACATACAACATCGGTGGTCACAACGAAAAGAAAAATCTCGAAGTGGTCCGAACCATTTGCTCAATTCTAGATACATTGGTACCAAAAGATACGGCATACGCTGAACAAATCACTTACGTTCAAGACCGCCCAGGCCATGATCGCCGATATGCAATTGATTCAAGCAAAATACAAAAAGAGCTCGACTGGACCCCAATTGAGACCTTTGAAACCGGCCTGAGAAAAACCGTGCAGTGGTACCTAGATAACCAGCAATGGTGCCAAAATGTTCAAGATGGTAGCTACCAACGCGAGCGTCTAGGTGTTGTATCGGGAGAGAGCAAATAATGAAAGGAATCGTCCTGGCTGGGGGCTCTGGCACCCGTCTTTATCCGCTTACCCGTGGTGTGTCTAAGCAGCTGTTACCTATCTATGACAAGCCGATGGTGTTTTACCCAATCTCAACGCTAATGTTGGCGGGAATCAAAGAAATCCTCATCATCACGACTCCGGAAGACAATGAAGGCTTCAAACGTCTCCTCGGCGATGGCAGTGATTTTGGAATTAGTTTAGAATACGCGATTCAGCCAAGCCCAGATGGTCTAGCGCAAGCGTTCATTATTGGTGAACAGTTCATTGGCGATGATAGCGTGTGCTTAGTGCTCGGGGATAACATCTTCTATGGTCAGTCGTTCAGTAAAACGCTGAAAAATGCCGCGTCACGAAAAAGCGGCGCAACCGTGTTTGGCTACCAAGTGAAAGACCCTGAACGCTTTGGCGTCGTCGAGTTTGATGAAGAGATGAAAGCGGTCTCGATCGAAGAAAAACCCGCAAAGCCGAAATCAAACTATGCCGTAACCGGCTTGTACTTCTATGATAATCGAGTGGTTGAATTTGCAAAGCAAGTGAAACCATCGGACAGGGGTGAACTTGAAATCACATCCATCAATGAGATGTACCTCAACGATGGCTCTCTCAATGTTGAACTGCTCGGTCGTGGTTTTGCTTGGCTTGATACCGGCACGCATGAAAGCTTGCACGAGGCGTCCTCATTTGTTCAAACCATTGAGCATGTTCAAGGTTTGAAAGTAGCGTGTCTGGAAGAGATCGCTTGGCGTCAAGGATGGCTAGGCAATGCAGATATCGAGCGCCTAGCCACACCCATGCTAAAAAATGAGTACGGTCGTTATTTGATGTCCTTGGTCAAAGAGCTGTAGGGAGCCAACATGAAAGTACTCATTACAGGGTGCAATGGACAAGTCGGTCACTGTTTGGTCAAACAGCTGCAAGGCAAAGCAGAAGTATTAACGGTTGACAAAGAGCAGCTCGATATCACCGATCAAGCGGCCGTAGTTTCAGTCGTGTCAGACTTTGTGCCGGACTATATCATTAATGCAGCGGCACATACCGCCGTGGATAAAGCGGAAGAAGAAGTGGACCTCTCCTTTGCGATCAATCGTGATGGACCCATGTATCTCGCTAAGGCGGCGGAAAGTTGCGGTGCGGTGATGCTGCATATCTCTACAGATTACGTGTTCGATGGTACCGGTGAGGTGCCTTATCAAGAGAGTGATACTGTTGGTCCACAAGGGGTGTACGGGCAAAGCAAACTGGCGGGTGAGCAGGCAGTTGCGAAGGCGTGTGCAGAGCATCTGATCTTGCGTACCGCGTGGGTGTTTGGTGAGCACGGCAACAACTTTGTCAAAACCATGTTGAGGCTAGGCCAAGACCGCGACGCGCTCAGTATTGTCGGCGATCAAATCGGTGGTCCAACGTACGCCGGTGACATTGCAAGTGCATTGATCACTATGATTGAATACATCGAGAAAGAAGGCGCGCCGCAGTGGGGTGTTTACCATTTCTCTGGCATGCCGTACGCGAGTTGGTATGAGTTCGCAGAGCAGATTTTTGCAGCGGCCAAGAATAAATCGGTGTTAGCTCAAACCCCGAACCTGTCTTCCATTCCCACGTCCGCCTACCCGACGCCAGCGAAACGTCCAGCCAACTCACGCCTCGATTGCGAAAAGATAGATCAGCAGTTTGGTATCAAGCCGAGTGATTGGCAGGTATCCTTAGGCAACATTCAAGCTTATAAGTAGTCATTTATGAACGTTATTGAAACCAAAATCCCAGATGTGAAAATTATTGAGCCAGATGTGTTCGGTGATGAACGTGGCTTTTTCATGGAAACTTGGCAACAAAAAAAATTTGAAGAGCTAGTTGCTGGACGAACTGTTAATTTTGTTCAAGACAACCACTCAAAATCTAAAAGGGGTATTTTGCGTGGTTTACATTACCAAACGGAAAATACTCAAGGTAAGCTCGTTAGGGTTATATCAGGAGAGGTTTTCGATGTGGCCGTTGATATTCGTGCTGGATCAGCAACTTTTGGGCAGTGGGTTGGCGTTTATCTTTCAGCCAATAATAAGCGCCAGTTATGGGTTCCTGAAGGCTTTGCTCATGGCTTTTATGTAACTAGTGACGAAGCTGAGTTTGTCTATAAATGTACAGATTACTACAATCCGGGTGCGGAAAAGTCGCTGAACTGGCAAGACAGCTGTATAGCAATAGAGTGGCCTCTCCTCGAAGGTGTACCGACCATTTTGTCGGAAAAAGATAAAAATGCCCCTTATTTATGTGAGAATACTGAACTGTATACAGGGCAAGATCATGAAAAACCCTTGTGGAATAAGGCCTGAGTGAAGGCGTCATCTCACTCATTTCTACAGCGGTATCATAAAAAACGCAATGATTTTTGGATCGATTTGACGATCAATTTTAGCTGTGATCATATATTGTTTTTTACAGTAACGATGCCATCACCATGAACGGATTGAGCCTTGTTGGAGCATATTTCAGTTATCAGCGACCCGCGCCAAGCTTGGAAAGTCGAACATTCATTAACTAATATCATTTTCCTAATGGTGACAGCGGTTATCGCAGGCGCTGAGGGGGGGGAAGATATTGAAGATTTTGGCGAAGATAACCTCGAATGGTTACAACAGTATGGTGATTTTGGGAATGATGTGCCTGTTCATGACACCATAGCTCGAGTGGTGAATATGATCTCGGCAAAGCAGCTTCAGCGGTGTTTCTCTGTGTGGATGAAAGACTTGCCATGAAGTCACCAAAGGCGATGTTGTAGCGATTGATGGCAAGACGATTCGTGGTACCTATTACAAAGACGAAGTAACGCGTACCTTTCTTTAGTTCTTGCAGGGCAAGGGGCTTCGTAATCTTGCTCTGAGGTAAGGATGAATGCTAAGAGATATAAAAATGGTTCAGAAAGTAAATGAATTTAATTAAAACATCACTTTTAACAGCAATATCTACAGTTATTAAGATAGCGTCTGGCTTTGTTATAAATAAAATTGTTTCAATATATGTTGGTCCATCGGGTTTGGCTGTAATTGGTCAACTACAGAACTTTGTAAGTGTCATAACTACCTTCTCCAATGGTGCTACAAATCAGGGAATAGTGAAATATACAGCTGAGCATAAAGACACAAGAAACAAACAACATATTTTTAGTACAAGCATAGTCATTAGTGTACTATGTAGTTCGCTTATATCAATATTCCTTATTGCGTTTAGTGATTTTTTATCTGTTAATATTCTTAAAGATAGTCAATATTTCACAGTGTTTATTCTTTTTGGCGCAACAGTTTTTTTATTTGCGTTGAACTCTGTCCTGATGAGTATACTCAATGGGCAGAGGGAAATAAAAAAATACATATTCGTTAACATTTGCAGTAGTGTCTTTTCGTTGCTTTTGACATCTTGCTTGATTATTGCTCTCAATCTTCTGGGAGCGTTATATGCACTCGTTATTAATCAATCTGTGATATTTTTTATAACACTATATTTGGTTAGGAAAAGTGAATGGTTCAAGATTGAATACTTTTTAAAGGGGTTTGATAAGGATAGCTTTCGCAATCTTTCAAAATATTCAATAATGGCCATTACGTCAGCTATTACAGTTCCAGTGAGTCATCTGCTAGTAAGAAATTATATCGGAGAGAATCTAAGTTGGGATGATGCGGGATACTGGCAAGGAATATGGTATATTTCATCAATGTATCTGATGGTTATAACTACATCCTTAAGTGTGTATTATCTCCCAAGGTTATCAGAAATTAAAAATGATCGGGAGCTAAAGTTAGAAATATACAACGGGTATAAAGTAATTATTCCAATAGTTACTATTCTATCGCTTATGATTTTTTTGCTCAAAGAATATATTGTAATTATTGCATTTAGTGAAAAGTTTTTACCGATGAAAGAATTGTTTGCTTGGCAGATGATAGGAGATGTAATAAAAATTTCATCGTGGTTGTTGGGATATTTAACTATAGCAAAAGCCATGACAAAAACTTTTGTTTTTTTAGAAATACTGGGAAGCTCAAGCTTTGTTATTTTATCAGTATTATGTATTGATGAATTTGGGTTGGTCGGCATAACATACGCATATGCCATAAATTACACACTGTATTTAATCGTGATATGTTATATCTTTCGAAAGATTTTAAAATGAAAAAGAGAATATTTAATGCGAGATTGAACTTCGTAGATAGAGTGGTTTCTTTGATTAAAAGAGAAAGGAATATTGAGCAGAAAGTCCAACTTTTACTAAATGTAAACTACTATCTCACGAATAATCACTGTGGAGTTTTTAGATATCAGCCTATTGAAGATACTATACAATTGTTAGGTGAGAGCTTTCGCATAAAGAAACCAAGCACACCGAGAAGGAATAATTTTCTTCATGTGATGACTAAGGCCTCAATAACTGGTGGCCATACTAGAGTGGTGGAGAACTTTATTAAAAATAGGGCGAATTATAATGAGAAACATGATTTAGTATTGGTCTCTCAAGGTGACGAAAAGATACCAGAATTCTGCCTAAAGATGGAGAGAAACTGCAGTTTGATTAATCTTTCAGATTTAAATACGCTAGAGAAAATATCAAAGCTGGCAGGCTACGCTCAACATTATGAATATATAATCTTGCATCATCACATGTATGATGTTCTGCCTATAATAGCATTGTCTCAGTTTAAACATCGAGGAAGTATATACACATACAATCATGCTGACCATTTGTATTGGGTGGGAAGCTCAATTATCTCTGGTTCATTTGAAATGAGTACAGATGGTTTAATCTTTAGCAAGAAAAGAAGAAATATTAAAAATACTCTGCTGTTGCCAATTCCATTAGAAGAAAAACAATACTCTTCTATTGATTTGAAACTTAAACTAGATATTCCAGAAGATAGCAAGGTTGTATTGACTATAGGCAGCCAAGATAGGTTTGTTACTAATGGTTACAGCTATAGAGATATGGTGAGTGATGTTTTAAAAAGAACTGATAAAACTTATTTTGTTATAGTTGGCCGACACACGGAAAAGAGTTGGGGAGATTTGTGGAGTCATCCACAACTTCGATTTCCTGGGGTTGTACCAAAAGAAGAACTTGCTGTTTTTTATTCTAACGCAGATATTTATGTAGACAGTTTTCCTATGGGGGGCGGAACCGCGACTCTGGATGCTCTATGTTTCAATATACCTGCTATAAAAGTAAAGCACATATTCTTTGAGTTTGATTCATTAAAACCTATTGTGATAAATAGTGTTGATGTGGCAGATAATATAGTAAAAATATTGAATGGTGACTCGTTAGCGTTCTCAGCCAATATAGATAGCCATTATCGTGAAAATTTCAATTCTATATTTGATAAGTTCATTCGACATAGGAGAGAGGATTCATGTAATTCGGGTGATGAACTGGTGTGTGATTTTGAAAGTTATGATCATGATTTGTTTTCGTATCAAGATAATAATAAAAAGGCATTTAATGGTTATTTAC
>NZ_JAAZTU010000053.1 GCF_012395185.1 Vibrio aestuarianus
AACCCACTGTTTCCAGTGGGTTATCTCTTGAATGTGGCGGAGAGATAGGGATTTGAACCCTAGAAGGGCTACAAACCCTTGCCGGTTTTCAAGACCGGTGCTTTCGACCACTCAGCCATCTCTCCGTACGGCGCTAATCATAGTTATTGGCTAGTGTCTTGTAAAGTAATAATTTATTAAGTCTGTTCTGTTTGGCTAATTGCTGTACAAATGAAAGAGTCAGCATCAGCGGTGATGTCTTTATAGATACATTTTGATTTGATTTTTTCAGGTAATTACTCTATTTTTTATAAGTCTAATAAAATAGTGTTTTATTGCTATTTTGTTGAAAAATAATGATTTATTAGTGTTCAGGGAACATGTGTGCGCTCGAAAATGTTTGCAGATAACTGTGAACTGCTTCAAAATTAGCAAATTCCATCATTTTTAGATAATCATTGAGGTTTAGATGAAAGTCGAGAATCTTTTTAAGCATCGCGGTGATTCAATGAGTAAGTATCAATCTGAGTTTATGCATTGGGTTTCTCCTACAGTACGAGAGTATTGGGGGGAGTTTTTACATAGAACAAATAGCCGTCAGTTGTTTTCTTGGGTTAGAGATTTTCACCAGCCAGCGGTTAATGAAGATATTCCCGTTGCTGAACCTATTCAATTAAAGCCAGAAGCGCAGACGCTCTATAACCAACTACAAGCTCAAATTGGCGATGTGATTCATACTGGTGATTGGATGACTGTAGATCAACAACGTATCAACCAGTTTGGTCAAGTCACTGAAGATATGCAATGGATTCACACCGATCCTGAAAAAGCAGAGGTAGATTCACCGTTCAAGACAACTATAGCGCACGATTTTCTGACCTTATCTTTACTGCCTAAGTTAACTGACAGCGTTGATCCGAGTAAACTGCTGTTCCCAACGGCAAAAATGGTGGTCAACGTTGGTCTGAACCAAGTAAGGTTTCCTTATCCTGTTAAGTCTGGTAACCGCGTTCGAGCGGTAAGTACTTTATTAAAAGTAACGCCGATTAAAAAAGGCTTAGAGATTGAACGAGAAATTAAAATCGAGATTGAAGGTGTGCGCAGACCGGGGTGCGTTGTTACTTCGGTAATTCAACTGCATTTTTAATCTTGAATGAATTTAAAAAAGGGGAGAGCATTATGCTCTCCTTTTTTGCTATTTGAACTACAAGTTGATGTTGTTATTTATGAGCGTTCAACGGAATGTAACCATATTCATCGATGAGTGCATTGGCTTTGTCTGAACCTAGATATGAAATGAACGCTTTCACTTCCTCCGTCATTTTTTGTGGGTAGTACAGAACTAAAAATGGTCGTGAAAGTTGGTATTCATGGCTCGTGATGTTTTTAGCGGTTGCTTCCACACCTTCAAATTTTATCGCTTTAATCGATTTGTCCACAGAGCCAGTTGAAATAAAACCAATCGCTTGTGGGTTATGGTTTACCAATGTTTTAACCATACTGTTGCTATTGACGACTAAGTTATTAGGGTTAATGTCGGAAACTAAGCGATCATTGATAACTTTAGTGAGCCCTAGCAGACTTTCAAAGCTGTACCGAGAACCCGAAGAAGCTTCACGTGTTACTACCGCGATTTTTTGGTCATTGCCACCCACTTGCTTCCAATTAGTGATTTTACCTTTATAGATGTCATACAACTGCTGTCTAGAGAGGTTTTCAACAGAATTTGAACGATTCACAACAACGGCTAATCCATCGTAGGCGATAGGCAATGTTGTCATGGCGTCATCTTGTTCATTTTCTGTGAGATAACGTGAACTCATTCCTATCGAAGCAACGCCTTTTTTCAATAGTGTGATACCTGCGGTCGACCCCACGCCTTGAACCGCGATATAAGTGTCCGGGTGACTGGCATTGTAGTCTTCAGCAAATACATCCATGATTCGAGCGACCGAAGTTGAGCCTGAAATATTGATTTCACTTGCGAAGACAAACTGAGTAAATAAAGAGGTTGAGAGTAGTGCTGCAAGCGCGACTCGAAACATAAAGACTCCAATATAGTTATGAATTGAGCGGCTATAATATGTCGTACAGATGACACTTTTGTGAATGGAAATCGAAATGGGAGAGTTGAGTTAGTTTTTTATCTCCCCTCATGCTGTAAGTCAGTTATAGTCAGCGAGGTAATCCACTTTTCATCGAGGTTTATATGGCGGTAGTGAATTTGTTACAACGTCAATTGGAGCGAAGGGCAGAGTTAGTTTGCCACAACCGTAACCAAAGTTTGCCTGTGGAGTTGGGGAAATCGTGCTTTGAGCCTATCGCTGATGGGGTACAGTTTATTAAACATCATTACAAGTTAGACTCAACCCATTCTGATTATTCGAGCATTGTTGCCAAAGTAATTCGAGAAGAACTGCAATGGGGTTTATACATTCCCAGTGACCATAGTTCAGCGAAGCATATTCTCAATGGTCAGCAAGATATGCAGTCGTGGCAGCCTTATCCCTATTTACCGAAAAGCGATGATTTAACCGCTTTAATCAGAGAAATTGAAAAAGATCCTAAGTCATATTTTTGGTAAGTTTAGGTTTTTTTATTATCTATAGGCTCTGTGAGTGACTAATCGTAAAAAAGGCACCCCGAAGAATGCCTTTTTCTGATTTAAGTGAAACGTGTTACTTAGCTGTTTGTTGCTCATTAGCTTCAGGTACAGAATCTGAAGGTTCAGTAGCAACAGGCGCATCAGCGAAAATTTGTGTCGGTTTGGCAACTAGGCTACGATTTTCTTGGTTTACCTCTGCTAAAACCACTTCTAAAGTGTCGCCCAACTTAAAGACCACTTCTTTATCAACCAGAACCGTGCCGTTATCGTTATTACATTCTAGACGCTCTTTATTGTTGAGAATTAGAGAACCAGGAATGAAGGCTGCAGCGCCGTTTTCAACAAGGCGTACACGCATACCAGCGCGATTAATATCGAAAATTTCTGCAGTAAATTTGGTTCCTTTACTTGGTTCATCCGCAAGAGTACGCACATACAGCCAATCGCCAACATTACGTTCTGCCATATTGTGATGTTTACGATGCAATGCGAGCTCTTCACCCACGGTTTCATCGGGTCTTTGTATTGGCTCTTTGCCAAGAATATGCGCCTTCAACATACGATGGTTGATCATATCGCCATATTTACGAATTGGAGATGTCCAAGTTGCGTAGATATCTAAACCCATCGCATAGTGAGGTAGGGGTTGATTACCAATTTCACTGTATGCTTGGCATTTACGTATACGGTTATCTAAGTAGCTAGTCTCTTGTTTGCATAGCCAGCGACGTACCGCAGCAAATCCTTCAAGGGCCGTAAGGTTCTCTGCGTTGAATTCAAGTTCACCCGTTGGGTTGACCATTTCAACCACATCCGCGATTTTCTCAGGTTTAAAGCCAGCATGTGTATTGAAAACGCCTTGTCCGAAGCTATCTCGCAGCGTTTTACCTGCACAAATGTTAGCGGTGATCATTGCCTCTTCAACCAAACGATTTGCGGAACGACGCATATCAGCATGGATAGCAATCACGTCATTATCTTCACTGAGTTCAAATCGGTAATCTGGGCGATCTGGGAAAACAACAGCGTGAGTCTCGCGCCATTGTACGCGAGCCAAAGAGAAGTCATAAAGTGCACGTACAACGGTCGCGATCTCTTCGCTAGGTTGCCAATCGTCAGAGTGACCATTCTCTAACCAATCGGATAGGTGGTCATACACTAATCGAGCGTGTGATTTAATATTGGCTGCAAAGAAGTGGATGTCATCACCAATCACACCATCTTTAGTAACGGTCACACTACAGCAAAGGGCTGGGCGGATTTCATTTTCCATCAAAGAGCATAGCTCATCGGCTAAATCGCGCGGAAGCATTGGAATGTTGCGGCCCGGTAGATAAATAGTGAAGCCTCGCTCACGAGCAACTTTATCCATTTCATCTTCGGGAGCGATGTAGGCCGTTGGGTCGGCAATTGCGATGGTTAGTTTGAAATCACCGTTTTCAGTTTTCTGAGCATAAAGTGCATCATCCATATCTTTCGTTGAAGCACCATCGATTGTCACGAAAGGAATATGCGTCATATCGATGCGCTCTAGATCTGCGTCATCTTTTATCTCCCAGTGATCAATACCTTCCGGCTCACTGTTGGGGAGATCATTTTCAGCCAATGTTACCCACCAAGGAGCAATTTTATCGTTTGCATCTGTGATTTTCTGAGTGATCTCAACAAAGAACCCACTATCATCCTTTAAAGGATGGCGAGTAAGTTGTGCTACCACCCAATCATTTTCAGCAAAATGTTCAGGATTGAGTCCTTTTTGTACTTTCGCTTTTAAAGAGAGTTTCTTTAACTGAGGAAGATCAGGCGTAACGTGCAATTTTCCTTTCAATAGTTTCACGCGGCCGATAAATCGTGTTAGAGACTGTTCTACCAACTCTTGAGGCTCTGCTACTTCTTTTTCATTCTCAGTGCGAATGATAGCGATCACTTTATCGCCGTGAAGACACTTTTTCATGTATGGAGGCGGAATAAAGAAGCTTTTTTTGCTGTCGACCTCTAAAAAGCCAAAGCCTTTATCTGTCGCTTTGATCGTGCCTTCTTTTTTGGGCAGGTTTTCTTGGATTTGTTGTTTGAGCTGAGCGAGTAGTGGATTATCTTGAAACATGTGTCTTTTTCTAACGAATGTGATTAAGCACACTATAATCATTGAGAGGGATGATTACTACCGAAAGCGCTATTTTTGCCAACCTGTATCCTCATCGTTTTACCATGACGCAAATTTTCATCAATTTTCGGTGAATTTATATGCTGAAATGGTGTTTATGAGAGAAATATGTGATGTAATTCAATTTTTACTGGCTTTTTTTATGCTTTTAGGGAATAATCCGCGTCCCTTATATGTCCCTAGCGGCTTGATGCGTTTTAAGACTTATCCGCATCTGAACGGAACTCAGCTCTTTTATTGGATCGGTATTGGAATTGGTAGAGCTCGTGGGACCTTTTGTTAATTAATCTAGTGGGATCTCCATGCAAGACTCTGTAATTCAATTCAGTGAATTAGCCCTGAACGACTCAATTCTATCAGCTTTAAATGAAATGGGATTCGTTTCTCCAACACCTATTCAAGCAGCAGCTATTCCTTTCCTTCTCGAAGGTAAAGATGCGCTAGGTAAAGCACAAACAGGTACAGGTAAAACGGCTGCGTTTTCTCTGCCTCTATTAAATAAGCTAAATCTTTCTCAGTACAAACCACAAGCGATTGTGATGGCTCCTACTCGTGAGCTAGCCATTCAAGTTGCCGCAGAAATCAAAAACCTTGGCCAGAAAATTCAAGGTCTCAAAGTTCTTGAGATCTACGGTGGTGCTTCTATTGTTGATCAAATGCGTGCACTTAAATCAGGTGCTCACATTGTGGTTGGTACTCCTGGTCGTGTAAAAGATTTGATCACTCGTGACCGTCTACACTTAGACGAATGCCACACATTCGTTCTAGATGAAGCTGACGAAATGTTAAAAATGGGCTTCGTTGATGATGTAACGTGGATCATGGAACAAGCACCTGACACAGCTCAGCGTGTATTGTTCTCTGCGACTATGCCACCAATGGTTAAGACTATTGTTGATCGCTACCTACGTGATCCTGCGCGTGTTGACGTTGCTGGTTCAAACCAAACTGTTGCAAAAGTAGAGCAGCAATACTGGGTAGTGAAAGGCGTAGAGAAAGACGAAGCAATGTCTCGTCTTCTTGAAACAGAAGAGACCGATGCTTCAATCGTATTCGTACGTACTCGCCAAGATACTGAGCGTTTGGCTGACTGGTTGTCTGCACGTGGCTTTAAAGCGGCAGCACTCCACGGTGATATTCCTCAGTCATTGCGTGAACGTACTGTTGATCATATCAAACAAGGTGTGATTGATATTCTTGTAGCAACCGACGTTGTAGCGCGTGGTCTTGATGTGCCTCGTATTACACACGTATTTAACTACGATATTCCATTTGACGTTGAGTCATACATTCACCGAATCGGTCGTACTGGTCGTGCTGGACGTAAAGGTAAGGCGATCCTTCTTGTTCGTACTAACCAAATTCGTATGCTTCGCACTATCGAGCGTGTTACACGTTCTTCAATGGAAGAAATTCAACTGCCACTGCGTGACAAAGTAGCTGAGTCTCGTCTTGTCAAATTAGGCGCAGAACTAGAAGCTGAAAAAGGTCACACAGCGTTAGACAAATTTGCTGAGTTGATTGAAAAGCTACAAGAAAGCTTAGAAATTGATGCTGCGACTTTAGCTGCTATTTTACTTAAACGCCAACAAGGTAAGCGCCCTCTGTTCTACGTAGGTGCTGACCCAATGATTGAAGCGATTGAGCGTGAAAAAACGCGTCGCCGTGATCGTAAAGAAGGTGGTGATCGTCGTGAAGGTGGCCGCGAAGGCAGCCGTCGTGAATACGGTACCTCAAATACAGATTGGGATACTTACCAACTTCAAGTTGGCCGTGAGCAAGGCGTTCAAGTTAAAGACATCGTTGGCGCATTAGCGAACGAGCTTGGTTTAACCAAAGGCTCTATCGGTGCGATTAAGCTAGCGCAAGGTCATACATTCGTTCAACTTCCAAAAGCGATGTCATCAGACGTGACAGGTAAACTGCGCAAGCTACGTATTCGCCAAAAAGAAGTGGGCGCAGTGGTTTGTGATTTTGATGATTTCCGTGAGTCTCGTGGCCGTCGTGAAGGTGGTAACGGTGCTCGTCGTGAAGGCGGCAATGGCGGTTTCCGCAACCGTGAAGCTGGTGCAAGCGCTGGTCGTGGTGGTCGTGAAGGTGGCTTCCGTGGTAACCGTGAAGGTGGTGCTGTTTCTGGCCGCGATGGTGAGCGTCGTTTTGATCGCAACCGTGGTGGTGACCACCGTGGTAACTTCCGTGGCGAACGTGGTCACGGTAATGGCAGCAGTACTGGTGGTGCTAGTCGCCCACGTCGCAGCGAAGCGTAATTCATAGTGTAATTACTAAGCCCATGGTTAGTGCCGTGGGCTTTTTCTTTTTATTTGGACTATTCGCGCTTTACATCGCTAGTGTGAGCTAGTTAAAATCCTCACTTCATTGAAGTTCCGGTATTCGTGTTACCGATTGATCTTTGATGACTTATTTTCCATTCAAATAAACATGTGTTGCTTGGTATGCAACACCACTGTAAGGATATAACATGCCTATTATTACTCTTCCTGACGGCAGTCAGCGTCATTTCGATAACCCTATATCTACAATGGAAGTTGCAGCTTCAATTGGCCCAGGTCTTGCGAAAGCAACCATTGCAGGTCGTGTTGATGGGGTGCGTGTTGATGCATGCGACCTTATCGAAAACGATGCCAGCCTTGAAATCATTACTGCTAAAGATGAAGTTGATGGTTTAGAAATTGTGCGTCACTCTTGCGCACACTTGCTAGGTCATGCATTAAAGCAACTTTACCCACAAGCGAAAATGGCGATTGGCCCGACGATCGATAGCGGCTTTTACTATGACATCGACCTTGAGCAATCTTTAACGCAAGACGATTTAGAACAGATCGAAAAGCGCATGAAAGAGTTGGCTAAGACGAAATATCAAGTCGTTAAAAAGAAAGTCAGTTGGCAGGAAGCTCGTGATGCTTTTGAAGCTCGCGGTGAAACATACAAAATTGAAATTTTGGATGAAAATGTATCTCGTGATGATCGACCAGGTCTTTATCATCATGAAGAATACATAGATATGTGTCGTGGTCCACACGTACCAAATATGAGCTTTTGCCAACACTTTACATTATTGAGTGTTGCTGGTGCATATTGGCGCGGTAACAGCGACAACAAAATGCTGCAACGTATCTACGGTACTGCTTTCCACGATAAGAAAGCGCTGCAAGCGCATTTAACGCGTTTAGAAGAAGCAGCTAAACGTGACCATCGTAAAATTGGTAAGCACTTAGACCTATTCCACATGCAACAAGAAGCACCTGGCATGGTGTTCTGGCATCATAATGGTTGGTCAATTTTCCGTGATCTTGAAGTATTTATTCGTCAAAAACTGAGCGAGTATGATTACCAAGAAGTGAAAGGTCCGTTGATGATGGACCGCGTGCTTTGGGAACGTTCTGGTCACTGGGATAAGTACGCTGATGCCATGTTTACAACTTCTTCAGAGAATCGTGAATATGCAATCAAGCCAAT
Organism: Vibrio aestuarianus; assembly: GCF_012395185.1. Classification (GTDB taxonomy): domain Bacteria; phylum Pseudomonadota; class Gammaproteobacteria; order Enterobacterales; family Vibrionaceae; genus Vibrio; species Vibrio aestuarianus. The sequence goes on from NZ_JAAZTU010000053.1 coordinate 8,226, forward strand.
GAACTGCCCAGGCCATGTTCAGATTTTTAATCAAGGTCTAAAATCTTACCGTGACTTGCCACTACGTATGGCTGAGTTTGGTTCGTGTCACCGTAATGAACCGTCAGGTTCACTACACGGAATTATGCGTGTTCGTGGTTTCACACAAGATGATGCTCATATTTTCTGTACAGAAGACCAAATTCAACAAGAAGTCACTTCTTGTATTAAAATGGTCTACGATACTTACACAACCTTTGGTTTTGACAATATTGTTGTGAAGTTATCAACTCGCCCTGAAAAGCGTGTAGGTAGTGACGAAATTTGGGACAAATCAGAAGAAGCTCTGAAGTTATCTCTTGAAGCTATGGGCATCGAATATGAGATTCAAGAAGGCGAAGGTGCTTTCTATGGTCCTAAAATCGAATTTACTTTGCATGATTGCTTAGATCGCGCGTGGCAATGTGGTACAGTACAGCTTGATTTCAACTTACCAACTCGTTTAGGTGCAACCTATGTTGGTGAGAACAATGAGCGATTAGTTCCTGTGATGATTCACCGAGCGATCCTTGGCTCGTTAGAGCGCTTCATTGGTATTCTAATTGAAGAATATGCAGGTTTCTTCCCTACGTGGTTGGCACCTGAACAAGCCGTTATTATGAACATAACTGACAAACAGGCAGTTTATGCTCAAGAAGTAGCGCAAAAACTACAAAAATGTGGAATTAGAGCTAAAGCAGACTTGAGAAATGAGAAGATTGGCTTTAAAATCCGCGAACACACTTTGAAACGTGTACCGTATATGCTGGTTTGTGGCGACCAAGAGATGGAAGCTGGCGAAATCGCAGTACGTACTCGTAGGGGTAAGGACTTAGGCAAGTTTAAAGTGGATGATTTAATTTCATACATCCAAGCCGAAGTTTCGAGCCGTAAGCTCAATCTGGAGGAATAAACTATTAAAGGCGGAAGACGTGGCCAACAGCCGGCCAAACCAAACCAGCACCGTTTAAACGGTGAAATTCGTGGCGTTCGTGAAGTTCGTTTAACTGGCGCAGATGGTGAACCCGTTGGTGTTGTATCAATCAACGAAGCACTTGAAGCTGCTGTAGAAGCTGGTATGGATCTTGTAGAGATCAGCCCTAACGCCGAGCCACCAGTTTGTCGTGTGATGGACTATGGCAAGTTCCTCTTTGAAAAGAGCAAGTCTGCTAAAGAGCAGAAGAAGAAGCAAAAGCAGATCCAGATTAAGGAAATTAAATTCCGTCCTGGGACTGATATTGGAGACTATCAGGTAAAACTACGCAACCTGACGCGTTTCCTTGAAGAAGGCAACAAAGTGAAAGTTACTATTCGCTTCCGTGGCCGAGAGATGGCGCACCAAGACATCGGTGTTGATGTTCTTCATCGTTTGAAAGAAGATACCGCTGATTTAGCAGTAGTAGAATCTTTCCCGAGTCGAATTGAAGCACGTCAGATGATCATGATGCTTGCCCCTAAAAAGAAGTAATTAACGGCTGACAAGTAATAAAACCTTGCTGTTGAAAAACGGCAAGGTTTTATTCGCCCTAATTACATTGTTATTAAACTACTACAATGCGGAGTTATTCATCATGCCTAAGATGAAAACCAACAAAGGTGCTGCTAAGCGTTTCAAGAAAACTGCTGGTGGTATTAAGTACAAGCACGCTACAAAACGTCACATCTTGACTAAGCGTACTACTAAGAACAAGCGTCAACTACGTCCAAATGCAATCCTTCCTAAATGTGAAGTGGCTGCAGTTATCCGTATGTTGCCATACGCTTAATTCTTTTTAGTTTATTTATCGTTTAGTTTAGGAGAAGCATAATGCCTCGCGTAAAACGTGGTGTACAAGCTCGTGCACGTCATAAGAAAGTTCTAAAACAAGCTAAAGGTTACTACGGAGCACGTTCACGTGTTTACCGCGTAGCTTTCCAAGCAGTTACCAAAGCTGGTCAATACGCTTACCGTGACCGTCGCACTAAAAAGCGTCAGTTCCGTCAGCTATGGATTGCGCGTATCAACGCTGCATCTCGCCAGAATGGTCTATCTTACAGCCGTTTCATTAACGGTCTTAAGAAAGCATCTATCGAGATCGATCGTAAGATCCTTGCCGATATCGCGGTATTCGACAAAGCTGCATTTGCAGTTCTAGTTGAAAAAGCGAAAGCTGCTCTTTAATTAGCAGTCAGGTTTAAGAAAAAGGAGAGCATTTGCTCTCCTTTTTTCTTTATCGACATTTCATATTTTGTCATTGATTTTATAACCGAGATAGTGGGCTTAGTACTCCATTTGCACCTCTATCCAATACATGTGTATAAATTTGGGTGGTTTTCACATCGCTATGCCCAAGTTGTTCTTGAACAGTCCTAATATCGGCTCCTGATTCAAGGAGATGTGTAGCAAAACTGTGCCTTAGGGTATGGCATGAAATACTTTTTTTAATTTCTGCATCACGTGCAGTCTTTCTAACCGCGCGCTGTACTGCCGATTCGTTGATGTGCTGTCTACGTTTTAAACCTGTCTCTTTATCGAGAGAAATTAAATGTGAGGGAAACAGGTAATGCCAATTGAATTCATAAGCAGCATGGGGATACTTTTCACTGAGTGCATTTGAAAGCCATACACCACCATATCCTTTTGTTTGCATATCTTTATCATAGTATCTTTTTGCTAAGGCTTGCTGCTCTTTTAGCTGAGGGTAGAGCTCCTTAGCTAGTGTAACGGTTCGGTTTTTCCCACCTTTTCCTTGCCAAATTCTCACTGCACCGTAGTCATAATCAATATCTTGTATACGTAATCTAACACATTCCATAAGCCTTAGCCCTGATCCGTATAGTAGTTTGATTGGTAGCTGATAACGTGGGTCTATGTGTTCTAGAAATCGTTTTGTTTCATCTCTAGTCATCACCACGGGTAATTTTCTATCTAATTGTGACTTTTTAAAGTTCATGTTAATAGAAAGCGGTTCTTTTATTATCTCACGGTACAAAAAGTGTAATGAGTTTAGCGCTAGAGCTTGAGTTTTAGCTGCAACTTTTCCTTTAACAGCTAAATTAGTCAAAAAGGCTTCTACCTCATTGTCTCCCATTTTCATCGGGTGTATTTTATCGTGGTAAACAATGTATCGAGTAATCCAATGTAAGTAAGCCTCGATTGTTTTATTCGCATAATGGCGTGCTTGCATATACTCTTTTATACTTAAGATGAATTGTGATTTCATTGCAATCCTTTAGTTCAATGGCATGTATGTATATACAGTAGTATGCTTTTCTTACTAGTCAATTGGCTAAGTTACAAAAATCCGTCTAATGCGATCTTCTTCATGTTGTTCAATATTGTAATTAACTGAATATAAATATTTTTATACAAATTTTAGACTAATTTGATGGTGTGATAGATGGCGAAGGAATAAAATAAAAGTAGGCAAATAGCAGTATAGATAGCGTTATGTGTTTGATGAGTTTTTGAGGTTAATTCTACGATTTTATTGAGAATTCGCTCCGTGTTTTCGGCAAGTTGGCTTGTCAAAATGGATTCTTGAACAATCTGAGATTTATCGTTTTCAAGGTTCTTGGGTTGCCTCAATTAAGTTTTGGATCTGGTTTGTGTTGAGATTCGTCGGTTTCAAATCGCTTTAATTGAAATGTCTTTTTGACTGACTCTCTTGCTGAAGTTCAGCTCTGAAAGTCTGGTGAAGTAAAAGGTTTTGTTGTGGCTGAAAGGGCGCTTTCTTTGTTGTTGATTCTGCAAGTGGCTCTCTTTGGCTCAGAGCGCTGTGAAATTTAGGTTTTGGTCAGCATCGTTTTTTACGTAACTTATTCAAATCTCTTTATTTCTACGGTGGTTTACTTTGAATTCACGGTAAAATTCACATAACAAGCAATTCAAGTGGATTCTCAACGCGTGGCAGTTTTACTATGCGTTGAGTAAAGTGTTTTATGGTGCAATGCAGCGGCTTGGCCAGTGCGTTGTTCACCACTTAATTGGGCGTTAGCTGGGGTTAAGAAAAACGGTGAATTTAGGGTGGAAAGGCTTTCGGTTTTCTAGCTACACACCGGACAAATCTCAGCTTTTCAACTATCTCGCCAGTGGCACTTTTCGGGAAGTGTTTGAACTTAACGAAGTCTGCTTACGGGAAGTTTTGTGTTTGTTAAGTTCGTTGGCGTGGCTTCTTTGTTGTTGAAATTCATAAATGCCTAAATTCGTTTTGTGTGCTTTGTCGTTGGCTTTTTCGATAGAATTCTTTGCAAATTACCATGCTCAGGAATGGTAATTTTCTCGGTCATTTCTTCTTTGCCAAGCGCATTTCGTGGATTGGGTTTTAATTTCACAGCTGTCCGTTTTACTTTGCCGTTTGAAAGCAATAATGTGTTTCAAATTAGGCATTTTGGCGTAATTTGCTAGCGAAAGTGCAGCAGCTAACTAGGCGTTTAAGACGGATTCCCAACGCTTGGGAGTTTCGGGTCTAGGTTGAGTTTTGTGTTTAAGGTGCAATGGTTTAGGACTGTGGTCGCGTTGCTCACCACTTAACGCGGCGTTAGCTGAGGTTAAGAGAAATCATAAAATTACGTGTTTATTTTTCTTAGTCTGAGGCTCTAGCTTTACACCTGAAAGTCAGCACTTTTCCATGTATCTCGCCAGTGGCACTGTTCGTGAAGTGCTTGAACTAACCGAAGTCTTCTTACGGGAAGTGGTGTGTTTGTTTATTTCTTTGGTGTGGCTTCTTTGGTTTTGAAGCTCTTTCGCGCCTAAATGGGTTTTGCGCACTTGGCCGTTGGCTTCTTCGAAAGAATTCTTTGTAAATTTAAGTCCTAGAAGCTCGTCAAGTTTTCCTGTTATTTCTTCTTTGCCAAGTGCGTTTCGTGGATTAGGTTTTAGTTTCTAAATTGTCCGTTTTACTTTGTCGTTTGAAAGCAATAATGTGTTTTAAATTAGGCCGTTGGGTAGTCAATCTCCGGCTAAAGTGCAGCAGCTAACTAGGCGTTTAAGACGGATTCCCAACGCTAGGGAGTTTCGGCTCTAGGTTGAGTTTTGTGTTTAAGGCGCAATGGTTTAGGATTGTGGTCGCGTTGCTCACCACTTAACGCAGCGTTAGCTGGGGTTAAGAAAAACGGTGAATTTAGGGTGGAAAGGCTTTGGGTTTTCTAGCTACACACCAGACAAATCTCAGCTTTTCAACTATCTCGCCAGTGGCACTTTTCGGGAAGTGTTTGAACTTAACAAAGTCTGCTTACGGGAAGAGTTGTGTTTGTTAAGTTCGTTGGCGCGGCTTCTTTGCTGTTGAAATTCATGAATGCCTAAACTCGTTGCGTGTGCTCTATTGTTGGCTTTTCGATAGAATTCTTTGTAAATTACCGAGCTCAGGAATGGTAATTTTCTCGGTCATTTCTTCTTTGCCAAGCGCATTTCGTGGATTGGGTTTTAATTTCACAGCTGTCCGTTTTACTTTGCCGCTTGAAAGCAATAATGTTTTTCAAATTAGGCATTTTGGCGTAATTTGCTAGCGAAAGTGCAGCAGCTAACTAGGCGTTTAAGACGGATTCCCAACGCTTGGGAGTTTCGGCTCTAGGTTGAGTTTTGTGTTTAAGGTGCAATGGTTTAGGATTGTGGTCGCGTTGCTCACCACTTAACGCAGCGTTAGCTGGGGTTAAGAAAAACGGTGAATTTAGGGTGGAAAGGCTTTCGGTTTCCTAGCTACACACCGGACAAATCTCAGCTTCTCAACTATCTCGCCAGTGGCACTTTTCGGGAAGTGTTTGAACTCAACGAAGTCTGCTTACGGGAAGTGTTGTGTTTGTTAAGTTCGTTGGCGCGGCTTCTTTGGTGTTGAAATTTATGCATTCTTAAATTCGTTTCGTGTGCTCTGTCGTTGGCTTTTCCGATAGAATTCTTTGCAAATTACCATGCTCAGGAATGGGGATTTCCTCGGCCATTTCTTCTTTGCCAAGCGCATTTCGTGGATTAGGCTTTAATTTCACAGCTGTCTGTTTTACTTTGTCATTTGAAAGCAATAATGTGTTTCAAATTTGGCATTTTGGCGTGATTTGCTAGCGAAAGTGCAGCAGCTAACTAGGCGTTTAAGACGGATTCCCAACGCTTGGGAGTTTCGGCTCTAGGTTGAGTTTTGTGTTTAAGGCGCAATGGTTTAGGATTGTGGTCGCGTTGCTCACCACTTAACGCAGCGTTATGTGACAGGAGGTCAAAATGGAAGTATTAGTACAATTTGAAAAGGATATTGAGCAATCAGAAGTTGTTAATCTTTATAAATCAAATGGTTGGTCTTCGGCTGAGGTTCCTGAAAAGTTACTACCAGCTCTGATTAACTCCGATAGCCTAGTGACAGCACGCATTGATAAGAAGCTTGTCGGTATAGGTAATGCAATTTCTGACGGGTATCTGGTTGTTTACTATCCGCATATGCTTGTTCATCCTGATTTTCAAGGTCAGGGTGTCGGACGAAAAATGATGGAATTGATGCAAACAAAATATCATTCATTTCATCAACAAATGCTCACAGCAGACGGTAAGGCAGTTGAATTTTATAAGTCTCTCGGCTTTGAACGAGCAGGTCAAACTGAGCCGATGTGGGTCTATTCAGGAGATGATCACTAATCGAAGAGTTGTCACATAACAAAGCATTTAAGACGGATTCTCAACGCTTGGCAGTTTCAGCTTAGGTCAGCTTTAGTGCTAAATGTGGCAAGGTTTGGGCTTGGGTGGTTGCGTTGTTCACCACTTAATGCGGCGTTAGCTGGGGTTAAGAAAAACTGTGAATTTAAGGTGGAAAGGCTTTTGGTTTTCTAGCTACACACCGGATAAATCTCGGTTCTTAACTATCTCGCCAGTGGCACTTTTCGGGAAGTGTTTGAACTTAACGAAGTCTGCTTACGGGAAGTGTTGTGTTTGTTAACTTCGTTGGCGCGGCTTCTTTGATGTTGAAATTGATGAATCCCTAAATTTTTTTCGAGTGCTCTATGGCGGACTTTTTCGATAGAATTCTTTGTAAATTACCATGCTCAGGAATGGTAATTTTCTCGGTCATTTCTTCTTTGCCAGAAGCATTTCGTGGGTTAGGTTTCAATTTCACAGCTGTCCGTTTTACTTTGCGGTTTGAAAGCAATAATGTGTTTTAAATTAGTCATTTTGGCGTAAGTTGCTAGCAAAAGTGCAGCAGCTAACTAGGCATTTAAGACGGATTCGCAACGCTTGGCGGTTTTAGTGTAAATTCAGTTTTTGTGTTTTAAGTGGTTTGTCGAGGCTTTGGTGTTAGCGTTGCTCACCACTTAATGCGGCGTTATGCAACTCAGGTAAATTTAGGGGTTTAATCTTTGGGATTTCTCCGGCCATTCGTTTTATGTTGTCGGCAAGTGAACATTTTCGGCTTCAAATTCGTGGTCAACTTAACCCGTAAAACAGACAAGATTCTTTGTTTGCCTCAATTGCTTTTCGCGTTGGCGCGTCGTGAATTTAGCGGGCGCAAAGTGTAGAGAGGGCAAGCCAATCGAGAGTGTCGAGTTCGCTGAATATTTTGCTCGTTGAATTTTTCTGGTTCAAAGGCTTGGTTTGTTGCTGAAAGGTGTGCTTTGTTTTGGCGGCTTATTTGTCACGGTTAGGGCTTGGGCTGATTCTTGGTTCACTTAACCAATATTTCGACTGTTTTCTTAATCAAATTTGGTGTAAATTTATGTTTATCTTATTGAATTTGCATAACAAAGCATTTAAGACGGATTCGCAACGCTTGGTGTTTTTAGTGTAAATTCAGTTTTGTGATTTAAGTGGTTTGCCGAGATATTGGTGTTTAGCGTCGCTCACCACTTAATGCGGCGTTAGGTAAATTGAATGAGTTGTGTACATAAAAAAATAGAAGCTGCCTTAGATCGGTGGGATGAAAGTCATTGGTATCTTCATCAGATTGAAGAGCACTACCATAATGCTGATGCTTTAAGGTATTCAATGAATGCATTTATTCGATCTTTGAGAGAAATACCTGACATGATTGCAATGGCACTTCAGAACCATGAAGGTTTTCCTGCTTGGCATAAGCCAATAAGGAAATCATTAGAAAAGGAAGATTTTCTTTTCTCTCAGATAATTCGTCATCGCAATCATATAGTTCATAAATCAATGTTAAAGCCTAAAAGTAAGGCGTTTGTAGCCTCAATTCGTGGGTATACGATCAAGATGCAATTTGGCTTTTATGTAGACCCTTTTGAAGATAGTGATCTAGCAATTGAGCGATTTATTAAAATGTCTAAAAGTAATCCTACTCTAATGCAGGCATTGGCACCTGATGAAGTTCAGGCTCTAGCTTTGGTTCGTGAGTGGCATATCGAAGGTTACGACGAAGAAATTATCGAATCATTTAGAAATTCCTGGTTAAGGGTAAACGAATACTTATCAGAAATTATGGTCTTTCTAGGGGGAGATGTCTTTCCTACAGGTTTACCACCTTGTTTTAAAGACTCTAGAAATTTTAGATACAAAAAGTATCACGATTTTCAAGCACGGCTGTAAACATTTACTTAGTATCAAGTTTGAAGTGCGACACTTTCTACAGATGCGCATGAATATACTCCGTTGGTGTTCTATACCCAAGTCTTTTGCGTGGGCGCGTATTTAATTTGTGTGCAATTTCATTGCAGATCTTC
>NZ_JAAZTU010000054.1 GCF_012395185.1 Vibrio aestuarianus
AGTATGTTCTTTAGGTGCTTTCGTATCAATATTTTTTAAAAAAGCCATATGCTGCATATTATCTTAATCTTCACTTTACCTATTTTATACTTTATGTTCTTCTCTTCTGACTATTATTTTGAATAATTTAGTATTTCACTCGCGTTACTTCGTTATCTTAGATGTTGAATTCGCCTTCCTTATTATTAGTTACATAATTACATATTTATTCGTTCGTAAACAAATATATTCCATCTTCGATCCGTTGTTCTTTAACTTTCTGATGGGGGCGGCTGGTTATAGTGTTGTTCTATATTTATATTACTTTGGATTAATTAAATACCACTACTTCTCGTCGTTTATGCTTACTCAGTTGGCCTTTTTTGTGGGGTTAAACACCTTTAGCATGCCAAACACGAAAAAGATTAAAACAAGTTCTAGCGGATATTTAGCAAGAGGGATATCCGGATACTTGTATCTACTTTCATCCATATTGTTTTTTGTTTCGCAAATAGTTGTATACTACTACAATGGATTGCCAATTTTCATGGAATCACGTTTGGAAATATTTAGTGGTGGGAGTGGGTTTGGTATATTTGGTAGGATTATATACGTAACCTCTACGATATCTTTAGTTATTTCATCTTATTGCTTAATATTCAAAGATTCCTTAAATCTTCCGAGAGTACTTCATAAGTCGGTTTTCCTATTTTATATCTTTGTCGCTATAGTAAGTGGTTCAAAAGGAGCCCTAATTGTTATGATGTTTGTTTTATCATTGATGCTGTATTATTCTAGACGCAAATTTGATAGTCAAAAAATCGAGAAAAAGACGAATAAACTGCTCTTTTTTATTTTGATGTTGGTGTTTCCAACCGCAGTGCTTACGGTTTTTGTACAAGCTGGTATCGATAACTATTTAAGGATTTTCACTGCTATTGCCATGCGATTTGTACATACAGGACAAATCTTCTACATGACATATCCTGATGATATATTGCTGAGCTTTGCTGATGCAAATGGGATTGTAGCTCTTTTTCGAGATATATTAGGAGCTTTGAGAATTGTTAGTTGGAGCGAACTGCCAGTAAACCACGGATTACTAGCTTTTCAGCATCATTATCCAGAATTAGGCGTTTTGACTGGCCCAAATGATAGACATAATACTTTTGGTTTATTTTATTTTGGATATTGGGGGGCAGTGATGTTTTCTTTCTTAATGGGAGTGTTCACTAGTTTTATTAGGAATTATTTATACAAGCACACCAATTTTAACTTGGTGAACATGTCATTTTATGTTTTGTTGGTGATGGCTGCAAATAATTTGAACCAAGACCCATCAGGTATGGCAGTGGGCTACTTTTTTTCGATATTTATGATATTTCCTCCATTGTTTATGATTTCCTATTTTATGTTTATTACACTGAGAAAATGAGTAAAGTATATACTATTTTGGTTACATATAACCCTGAACTGGACAAGTTACGTAGGTCTGTGTCACGACTGAAGGCACAAACAGATATGGTGTTAGTCTGTAATAATTCCTTTGAGGAAATAAGATTTTCTGATTCTAAAGTTAAAGTTTTTAATTTTGGAGAGAATTTAGGTATAGCAAAAGCACAAAGTATTGGCATGAAATGGGCATTTGAGCATCATGCAGATTTTGTATTGCAAATGGATCAGGACAGTATCCCTGGTGAAACTTTAGTTCATAAGCTTTTATCCACTTACGAAGAATTAACTGACAAAGGCTACAGGGTAGGTTTGGTTGGCCCACAAGATTTCGACAAAGACACTAGTCAACTGAATAAAGCTAGATTAAAGAGGGGGGAAAGGATTGGTAATACACCATATATATCCGTAGAAAGCACATTAAGTTCAGGTAGTTTAATTCCCAAGAAAATATACGAACTAGTAGGGGGGATGGATGATGGACTGTTTATCGACGCTGTGGATAGTGAATATTGTTGGAGGATTAGGAGCCATGACTTTTTAATTATTAAGAATGAAAGTTGTCTCCTCCCTCATAAGTTGGGCGAAGGTAAAGTTAAACTTTTTGGTGTTTTATCCGTTTCTGTTTCTACTCCTATACGAAATTATTATCAAGTTAGGAATGTAATTTTACTTTTTAGTAGAAGTTATACTCCTATATACTGGAAATATTCTGGAATTATAAAGGCTGTTTTCAAATTAATCTTTTATCCTTTTTTGTTGGACAATGGGATTCAGCGCTTTAAATATATTCTTCGGGGTTTCGTTGACGGATTTGCAAGAAAGACTGGGAGGATTAATTAGGATCCAATAGTTTACAATCGGCTTTGTTGCACAAATCGAGTTAACTAAATCTGAGTAAGTGTTCACCAAGCCCTATTGACATAATAAGTGTGACCTTATCAGGGAAAAATCACGTACGTGCCCATGTTTAAAGGGTTCGTGGTCAGGGCGAGCGCATGAGTGGAATTAATGTTAACTTTCACAAATCATTAACCTTGAGATGATTATTTGAAGGTGCTTTTTCTTTATCCCTGTTTATCGACAAAAAGGCAAAGTTGAGTACAAGTTAACCGATATCATTCTGTTAAAAATTTGTGCTGTACTTTCTGGTCAAGATGACTGGAAAGCGATCAGTCTTTACGGTCAAGCTCGACTGAATTTTTTGAAGCGATTCGATGATTTTAGTCATGGCATTTCGTCAACATCGACCATAGCCAGAACGATGGGAATGATAATTACGGCCAAGTTCAGTGAGCGTCAGTGTCTTGCTGTCGAGCAAAGCACGACAAGCTAACATCAAGCTATTAAGCCGCTTTAAGTGTAGTTCAGGGCAGAATTGGTAAAGAGAATCGTGTAGGTTATTGAGTTCGCACATCTTGCTGTCTGGTCAGTTGATTTTTAGCAGAACTATTTGATCACATGGCAAGATGTGCATCCAGCTTAAATTGATGATTTTTATAAAAATCATCAGGGGATTCCTCAGTGTGAAGCACAAAAGGGTGATGTGTGCGATGGATTCAGAGTACCTTTTGAAGGTTCTGGCAAGCCTTTATTGGCGGGAATGTTCATTATTTTTCCGTGAGATAGCTGTAGTATTAGGCGTTAACAGGCGGGAGAGAACTTAGCCGTGGCTCGGCATATCGCTCTGAATTTACTTACGGCAGAGAAAAGTTTTAAAACAGGTATTAAGAGAAAGCAAAAGAAAGCGAATTGAAGTAACGTATACCTTACTTTAGTCCTTGCGGGGCCAGGGGCTTCGTAATCTTGCCCTGCATGAAAGAGCTGGCGAAAGCGGAGCCAGATATCGATTTCTTTCTGCCTTGGAACTTCAAACATTAGCAACATCGGCCTGTGGGATCATGGGGCGGATACGGTTCAAGATAGATGATAACATCAAGAAAATGGCGGTAGCGTGTATCTTACTCAACCCCTTGCATGGCAAGAGGTTTTGGATTTTTACTGACTTCTAACTTGATTTTGGGAATAATTAGAGCGTAAATTGGGCAATTGAAACATTATTTGATGAATAAATTTAATTACACCTTACGGGATATAAAATGAATAATTTAATTGACTTGCCGCACTTTGGTGACGACAGAGGTAGTTTGGTGGCTGTTGAATCTATGGATACGATTCCATTTGAGGTGAAGAGAATCTATTACATTTTTGACACGAAGAAAGACGTAGCTAGAGGGTTTCACGCTCATAAAAATTTAAGTCAATGTGTAATTTGCGTTAAAGGTAGTTGTGACTTCGTCCTGGACGATGGAGATAATAAAGAAATATACAATCTTAACTCCGCAAAAGAAGGGCTTTTAATTGAAGGGATATACTGGAGAGAAATGCACAACTTTAGTGAAGACTGTGTCTTAATGGTATTAGCAAGCGATCATTATAATGAAATTGACTACATTAAGGATTACCAAGAGTTCCTCGGGATTATAAGGAATACATAAAATGAAAAGTGGCAATAAAAAACTGATTTTAGTTGGCGCAGGTGAATTTGCAGCTATCGCTTATGAATATTTCACGTATGACTCAGATTATGAAGTGGTAGTATTTGCTGTAAATGAAGAGTACATAAAAGATAATAGCTACATGGGAAAGCCCGTAGTCGCTTTAGAAGGTATTACAGAAAAATACCCTCCTGAAGAATACTCTGTGTTCGTTGCTGTACCATCAAGTAACTTGAATGAACTTAGAGAAAAACTATATCTTTCAATGAAAAACCATGGTTATGCATTTGCTACTTACATTAGTAGTAAAGCATTTGTATGGCGTAATGCAGAAATCGGTGAGAACTGTTTTATTTTTGAAAACAATACAGTGCAACCATTTGTTAAGATTAAAGATAATGTAATTTTATGGAGTGGTAACCATATAGGACATCAGACAGTTATTAACGAGAATGTTTTTGTGACATCTCATGTAGTGATTTCTGGCTATTGTAATATAGGAAAAAATAGTTTCTTAGGAGTAAACTCTACTTTTAATGACGGTGTATCATTACCTGCATACTCAGTAGTAGGCTCCGCTTCTTTGGTGAATAAGAGCCCAAAGGAAGAAAACAAGGTCTACGTTGGTAGCCCGGCAAAACCCATGCCAAGGTTAGTTGCGAAGAATATGAAACTTTAACTTCTCGATGAATGGTTGAAAAATGCTAAAATGGAAAAAAATTGGACATGTTTTCAGACACTTGAAAACAAGTGATTGGATTTTTGATAGTGCCTTGACACCTACCCCTTTTCTTTTAGACAGCTCAACAATTAGGGTTTATTGTGGCTTTCGAGATAAACAAGGAGTATCTCGTATAGGTTTTGTCGATGTCTGCGCCGACGATCCTAGTAACGTTAAATCTGTATCAGACACACCGTGCTTAGATATTGGCGAGGACGGCTGCTTTGATGACAATGGTGTGATTTTAGGCGATGTTGTACGCTTGAGTGACGGTACTGTTAGGATGTATTACGTCGGTTTTCAATTAGTGAAAAAGGCGAAGTTTCTTGCATATAGTGGTGTTGCAGAAAGTCAGAATAATGGTAATACCTTTCAAAGGATTAAGAAGACGCCTATTTTAGACCGTTCCGAAAATGGCTTAACTATCAATGCAATTCACTCTGTAATAAATGAAGGGGATAAATGGAAGATTTGGTACGCTGCTGGTGATGGTTGGCAGAAAATAAATGGTGTTGATTTTCCAAAGTACAATATACGCTATACAGAATCTAGAGATGGGATTAATATTGACCTCAACAGTGTAGACGAGCTATGTATTGACGTTCAGGGGGACGAATACCGTATAGGTCGACCGTCAGTATTTAAACATAGAAATCAATACTTAATGTTTTACACTAAAGGGGGAACTTCGGGCAAAGATTATTTTCCAGGTATTGCGTATTCAAAAGATGGGATTAATTGGGAACGAAGAGATGAGGAACTTGGTCTAGAGCTGTCAATTGAGGGCTTTGACTCTATTCATTTGTGTTACCCCCGTTTAATTCAGTTGGAAGACCGAATTTTTTGCTTCTACAATGGCAACAATATGGGTAAAGAGGGTTTTGGAGTTGCAGAGGTACTTGCGTGGTAGAATGCATAAAATATGAGCATAAACATAAAAGTGATTGGGATTCTTTAGTCAAAAATAGTAGAGCGCCGTTATTTTTTTTTGAAAGAAACTTCATGGAGTATCATCGGGATAGATTTACTGATCACTCATTGATGTTCTATAGCGATGGAGAGTTAATAGCAGCACTTCCTGCGACCATAAATACCACGGGTGAAAAAAGTGAGTTAATAAGTCATGCAGGCCTGACTTACGGTGGATTGATCTTGAAATTGAGGTCGCGGGGATGTTTAATCGAGGAAATCTTGACTTCTTTAGAGAAATACTGCAAGAGAAAAGAAATATCTAGCTTGATTGTCAAAACAGTACCATATATTTTTCATAAAATAGCTTCTCAGGAAGAGCTTTATTTTATTCACAATAAAGCGAGTTCTTCTCTAATCAAGCGTGAGCTCTCTACGGTCCTACACCTTGATAACAGACTAAAGATGTCAAAAGGTCGTAAAGCCCTTGTTAGCCGAGCAAGAAAGAGCGGCCTAGAAGTAATAGATAGTAAAGATTTTGATAGTTTTCATAAGCTGCTAGTCGAAGTATTACACAAGCACGGAGCAAAACCCGTACATTCAATCGATGAGCTTAAATATCTGAATGAATTGTACCCCTCAAATATAATTTTGAAGTCAGTCGAACTTAATGGAGAGGTTGTGTCCGCGGCATTGCTATTCGTCTTTGATTCAGTTGTCCATACGCAATATCTCGCTACCAATGATTTAGGTAGGGAAAATGGGGCATTAGACTTAATTGTTGAAGAGTGTATATCTGAATATACAAGTAATAAGTATAAATATTTCTCGTTTGGTATATCTACAGAAGATGCAGGTAAAGTTTTAAACCAGGGGCTCCTTGCCCAGAAAGAAGGTTTTGGTGGAAGAAGTATTATACTAGACACTTACCAGGTTAATTATTATGGTTAAATTTTTAGATTTAAAGCGAATTAACGAAAAATTTGAAGAAGAGTTTATGAAATCGCTTGAAAGAGTAATATCTTCAGGTTGGTACATAAATGGCGAGGAGTTAAATCAATTTGAGTATGATTTCTCTAGCTACTGCGGTAGCAAATTTTGCGTTGGTACATCGAATGGGTTAGATGCTCTAAGCATGATATTTAAAGCCTATTTACACCTTGGAAAATTAAAAGAAGGTGATGAAGTGATTTTACCTTCAAATACTTTCATCGCAAGCGCTCTCGCTGTGAGTCAAAATAATCTTAGAGTTAGGTTGGTTGATTGCGACGAAAATACCTTCAATCTCTGCCCTGAGTCAGTTAAAAATGCTATCAACGAAAAAACAAAAGCAATTTTGGCAGTGCATCTATATGGTCGCGCCTGTAACATGTCTGCTCTCAAAGATATTGCAGATAAGCACAAGTTACTGCTTATTGAAGATGCCGCTCAAGCTCATGGAGCAGTGCACAACGACAAAAAGGTTGGTTCATGGGGTAATGCTGCCGGTTTTAGCTTTTATCCTGGGAAAAATTTGGGTGCTTTGGGAGATGCTGGTGCAGTAACTACAGATGATGAAGAGTTAGCAGAAACCATCAGGAAGATTGGAAATTACGGGAGCAAAACTAAGTATCAACACGACGTAATGGGATGTAATAGTCGTCTTGACGAGATTCAAGCTGCTTTTTTGTGTGTAAAGCTTAAACATCTTAATGAAGATATTAAACATAGAAGGTCGGTAGCCTCAGCTTACTATCAAGGCATCAGTAATCCTGCAATTGAGTTGCCTTTAAGAGCAGTAGAAGAAGAACACGTATATCACTTATTTGTTATTCGCTGTAAAGAGAGGGATAGACTACAAGAGTATTTGGGAGCAAACGGTATTGAAACTCAAATCCATTATCCTAAAGGAATTCATCAGCATACAGCGTATTTAGACTATGAAGATTTCGGGTTGCTAGAGTTTGAACATAAGCACGGTGAACTACTTAGTCTACCTTTAAGCCCGGTTATGTCGAAGAATGATATTGAGCATGTAGTTAAAGTAATAAATTGCTTTTCGTGAGTTTAGCTAAAATATCATTATTAAGCTCAGTCGTGGTTAATGTACGATGCCACTTGAAGACATCATAAATACGACTGTGTCTAATTTGTCTAGCCTAGTAATTTGCCTGAAATAATTAGCTCAGGCAATATCAACGATTGTATAGTAACGTATGGTAAAAAACTCGAGCAGTGATAATTAACCTCTTTAGTTAGGAGGTCTGTAAGGTTTTTAATTTAAAATAGTAATCAATATCATAGTCAACGCAACAAGTGCAATATTTCATATGTTGATAAATTAATGGTCGGCCTAGCATTTACTGTAGAGATGCTTTTCCGTTACGATTCTTTTTATACTTCCGCAAAGGTTTAAGTGCGTACAATGAGTTCAAAAAAAATCAAAGATGTTGCAGTCGTTGTGACAACATTTAATCCAGATATTGATCTGTTGGTTAAAAACATCATGTCATATATAGGGCAATGTGGGGCAGTATACTTAGTTGACAATTCACCACTTCCTTTCGATTATGAAGCTTTGCCGGACAAAGTAGTGGTGCTTAGCCTTGAAAATAATTTAGGTATTGCACACGCTCAAAACATTGGAATTTCTGAAGTAAAAAATGATGGATACCAGTATATTATTGAGATTGACCAAGACTCATCCTTATCTAATGGTTATGTTGAAGGGGCTCTGGTTGAGTACGAAAAGCTGAACGCTAAATATGGCAACGTATTCGGGATTGGGCCTGTTGCAATATCGGATGTTCAAGGGATTGATTACTACGGTTATTCGGAACGGTGTGATTCATTTATTGTTGAACATACACTGAGCTCTGGTTTTTTCTATCCAGTCAAAAATGCTAACCAATGTGGGGAGAAAAATACAGGCCTGTTTATAGATTTGGTTGATTGGGAGTGGTGCTATCGAGCAAGGCAGCATGGTCTTTATACCTTTATTTCCCCAAACCTTTTTTTGTTTCATTCTTTGGGCGAGGGGCATATAATCTTTGGCCCAGTTAAAATAGGTGTACCAAAGCCATTTAGGCACTACTATCAGATGAGAAATACGATACTGTTATCAACAATGCCTCATGTGCCAATTAAATGGAAGGTTAAAAACTTGATCAAAGTATTTGTTAAGTTAATAGGCTATCCCATTATTATGAAGCAAGGGTTCATAAGGTTGAAGTACATGCTTCGTGGTATTAGAGATGGTGTTTTGGGGGTTGTAGGGCCTTTGTACTGAGGGATCCCCTCATAAATCACCCAGCGCATAACGGTAATCCCGTAAGCGTTCACTTAGATAGCTTGACTTTAAATGACTAAGAGGAGCGAGACTACAGATTAAAAACGTTCGGGTACGGTTTTTTCTCAACAACAGAAGTGATGATTTCACTTAGAACTGACATTGCTGATAGACCGCGCTTTTTGCAGGTTTCGATAATTGTATGAATACGGCTACGGAATGTATCGCCTGCATCCGAGGTCGTTCCGAAGCTGATTTTTCTTTGAATGACAAAGCCACGAAGTCGACGTTCAGCTTCATTGTTGGTTAATGGTATTTTGGGGTTAGTTAAGAACAACCACAAGCTTGGGCTATGCTCATCCAGTTTTTTGCAGCGACCTTGATAGCGTTGAATTGGTATTTGCTTGATCCCTTTATTGAGCCAGTAATTAAAACGCTGTCTTATTCGACTTAATCTGTTTAGGTACAGGCTATATTTTATCGTTTCGGACTCCCAACGATGTCGCGTTCGAAAAACTAATTTGCTCAGCATAACAAGTCGTTGCCCTATTTTAGCTGTATGTCCTTTACCTGTGTAATCCGCAATCTGTTGTAAGTTTCGGAGCACGTGTGACCAACATAGCTGATGTTTATTTGGTGATATCCAGTTGTAACCACCATATTGGTCACTGACGACAACCCCAGAGTAATGGGCGCCCAGAACCGCTTTAGCTGAGTGAATGGAGCGAGAGAATAGGATCTTTTCGTACACTAAATCTTCGCTCGATACTAACCAGCACCACTGTAAACGCTCTTCACTATTTCGTGAGTGTGAAGTCTCATCGACGTGTACTAACGGAGCCGTTTGAATATTACTTTTGATGGCTTGGTGCAGTGGGGTAAGCATTGAGGCAACACGAGTTTGAGCTTCACTGATTGCGCCAATTGAAAAAGTCGTACCGAATTGCTCCTTAAGTAAAGAGCGTATTTTGCGCACGCTCAGATGATATTGACCAGCCAAGATCGCGATATGACTCCATAGATTGGGCCTCATGATACCTTGAGGTATATCGCTCAGCTTTCTGGCCCTCACGGTTTCGCCACACTGAGAGCATTTACCAGAAAAGAGCCGATACTCGGTAATATCCACTGTCGGTTTGGGAATTTCATGAACCTGATGGCGATAAAAAGATTTATCACTCATCTTAAGGTTCGTATCGCCACAACAATAACAGGCACTAACTGGGTAACATTCAACAACGGTATCAGATGGTTTTAATTCTGAGAGTTGTCGTTTGTGCCCTGAGTGAGCCTGTTTAGCTCCTCTCGGATTGCGACCACTAGAGCTTTGAGCTTTTTTCTTTCAGCCCGCTCTTTAGGCCCATCGGATGATGGTGATTTGGATGAATTAGTGCTGCTAGTTTTGAGCTTGTCCTCATAGTGGCGCAACTGCTCCCAGAGCTCAACAATCAGCGCATTCGCTTCGTTGATATCTGAGGCCACGGGCGGCGAATATGAGAATTTAGATTTTTTCTTTTTCATGCGTTAATCATGACGGCTAGAAATGATCACTCAATTAGGGATGTTGGATCAATTGCGTTAACTCACACTTTATTGTCAATGGTCTGCTGGTGAACGCTTACGAATATATGACGGCAATAATTTTGTTTATTACAACTCGAAATCACTTGCAAACTGGGTGGGTCCATATATGACGGCAACTCTGGTCTGCGATGCGTTATCAATGGCCTTGTTCCGCCGAGGGTTCCCTGAGCAGGTTATCGTTCATAGTGACAGAGGTAGTCAGTACTGCTCAAAAGATTATCGAGACATCATAACCGCTTATAATCTAAAACAAAGTATGAGTAGGAAAGGAAACTGTTGGGACACTGCTTGTGTTGAGAGCTTCTTCCATTCAATGAAAGTTGAAGCAATCCAGTACGAGCCGATCATGACGCGAGACGAGATGCGTCAAACGATCTTTGAATACATAGAGGTTGATTAATAATCCTACAAGAAGGCACAGTGCTCTTGGGTATCTAAGCCCAGTTAACTTTGAAAATCAAAATGTCGCTTAATGAAGTGTCCAGTCTGGCTGGAGCAGATCATGTTTAAATATGCTCAAGAGTGAAACGACACTAAAAGCGAGTGTTAAGCACAAAAGAGCGATGTGTGCGATGGATTCAGAGTACCTTTTGAAGGTTCTGGCAAGCCTTTATTGACGGGAATGTTCATGATTTTCCCATGCATGACCAACTATCAGATGGACGAAAGTATCGCCTGTTTAATGTTATTGACGATTACAAGCGAGAAGGACTGGCAACAGAGCCTGATTTTTCACTTCCAGCAGCTCGGGTAACACGAATCCTTGATCAATTGATTGAACAACGCTCGAAGCCTATTGCGATTCGTTGCGATAATGGGCCAGAGTTTATCAGCCATGTTTTTACAAAATGGGCGGAAGAGCATGGGATCAGGATTGATTATATGGTGGGTATCCACCACTAAGAAAGGTGGCGTAAATTCCACGAATAAATGCTGTTATTAATGGGATGATTACCGGATTCTATTTTAGAACTTTAAGTAAGATTATGAATAAAATTTCAGTTTTAATGTCTCTTTATAAAAAGGAAAGTCCTTCCTTTTTGAGACTTAGTTTAGTTAGCTTAGTGAATCAAACTAGGTTACCAGATCAAGTGGTCATTGTTTTTGATGGGCCAGTGGGGGGGGCGCTTGAGCAAATTGTCGATGAATATGCTGGAATCCTGCCAATAACTAAGGTTAAATTGGATCAAAACGCTGGCCTAGCTCAAGCTTTAAACAAAGGTTTAGCTAATTGCTCAGGTGACTTAGTCGCTCGAATGGATACTGACGATATTTGTTTACCTGAACGGCTTGAAAAACAAGAGCATTATATTACTTCAAACAGGCTCGATATTGTTGGTACAGCAGCTTCAGTTGTAGACTTTACTGGGGAAGTAACGGGTGTGAGAGTTAATCCAGAAAGGCATGAAGATATTGTTGGAAAACTCTGGTGTAACCCTTTTATTCATCCAAGTGTAATGTTCGTCAAGGCAAGCCTTGAGAAAATCGGTGCGTATGACAGCGGGTTGAGAAGGCGTCAAGACTATGAACTTTGGTTTCGTGCAGCCAAGAATGGTTTGAGGTTTGGTAACCTTCAAGATAAGTTGATTGAGTACCGTTTTGACCAGCATACACTGCAGAAACAGTCACCAAAACTGGCTTGGGATCAAGGAAAAATTGGATTTATTGGCAGTATGTCTTGTAAGCTGGGCCTGATAAAGTCTTTCGTTTGCTTTGTCCCTTTTGTTCGCTCTTTGCTGCCAATTGGGTTTCAAATGAAACTGACCCAATTGATGAGGTCTTTTGACTCTCGTACAAAATACTAACGTGAATATAGCTACAAAGCGCTGAGGGATCCCCTCATAAATCACCCAGCGCATAACCATATTGGTGAAGTTGCCGTGTAAGCTCTGCCCCTGCTTCTAGGAGTTCTAACGTTGTGATTTCGTAGTCTGATCTTCGTAGAACTTCCATACCTAAGCGAACGGTTGATAATACACTCCTTATTCGCACGGTATTCGCCTGGAAGTGTCTGTCCCAGCCTTGCTTTTGAGCGTGCAAACCCGCTAGCCAAAACATGAGTTGTAACATGAGTGCGATCAGTAAAATAATGTCGAAGCGCTCTGGGGAGTAAGTTCGGCTTTGTCTGAGACCGAGCCCGTAAGCTGGACTTTTTAAGTCGCGGAAGGTTTCTTCAATTTGCATGCGTTTAGCATAAAGATTGACCAGCTGCTTTGGTGTTCGGGTTGATGGAGGAAGATTCGTCGCCAGCACCCAAGGCTCCTTGGTCGCGGCAGAGTATATTTTCGGTGATGGATGATGGCAGTTGGTTCGCGTCGAACGCTGGTTTTTTCTTCCTTTGGGTAACGACTTATAGAGTGCCATGTGGCAATAGATTGGGTTACTCTTAGTGAGCTTTCTGTAACCTAAGGTTTTAGGTCTACTGGATGCCTGAGCGTGCAACTTACTGATTGGACTCCAGTGCTCAGAGCCAAGCTCTGCAAACTGAACCTTGCCACGTACTCGACTTAACCAA
>NZ_JAAZTU010000055.1 GCF_012395185.1 Vibrio aestuarianus
TTCCTTACTTTACTTAAATGATGAATGTATTTTGCGCAAATTCATCACCTATAGAGCAAGGTCGATGCCAACCTTAAGATTGTTTAATTTCAATGAGTTATACTGACAAATAAAACATATCGAGCAACAACCTGCCTAGCATAAGCAACTTTTTGCTCTTACCTACCAATAATTACTCCATCCGCTTTACTGTTCAGCTCAAGAAGAAAGTAATTGATGTAGCAAGGGGGTTTGGTGCTTAAACAGTGATTTGATCTGCGCGGTAAATAGTTCACTCGTCGCCAAGGCATCAACTGCAGCTGAGTGCTCAGAGTAGGAAGGAAGCAGATAGCGATCACGAACGTCTCTCAATTGGAAACCAGAACGACTGTCAGTTTTACCTTTATAGGAAAACTGCTTTTCGATATGTATCGTATCTAGCCACAAGCAGGGAAAACTCTTCATTCCTAAGTGCTCTTGCACAAACCTATCTAAAAAAGTTCTTTCGATACACGAGCCATGAACAACTGGGACTTTCCCTGCTAACTCACTAAATAGGTTGTCCATAGCTTGGGTAATCACGACGCCATCTTTAAGCATTTTCGGCGTAATATGATTGATAATTGCAGATTCAGCTTTGATAAATTGTGCATGATTAATAAATATCTCACTCGCACTAGCAGCATCAATTTCATTGAGTGTAAAAGGCACCATCCCAATACTCAGGATGAAATCACTCTGAGCATTCACCCCTGTGGTTTCAAAATCGAATGCGACAAACTCAAGCTCAGATAAACGAATATCGAGCGGCGGCAAAGGATGCCCTAGATATTGACTGAGTCCAGCTAAACTTCGCTGTTGTTCGGACAACACTTGGTGGTGTTTATACACTTTATTCCAAGGGTTAAAATGCCGCTTGAATGCCTTTAACATCGTTACCCCTTCAAAAATCTTAATTTCGCCACATCTTGTAACTCACTGATAATTTTAAACGCGTCCTTCAAATGCTTACGTTCAAAGCTACTAAATGTGTTTGGTTCGATATGGTTATTGACATCTTTACCTTCACGTAACGCCTGTAACTGGTGAGTAAAGCGCACCTGGGTTATGAATTTATGAGCGCCAATAATATTTTTACAGCTATCTTCGGACATCGTTCCTTGAGCTGCGGCAAAGATAAAGCGCTCTTCTGTTCCAGTCATCGAACCACCGGCTGCCAAACTAAAAATACGTGCTAAATCAATAATTAAATTCAGTGCATATTTTTTGATATTCAACGTTTGACTATTGTCTCCTCCTTTTTCGAGCACCAAATTATTAAAAATGCCAAGCGGTGGTTGTGTGTCAATCGCATCACGTACCAGTGCAGGTAAGAATGACGTACTTTTTTGAATACAATGATGCAAATGCTGCTGCATCTGATCGACTAAATCACTATTGCCGTAAATAGAACGCACTTCCAAGAACACACTGATACTT
The DNA here is from genome assembly GCF_012395185.1 of Vibrio aestuarianus. Taxonomy (GTDB): domain Bacteria; phylum Pseudomonadota; class Gammaproteobacteria; order Enterobacterales; family Vibrionaceae; genus Vibrio; species Vibrio aestuarianus. The sequence goes on from NZ_JAAZTU010000055.1 coordinate 1,459, forward strand.
AATAATTTATTATATTCAGGGCTGGCAACCCACTTACGATAGTATTCTTTCCATGTGCTTAGCGGTTGGCACCACTTGGGGTAAGCTGCCATGTATTTACCATCACACAATGGATAACCACACGCGGCTAAACCATTGCAAACTTTCATGGCTAAATGCTTGAAATACATCATATCTTCTGCTTTAGCATCGTCGGCCAACACCAATGCACTATCTTGATCGGAAAGCATATGTACTTCATTGCGAGCATGAGAACCAGCGACTATCCAAGCATAGTCGCAAGGAGCGGGGCCCAGCATCGCTTCCGTTATTTGTAGTAGGCGACGAGTAAATGCATCCATGATCATCGACATAACTCTGCCTTGAATTTCCGCACTGACACCGCTTTCTACTAGAGATTCAAAGATGGACTGACGCTCTGATTTCAATGCAGCTAATGCATTGACAGAACTCGCATACTTGATTTTTTCGATTAAAAACAAAGCTTGAGTACGGTGGTTATGCACTAAATGTGAGGTGGTCAATAAGCCAACGACTTCTTTATCTTTTAATACAGGCAAACAGCGAATGTTGTATTGCAACATGATGGAAATCGCTTGAATGACTTTGTCTTCAGCCTGAATCAATTGTGGGTTTGGTGTCATCACATGATGAATAGGTAAAGAGATATCAATCCCGCTAGCAACAACACTCGATGTCATATCTCTGTCGGTTACAATGCCAACAATTTCTCCAGCGAATTTTACGACCGCGCAAGAACTACGACGGCCTCCAGTACCACACATTTTTTGCGCCACGTCTTGAATCGTAGCGGTAAAATCAACAATGGTGATGTTCTCACTAGCAATCTCACCCACCCGGCGGAAAAACAGCCCTTTTTCTTCTGCACGGCAAACATCATTGACCGCCGAGCTCAGACGAGTTTCCGCTTTAGCCGCAAAGTAATGAGCTATGTCTGGATGCTCGTCACAAACCTGCAACACCACTTTATGTGGAATGAGGTAGAGCAAAGAATCTTCCATGGCTTGCGCGCGGTAGCCATCTTCGCTGTCTTTCAAAGGCGCTAAGAAAGTAAAACCAAACTGATCTTCCTCTCCTAAACGAGCACGCAGTTGTCCATCCGGTCGCCACTGCTCAATCGCCCCTGTGCGGATAATATAAAGATAGCGATCTTCACATAGCGCACTAAATTCGATCTGTTCACTTTGCGCTAAGTAACGAACTTTGACTTGATTAGACAGTGACTCAACAATGTCTCGAGGAAGCTTATCAAATGGATCTAATCTGATAAGAAAATCATAGATATTTGGAGTTAACGATGTACCCACAATAACCTCGCATTTTAAAACACCGTTTCGATAATTTATTGTACTTCAAAAAAAGCAGCTATCAAGCTGCTTAATTGATTAAACAGGATAATTCCGGAAACCTAAATGCCCAGAAATATTACGGCAGGCACTTTGCAGTAAATCGACATAGTAAGATTTACGTTCTTCTTCAAAGCGAATAGTCGGTAACGAAATAGACAGCCCAGCAATCACATTGCCAAAGCGATCGTAGATCGGTGCAGCGATACAACGAAGACCCGGCTCTTGTTCTTCATTATCTTCAGCAAAATGCTGACCGCGTACTAGTTCTAGTTCACTCAAAAGTTGATCAACGTTTTCGTGTGTGCGCTCGGTATGCTTAACGAATTCAACATCGCTCAGTAAACGGCGAACGTACGATTCTTCACGCTCAGCTAATAACACCTTACCAATCGCAGTACTATAGAGTGGGTTGCGTCGGCCAATACGTGACTGCATGCGTAAGTTGTAACCAGAATCAATTTTGTGGATGTAAATAATACCGCTTTCGTCTAATGCCCCTAAGTGCAAAGCTTCATTGGTTTGCTCAGAAATATGGTGCATTTCTTTATCTGCAAGAGAGATAAGATCAACATATTCTAAAGATTTTGCACCCAATTCAAAGAGCTTCAATGTCAAAGAATACTTATCAGCTTCTCCTTCTTGTGAAACATAACCCTGAGATTTCATAGTTTGAAGAAAACGATAAGTGGTTGCTTTAGACATCATCAAACGTTGTGATAGCTCTGAAACACCCACTTCTTTTTGCTCCGCGAGTGCTTGCAAAATACTAAACACTTTTAGCACTGAGGATACCGATTCAGGCTGTGTGGATTTTTCCATAGTCTTTCCTTTACAACTGTTATAACTATTAATTTCCCAACATTATAACCCCTCCCATTTGGTAAACCAGTTTTTTTAAAAACGCTTTTCATAAATTTGAAACCACGCAAACTTAACGCTCAAAAAGACGATCGCCATCAATATTTTCAAAACAGCTTTTCAAAAATATTTGTACAATATTTCTTTTTGATTTATCTTAACCATAACTTCAGTGAGCGCAGGCTTCGATTCGGTCACTAAATTCGACAATATTGAGGAAATAAAAATCATGCTTAATTCATTTAATCTGAAAGACAAAGTAGCGATCGTAACCGGCTGTGATACAGGTTTGGGGCAAGGTATGGCGCTTGGTCTTGCAGAAGCAGGCTGCCGTGTTGTTGGCGTTAACTATATTGAACCAACTGAAACCATTGAAAAAATGAAAGCGGCAGGCCATACATTTTTAGATGTACGAGCCAACCTTCTTAAACAAGAAGATATTCCACACATCATTGATCAAGCTATCACTGCGTTTGGTAAAATTGACATCTTAGTGAACAATGCTGGCATTATTCGTCGTGAAGATGCCATCGAATTCTCTGAACAGAATTGGGATGATGTAATGAACATCAACTCTAAGACCGTTTTCTTCATGTCTCAAGCGGCTGCTAAGCAGTTTATCGCCCAAGGTCATGGCGGAAAAATCATCAATATCGCTTCAATGCTTTCTTACCAAGGTGGTATTCGCGTGCCTTCTTACACCGCCTCTAAAAGTGCCGTGATGGGTATCACTCGTGCGATGGCTAACGAATGGGCACGTCATAACATTAACGTTAATGCGATTGCACCGGGCTACATGGCCACCAACAATACAACGGCACTACGTGCCGACGAAGAACGCAATGCCGCAATCCTAGAACGCATTCCTGCAGACCGTTGGGGTACACCTGAAGATGTTGCTGGTCCTTGTGTTTTCCTAGCATCAGAAGCATCTGCGTACATCAATGGCTATACGATTGCTGTCGATGGTGGTTGGTTAGCTCGCTAAGATCATGACATTCATGTAAGGAAATAAATGTGGAATTATCATTAGCTCAAACGTTAGGATTTGTGAGTTTAGCCTTAGGTATTTCCACGTTTTATCAAAAAGATGATCGTAAGCTAAAAATCATTATGTTCATTTTCAACTTGAATCATCTCTTACATTATTTTTTATTAGGTTCAATGTTGTCTGTGCTTAGTGCCTTTCTTTCCGCACTACGTACAGCAGCCTCAATTTATACTTCTTCAAAATATGTTGCTGCGCTATTTATTAGTATCAGTCTCGGGTTAGGTGTTTACCTAGCTCAGCATTGGTGGGATTTGTGGCCAATTGTTGGAACAACAATTGGAACATTTGCTATTTTTATGCTCAAAGGTATAGCCATGAGAGTTGCCTTCTTGGTAGGCGCAACATGCTGGCTAATTAACAACATCTTAGTTGGATCGATTGGCGGCACTTTACTTGAACTAACTGTCATGACTATGAACAGCATTACTATCTATCGATTAGTCCGAGATCAAAGACGTTCATTGATAGCGCAAAACCTATAAAAATAGGAAGATAAACCATGTTTGTTTTGAACAAAGATATCCCTTTAGAAGATTTGGGAGCGGGAATTTCTCGCAAAATATTAGCACACAGCGACAACATGATGGCCGTTGAAGTGCATTTTGAAAAAGGGGCGATTGGCACAATGCACAATCATCCTCACGAACAGCTGACTTACGTTTTATCTGGCGAATTTGAATTCACCATTGGCGAAGAAACGAAAATCGTCAAAGCCGGCGACACTATGTACAAGAAACCAGAAATCATGCACGGCTGCCGCTGCTTAGAAGCAGGAATTCTGATTGATAACTTTACGCCAATGCGTAAAGACTTTTTGAAATAAGATTAATTAAAAATTGCTAGGCGGCATCGCCGCAGGAGAAACACCATGAAAATTGCACTAATGATGGAAAACAGCCAAGCAGCAAAAAATGCGATGGTTGCAGGTGAACTAAATACCGTTGCTGGCGGTCTAGGCCACGAGGTATTTAACCTAGGTATGACCGATGAAAACGATCATCATCTGACCTACATTCATTTAGGTATTATGGCGAGCATCTTGTTGAACTCTAAAGCGGTAGACTTCGTTGTTACAGGTTGTGGAACAGGTCAAGGCGCAATGATGTCTCTTAACTTACACCCAGGCGTGGTTTGTGGTTACTGTCTAGAGCCTTCTGACGCTTTCCTATTTAACCAAATCAATAACGGTAATGCGTTGGCTCTAGCATTTGCTAAAGGCTTTGGTTGGGCTGGTGAACTGAACGTTCGTTATATCTTCGAAAAAGCGTTTACTGGTACTCGCGGCGAAGGTTACCCACTTGAGCGCGCTGAACCTCAACAACGTAATGCTGCAATTTTGAACCAGGTAAAAGCGGCAGTAACGAAAGATAACTTTGTTGATGCACTACGTGCGATTGACCAAGAACTTGTTAAAACAGCCGTTGGTAGTGCTCGTTTCCAAGAGTGCTTCTTCAATAATTGCCAAGATGCAGAAATTGCAGAATATGTTAAAACACTTGTCGCGTAAGCTTCCATAACGCTCATTTATCGGGAAATAAATAGAACGTTTAAGCCAACCACTGCGGTTGGCTTTTTTTGTTTCAGACGGCCAATAATGCAACATCGATATCAATCAAGATCGTAATCACAAATAAATGAACCAATGTTTTGTTTTTATTGTTAAGCCATTTCATGGCTGCAATAATATCTACAATTAATGTTTAGGAGACATTTCAATGTATGTAAATAGAATCGCAGTGATCGGTGAATGCATGGTCGAACTGCAAAAACATGGCGAGCTATACAAACAAAGTTTTGGTGGCGACACATTAAATACCGCCCTTTATCTTTCACGTTTAACTCATCATCACGAAATCACCACATCTTATGTTACAGGTCTAGGCAAAGATCCATTCAGTAAGCAAATGCTGCAAATATGGCAAGAAGAAGGGATTAACACCGATTTCGTTCATTTATCTGAAGATAAATTACCGGGTTTATATACGATTGATACCGATGAACACGGTGAGCGCAGCTTTTTCTATTGGCGTAATGATTCAGCAGCAAAATATTGGCTTAGAAACCAAGCCATTCTTAGCCTAGTGCGTAACTTATCTCAACATCAAATGATTTATCTCAGCGGTATTAGCCTTGCAATTTTACCTGAAGATTGTCGCCAAACACTGATAGAAATCCTGACACTTTGCCGCAAAGAGGGTGTGAAAATCGCCTTCGATAATAACTACCGCCCTGCGCTGTGGGAAAATGTTGAAACCACTCAAGCAGTATACGAACAAATTTTACGTATTACTGATATTGCTTTTTTGACCTTCGATGATGAACAAATGCTGTATGGCGACACTGAAGAGCAACAAGCGATTGAACGCACCCAAAACTTTGGCGTTGCTGAAATTGTGGTTAAACGTGGGGCAGATGATTGCTACGTTATACAAAATGGAACATTAGTTTCTATCCCCACCATACCAGTATCCACCATTGTTGACACAACCGCGGCTGGTGACTCATTCAGCGCAGGTTATTTAGCCAAACGCTTGACTGGTGGAACTCCTGAACAATCCGCTGTCGCTGGACATACATTAGCAGGCACGGTTATTCAGCATCGAGGTGCCATTATCCCTCGTGATGCAATGCCAATTATTTAGATCATATAACCAAAAGGATTCTCAGATGAATACGATCAACCAACAACTGGCCGATATCAAAGTGGTTCCAGTGATTGCAATTAAAGACGCCAACAAAGCGGCAAAACTGGCTCAAGTGCTGATTGAAAATGGCCTGCCTTGTGCTGAAATCACATTCCGTACAGAGCAAGCAGCTCTCGCCATGAAAAATATGCGCGAAGCTTACCCACAAATGCTGATTGGTGCAGGAACGGTTCTGACGACTGAACAAGTAGACCAAGCGATCGATGCTGGCGTTGATTTCATCGTCAGCCCAGGGTTTAACCCAACAACGGTAAAATACTGCCAACAACGCAATATCTCGATTATTCCTGGTGTCAATAACCCAAGTTTAGTTGAACAAGCAATGGCAATGGGCTTGGATACACTGAAGTTCTTCCCTGCCGAGCCTTCTGGTGGTGTGGCAATGCTCAAAGCGCTAACCGCCGTATACCCGATTAAATTCATGCCAACCGGCGGCGTTAGCCCAAGCAATGTTAAAGACTATCTTGCTATTCCCGCGGTTCTTGCCTGCGGTGGTACATGGATGATCCCTAATGACCTGATCGACAATGAAAAATGGGATGAGCTAGCAGCACTGGTTAAAGAAGTGGCTAACGTCATCGCTTAGTAAAGTTCAATTATCTATCTGTTTACCTACATTGGCTTATCTATTTTAGTGCAGTGAATGAGTACAAGTCCGTGAACATGTATTTATTCACTTTTATAGCAAGCCAATTTTGGCTCACACCTCCCCCCAGTCGTGTGAGCCTTTTTTATTCTAAATAACTTGACGTTGTGAAATAAGAGGTGAACAAACGAATATGACCAGTTATTGACTTCAATGGCGTAATGCATTGTAAACAGAAAAGGCTAATCACATTCCTGAGATTAGCCTTTAACTTCGGTACTGTTATTTTACTAGTTCATGTTTAATATTTGACGAATTTTTTGTGTTTGCACTTTCCCTACATCCGCATCATCTTCTTCAACCACAACGGCTTGTTTGAGACTGTCGAGTTGTGATAAGTCAACTGCCTCACCTTTATCATCGACAGTCACTCCATCAACAATAAAACGGTTTGCTTGCAAACTCTCCGCGCTCACTACATCACTGTATTGGCTATCTACATAAAAGCGATAGGATTGATTATTAATAAAGGTACCTTGTTTACCTGCGGCTTCATAAGGACTTTTACGGAATAAGTAATTGAAACGCACGTTATCAATCGCCACATTGTTTTCTAAGGTCAATGCACCGGGGTTAAAGTTATCGGTAAAACCATCCATGTTATTGCGAAATGCCACACTATTTTTCACAATATGTGCCACAGGTAAACCCTCCCCACCCAATTTAAAGCCATTACCACGCGTGCCACCTTTAACTGGCACATCCATCGTTTGGCCATTCATATAAGCGACAGAATCAACAATCGTCACAACACCGTTTGCTCCATCTTCCACCTTATTGAAAAGATCCCATCCATCATCGATGTTGTGATGCGAGACGCAACGGACAAAGGTGTTACCATCACCAATACGCATTTTCGCAGCAAAACCATCGGCGTTAATTTGTGATTTGTCCATGTTGTTAAAGCTTTCACTATCAACCACTGTGTTATAACTTGCCCACAGCGCGCGCCCTAATTTTTCTGGTGAAGATATTTGGAACCCAGTATCCGGAGCTCCATGCGTTACCATTTTTTCAAAGTGATTATGGCTACCATGTACAATCGTTTGTGCACCAAAAACTTCTATATTTGACACATTCCAGTAACTCGCTTCATGTAGGTATTCCCCAATAAAACGTACATTATTCCCAACTGCTTTCAGTGTTTTCATTTTGTCTGGAGTACCACTAGCAGAAACCGGTAACTTCAAGCCATCATAATCACCATCTTCAAGCAAAATAGTGCCACCTGGCGGAAGTAATTCAATCGCTTTTTGCAAGGTAACTCGACCATCAGTACCTTGTGGATTAACTCGAATTTCCATTGGATTTTTTAAGGCGACTTTATCTACTTGATACTGGTAACTGATTGGCTGAAAATCGGGGCCTTCAATTGGAGTATAAATCACTTGAAATTGAGTCTGTGCCTCTTTTAGCGTGGTATTAAAGCCAAACATATCGCCCGCAGGGATTGACTGCTTTTCAACAATAACCTGACCATTTTGGGTAACACTGTAGTTACCACCATAGTTTGCACGCGCTTGGATCGTATAGTTGTTCAGCGCTGATTTATCTGAGGAGGCTTGCTGTAGCACGGGCTTCTCAATCGAAGCTTGATAACGAGGTGCGTCAACGGTATTAGCATTTTGAAGTGTCAACTGAACATCACTAACTGCCATTTTGACATTACGGGAGGCAAAAAAGCCCACATATTGATGAGCCGGATCCTGCATTTCAACAATGTTAGCATTAGCACCTTTGACCACCTTAGTTTCAACTACCTTACCGTCATCAAAACTGACTAAGAAACCTTCATCGGTTCTAGTAAGTGTCATCTTGTACGGTTTTCCTTGACCAAAATCGACACCCTTAACATATGCGTCGCGCCCCATGCGATTACCCGCCGTTCCCCAGGGTTGGTAGATCCCCTCACGGTAGGTTGCATCGATATTGACTAAACCATTTTGTTCTTTCTTATTAGCTCTAACAAGATTCATCACCATGTTAGAGGCTGATGGAAACTCCTCCAGCCCCGCAGGCTGTGGGTCAAGGCGAGGCTCACCTAGGATATCTCGCACCATTAAACCCGCACCTTCTTGACGGTTTGGCGATGACCCAGTTTCGGGGCCTAATTGGTCGATAACAACTGTCGCTGATAATGTGAAGTTCACATTGGTTGGCAATGTAGTGTAATAAAACGTCCCTCCCTCATGAGAGTTGGCAATTTTACCACCACGACTTTCAATGATGAATGTGTCAGCAATATTACCAGGAAGCACCGCTTTACCACCGGCTAACACTTCATTAGTACCCACTTTTTCTGGCAAAATAGTGGAACCAAAATTAAGGTCTGTCGATTGACCAAAAGTGATAGCCTGCCACGTGCTGCCATCCATTTTATCAACTGAAGTCGAACATGCAGACAGCATAAAAGAAGAAATACACAATGCGAGAAGTTTTATTTTCATAACAATACCTTTGAAAAAAAATGGCTAACCACGTCAACCGTGTTAGCCATTTTGATTAAAAAATGTAGACAAGTATTAGGAGCTAACAGGGGCACTTAGAAACTGTATTTCAGGCCTACACGGTAGCGAGGTGCGTAATCATCTTTACCCTCAGCATCACCAGCATTGACTGCCACCATGCCAAATTCTGCAAACGGACGCCATCCACTTTCAAAGCCCGTATATTCCGCGGCAAAGTTAACTAAATTTAAGTAATTTTCGTCACCTTTGTAGCCAGAACTTGCAGACTGCTCAAGTTTGTATTCGATATCAATACCAAGTTTAAAATCACTCGCCTTGTAGCCACTGGTCAGGTTGAATTGACTATAGTGCGAATCATCTTTACCTGAATCCTCAGTCTTGTTGGCATCGCCATATCGATAACGAAGAGCAATATCCCACTTGTCAGTCAGCTTTTGAGTACCTTTTAAATTAAACTTATGTGTCACACCGCTGTTATTAGAATCAGCGGCATAAGATGGTTGCAGTGTGAAAGTCTCTGTCACTTTATAGTTGTAACTTAACCCCACTTCGTGGCCTGAATCATGCAGTTCACCAAGATCAAAACCTTCTCCTTTTGGATTTGCCCATTTAACTTCAGCGCTCAAACCAAGACCATTACCAAATCGATGAGATATAAGCAGGCGATCTTTATGCTGAGATTGTGCATCACCTTTTCCGTCTTGATATTCATGGCGGAGATTTAAATCTGTTGCATTTGCAGCAGTTGCAGTCAAACCAAGTAGGACAGCAGCAATAATATTATTTTTCATAATGAAACACCGTTTCGTTTTATTGGATAAGCAATTTCAATCTATTAGTTAAACTTATATTTGAAAAGTAAATATTTGAAAAAATGTGACCAATACAATAATAAAACAC
>NZ_JAAZTU010000056.1 GCF_012395185.1 Vibrio aestuarianus
GATCAGAAAAGCAAAATTACCATTAATCATTTTGGCTGTAATTGGTTTGATTAGCGCAGGATTAAGCACAGAATTAGCGATTTACGTTGCAATGTTTGTTGCAGCAGTAGGCGTTTTAGCCCTTGCAGCAGTAGGCGTTTATAAACTTGTGGTTGGAATTTTTGACATTATCACAGGAACAGTTAAAAAAGCATTTTCCATTTTAATACCATCATAAATAAAAAAACGATGGAATATAAACCAGCTTTGTTATCTGGTTCAATTTTTTGCGCCTAAATTTTATTCTTACTCCTTTCTATCTAACCCAAAAAAACAACGCTTATAATACGTTGATTTTCTGTATTTTTCTCCTTAGAACTACTTTAAACAAGTCTTAGGAAACTGTGTGTGAACTTGATATAAATCCTCACTCTTATCTTCATCAATTTTAAAAACAGCTTCAAAAATTGGTTCTTTTTTCGATTTGTTGAGCTTCACAGGCTTTTCAAAGATAGATACTCTTTTACCATCAATCTTAGTTCCACCTGATCTTTTAAAGATACTAAAACTAAATTCATCATTACCTAAATCTTTAAGCTGATACATCTTACCAGAGCGACCAGAAGAATTATCTTTTTCACTGTAAAAACGATAAACACTATCATCATTTTCTAGATCATAAGTAGAAACTAACATAGGTTTACCAAAACCTTCATTGAAATATACTCCGAAATTTAGATCTGGTTTAAAGTAGATAGATTTATACTTAAGTGTTTCTGAATTTACTTGTTTAAGATACTTACCGTTTATGTCGCTTGAACCTGTAAGAGCAAGGTTTGCTTTATAATCATTAACACATTGTTCTGTGTATAGACTGAAATCTATGTCTTGTGCTTGAACAGTGCCGACCAAGGCACTAATCAAAACGATTGTTGTAACTTTTACTTTCATATTATTATTCTCCTTTAGATATATTTTTATCATATCTGGCCTATGTGAAAATGCAAATCACTTTCCCAAAAGTTTCTTTGCTGTCTGTGCATAGGATTTTGGATCTTTATCAATATTCTTATATTCAGATTTTTGTTTTGTGTTGAATTTATTAATTGTGAAATATATCAACCAGATAAATGCAAATGCATATATGAATTGTAGAACAACATGAATCCACAAATAAGTTATTGCTGTTAATAAATTATAGTTATTTGTTAGTATCCAAATATTATCTAATATTTCTTGCATTAGGACTGCAAAGATTGAAGTTCCCACGATAGGTAAGATTATTGATGCTGAGATTGTGCTTGCATTGAACCAAAGCTCATTAACTTCATCAGCTAAAGAAACAGTTTCAAATTTCGCATAAAAGACAGAAAAGAACTTTATAAATATTCTGATTACTTTGCTTGCTAACATCGGAAACCACATTGAAAAGATTATTGAGAACAAAACGATTAATAAAATAGGTTCAAGAAATGATATGAAAATCAGAAGAACACCTAAAGTTTCAAGCTTTGATATTTTATCAAGAGGTTTACCTTGGTCTTTGAACTTTTGTTTCAAGTAACTTGTAGAAAATTTTATACCAGTTCCAAGCGCAAAAATTGTTGCTTTGTTGTTTTGCAAGGAAGCAATTACATTTGGGAAAACAACATAATCTTCACCGTTATAATATCCATTCAAAAGTTTTGGATCAGTTACCCACGCATAATCTTTTAACATTTGAGAAGCAAAGCTAGTCGCATCATCGAAGAACGGCTGGATTTGGGAATTGAGATATGTGAAGTAATCATCGGTTGATTCTATATGGTTGTAATGCGTAATTTCATCATCAGTATCAGAACCGTTGTAGAAGCTTGATTTTGTGGGTTTAGTTGAATTAATTTCGCCTAAACGCTCGTTTATTGAAGAAGTGTAACCATCATCTTGATTTTCTACTTTCATCGTTGTTAGAGCTTGATCAAACAACGATGTTAGATACAACTCAGAATCAGATTGTGGAAGATTCTTGATCATTATCTCAGATTCAAGGATTGCTGAATAATCTAAAACAAACTCTTCAACCAATTCAGAAAAACTTGTTTCAAATTCTTCTAATGAAGGAGCTGATTCTGTATCAATGTATAAAATACCAAAATCATCATAATCACGACAAAAAGTTTTATACTCAGTTTGTTCTAAACCTTTATCTTCTAGTTCTTTACATTTAACTTCATGAAATGTATTGGTTAAATCTGATATTTTGATTGCATATTCATTTAGCAAAGTAGGAACTAACGCACTATCACCGTGAAAATACTGAGAACCGCAGTCAATTAAATTACCATCAAAAAGATTAGAGCAGTAAGCGACAGAAGCAGAACTTAACATTCGATTACCTAGATCAGAAATTGTTTTATGCTTGTTCATCTCTTCAAATTCAGAGATACAATCGAGCAATGGATCGGAGATTTCGATTCGTTCTGGCACATAGTCTTTTGGTCTATCAATAATAGGAATATCAACTATTATGTCGTTCTGACCATATGAACTCATTTTTTTTGTTTCATAAGCGGTAACACACATTTTAGTGTTTACCATAGATCTTGTTACACCAATGATTTTATTTGCGATTGTAGATTGATTAGCTTCTATCGCTCGTTGTTTTGCAATATCTGATTGTTGTTTAACTTTGTTATATACTTCCAAGGGTAAAATAATATTTTTTTCAATACCAACATAACCAGTATTTATAACCTTTTTACTAATTTCAATGTCTGAAACGATTGTCGCAAATCCAAACATCAATGAAGCCCTGATTATTGTATCAATGATTTTTTTACTTTTATGACCTCTAACCTTTGGGTTTAATGATTCATATAATCTAAAACCAATAAGAAAGGCGAGTATCGCTGCATTGAAATACATCATAAAATCAAATGCTTTTTTTAAGTCAGAAGGGACATCCTCAAGTATTTGGCTATTTAAAGCATTGTTTTCTGTTTCTTTGGAAAGTTCAGTTTCTAAACATTCTTGTGCATCTTCAACAATAGATTTAATATTTGAGTCAGAAGAATAGTTACAACTATCTATACGAGCTGAATCACCAAATCTTTCAGCGTGTGATAAATTCATGCTTAGAAGTAATGTGAGTATTATAATAATTTTATTCATGTAGAGTATTCCTTTGTTGTATTCAGAATTACCATATGATTAAAATATTTCAATTTAGATATAATTTAAGGCAAAAAAAAGACTGCAAATACAGTCTTTTTAATTTCAATCACTATGTAAAAGTTTTAATCTTTTTTACCGTTTTTGGGATTGTTTTTATTTATACTATCTAACAAATCATCTATATCTTTCTTATCTTTGTCAGACCTTACTCTAAAAGATACTTCTTGTTTTAATTCTGGGGATTTTAAATCATCTTTAGATTCTTTAGATTCTTTAGATTCTTTAGATTCTTTAGATTCTTTAGATTTCTTAGAATCAGGTTTGATTGGAGTATCTGATTCATTATCAATTTTAGAATTCACAGATTTGTGCTGTTGAACATTACTCTTCATCGCTGCCTTTTTCTTTTCTAAATTCTTCTGTCCCATATTTTTCATAGAGTTTGTTGGTGCATTTGCAATTTTACCTAAGTTGTCCTTAACGTCATGCAGTAGATAACCACCTACAGCGGCAGCCATAGCATCAGATGATTCTCTGCTTGTCGGTGCTTCAGTTTCAAAAATCTTATGAATATAATCTTTAGTATCAACAATTACTGATGGTATGAACTTGATGAAGTAGTAGATCATAGATATTGCTAATGCTATTACAATTGCAATTTGAACGAAGATGATTGTTTCTACATCAAAATATTTAATGAATAAATCGTAGATTGCACCGCCATATGAAGCTGTTAGAAAGTGATAGAATAGAGCTGTTAATGGTAGTATTACCATAATGCTGATACCGAATGATTTAAGTAATTTTATCGCTTTATCGAAATTTATAAGTTTTTCAAAAGCATCTTCTTCATCATAGTTTGTTACTACCACAATTAAGTTTCTACACATTAATAGAACGACTAGCGGAGGAAAAACAAAGATAAACACAACACCGATTAAGGTAACTAAAAATAGTAAATATAAATCACCGATGGAAGGAACAAGGGTGCTTACCTTTAAACCAACTGTGATTGCACCAGTAACGACTAACGAAGGTGTTACTATAGTGTTGTCGATAGCGTCAGCACCATACATGATTGCACACATAGCTTGCCCTACCAGACCACCTTTACTCATCTTCATTGTTCCACCCACATCAACAGACGTTAGATCACAAATCTCTGCCCCTGCGGTAGCTCCTATTTTAAATGCTGTAAGGTATAAAGTAGTTTGCATGAATTGTTGTTGAAGACCAGAAGCAACTTGAATTGCATTCGCTACACATTTTCCATTAGGATCAAGAACGGGGCAAATCGGTCTTATCATTTCAGATAAGTTACCTTTTGCTTCAAGCTTCCTTTTTGTCTCTAACTCATCTAAAGCATAAGCTGTATCTTTGAAATACTCGCTCATATCAAAATACGTTAATCCTAAAGAAGAGATGATTTGATCCAAATCTTGATGTTCAACATTTTCATAAAACTTATCGAAGTTGAAGTAGACTTGTTTTTCTAAAGTGTCTTTATACAAGTAACCCAGATCAAACTCAGCATAGAAACTATCTTCTACAGTATTGAATGATTGCATCAGTTTTTGTTTCAAATCAGTGAAGACCAAATGTGTATTAACTGTTGATTGGAATGATGTATCTAATGTGTTTAGGAAATCTAAAAGCAATTCGTTATTTAAATCAGGTTTATCAAGAATCAATTTAGTGCTTGCATTGTCCATCGCAGTTAACCACAACATCACAGCTCTGTTTCTTTGGTCAATTTCTTTTTCTAGTGATTTTAGGTCTGCTGGATTTGCACCTGCAACAAGCTTATCACCCACGAATTTATAACAGTGTGCTTCTGATTGACCTCCGAAAGTGCCTAAAGTATGTAAAGGTTCATCAGCGTAATCATTGTAGATGTTCGCATAATCAACTCTATCTTGATAACGATTACCCGAACCACTATAACCATCCGTTCTGATGCAGTCTTTTTCTAGTGCTAGACGAGAAGACTCATTTACAAAATCAAACAAATAGTAGTATCCGATCTCGTATTTATCATCGACATAATCAATCTCAGAACCGTTGCTAGGTTTGTATCCTGCTAACGTTGCGTTTTTGAATTGTTGAGCTGCAACCGCTGATAAAGTTATTTGATCTATAGAAGACATATCATCAATTGAGAAATTAAAAATATCACCCATTCTCATTGTATGACTTGCTTCCAGTGTTTCGTAACTTGAAGTTTCTTGTTCATCAAGATTATTCGCATCAGCATCCTTAATTGCTGCAAGTGCAAGTTGCAACTCTGATTCAACTAACTGAACATTTTCAGAAGCTTTTTCAGAAACTTTTTCTAATAGTAAATTTGCTTCTCCTGCTTTTTTGTCGAATGCAGCTTTCATCTCTTGAGTTATATTTAAATCAGTCGCCATGTCTGCTTCAGGTAAACCTTCAAGGAATCTTGTAATTGTCGTGGAAGTTTTGGAATGATTGTTTGCTGTAATAGTCTCTTTACCAAAATGATCAGAACAATTCCATTCAGACGTGTCTCCGCCCGTTTTCATTTCAGCAGTAACAGGAACGTAAGAAAAATTGAAATTCATAACATGAATTTTCAACTCTGAATTTGTCTCAGCTCTATCAAGTTGCTCACAATGTTTTCTGTATTCATTGTATTCTTCGAACGTAGGCCATTTTGTATTTGATTCATCACCCATAATTGTCGCATCAAGAGCCATACGAGTTCCAAACAATCTTTTTCTCAAATGATGTTTTGTAACTTCATTCTTTAGTGAAGTCATTTGAACTGATGCAGCAAGAAGAGCGTTTGTTTTATGTAATGCAGGAGCAATATCTTCAAAGTTCGCATTCTTAACTGCTTCAAAATCATCGAATGCTGCATTCTCTAAACTGATGTGGTTCGTCCAACCGTCAAGCCACACGAAAACGTAAACTAAGATAGTTGTAAAGTTATACATCAAATAAGAAATCAAACCACCTGCGACTGTGAATAGACCGCCTTTCATATAATCTTTTGTTGTTAGTGCCATAATACCAACGACTGTAAAATACGTTGCAACGATTCCTGAGAATATGATCGCACACCATTGGATGAATGTTTTGTTGACGTTTGTTTCAGGCATTGCATCTTCTACATCTTGATACCTATGAGTTCCTTTCTGAATAAGTTTCTTTGAAAACTTAACATCATCTTTTGTTGCGAATAGTTCAATCTCAGAAATAAGCTTATCTGCATCATTGACGTTATCACATGGTTTAAATGCACTGTAATTATCTAAATCACTTTTGAGAAAGCCATTTTGTAACTTCATGGTGAATTGTGTAGCAGGGATACAATTTTGTATCTCCCCAGAATCAGCGTTAGCATTTGTTGCTAATGTAATTAGCGACATAAATATAATTATTAAATGTTTCAAAATAATATCTCCTTGTTAATATACTAAATAAAACATACGCAGAGATATTTACAAGAAACGCAAAATATGAATTAAAGATTTTACTTTAAACAACGCAAAAGATAGATTTCATACTCTGAAATATTTTTGTGCTAAATAATGTTTTTTCTATAACCTTTAAGATCAGGAAAAACACAAAACCAAAAGCTAGAGTTATAAACCTCAGATTTCTCGAAATCTGAATAACTCCGAGGATTGCATATAAAAGATTTTTTAGAAATTAGGGCAAGACAACACTTTCCTACTCTATAAAATACAGAGAGTAGCTTCGCCCCTCTATGTTTTATTTTCGTTCCAAGTGAATTAAAGTAATAACAAACATACTTCCAAATCACTTCGTTATTTTCCCTATATGTTTACTATTATTTACTCCCTTCGGTCGGTGTTTGGTTCTTTTTCTATCTTTATTCTATATGCATTATTTGATCTTTTTCTGAATTGTGATTATTTAGATATTAGGGGATTAAAACAAATCATATTGAAAAAATAGGAGATAAAAATATGAAGAAATTTAGCGCAGTAAAAACTCTAGAGAAAGTGTTTAAAGCAAAAAGCATCAAACCAGTTCAGACATTCAAAAAAACAAGATATGACGAGATGAAAGAACAGCTTTCAATGCTTACAGGGATGATTGATTCACAACCAGAAGATAAGAAACAACGTCTAACTACTATGATTGATTCGTTGATAAAGAACGACTTCAACGAGTTCAACAAAGCTCTTTCTGATGTTAAAGGGACCCAGGGAATTTCAACATCATCAAGCTTGTATCACCACTTCTTTTCAAAGTGCGAAGAGCTAGTAAGGAAGGACGAAGAACTGATTGGAAACAGCAGCAAAGAAGCTGAGAAAAACGAATCTGTAGAAATTGATAAGCTACTCCAAACGCTCAAATTCAAGATTAGAAGCTTGCTTGATTGTTTAATTATTATAGAGATTTTTTCAAAGAGAATGAGCGAAGCAGACAAGCAAAAACTGTTAGATTACATAAAGGCTTTTTCAACAAAATCAGTTGATAAAGAACAGGTGTAACCTATGGCTAAATCAAAACACAAGCCATTTAACTACTCATCAAATCCGCACGAAGAAACGTTATATAACGACTTGGTGAAAGAGTTAGGTTACAAAAAACGAACTACTTTTTTCAAAGATGTTCTTCACTACAAACCTATCATTCTAACTTCTACGGAAGTCGGTGATTATGCAAATCAGGAACTTAAATTCAAACCTAATGCTGTGCAGATTCAGCAACTCGATAACTTCTTCATAAGAAATTACAAGTCTTCAGAATATAAAGTTATCGAGATTGATAGCAACAGAAAAATTGACGACTTAATACAACTCTTAAAGTCGATGAAAGCAACACATCATCAATTAAGTGATGTGTGTTTAAAGCTACTAACTAAGATATTAGTTAAGTTTGATTTTGAAGTTGGTGCGCCTAAAATCACACCATTGCCACACGATAATGAATTGAAAAAATCAATACTTGTCAGACTAAAATCGGCTAAGGAAAAACAAGGTAAACGAACTCAACAAAAAGTGGTGATTGGTGATTTAACGTCTGTTGATGAACAAGTAAATTCACATCCGTTGAATCAAGAACAGATTGATCTGAGTCCAATTCTTCAATCACTTTTAGATTCTATCGGGGCGATTGAAACAGTTAAGAATGGGAATGGAAACTGTGAGTTTCTTGATGCTAAAAAGAAACAATTAGAGAAGATGATTAAGACTCTATCAAAACCAAAAACGTTCTATTTCAATCACGATTTGGTTTTCGATAAACTGAAAAATATCAATATTTATACCTACTCGCACGATCCTGAGAAGCTTGATTTAATCACTCAATTCACATCAAACATGAGCGACTTAAACACCAGCATTAAAGACTGTCATTTGAAGTTTAATGACGAAAAAGCAACAGCCAAGGACAAAATTAAAGCGGTTTTTGATCTTAGAAAAAAACTCAAATCTGTTACTCTTAATCAAGTGGAACTGCTTCTGTAAGAGCAGTCGATAACATCAGTTTTAGTTTTAGAAAAAGCTCATTATCGGAATCTTCCGTTGAAAAGTTAAACCTGTCATTGGTTGCTGTGTTAAACCTCTTCAAATAGTAATCTAAGAGTGGATCATACTTCTCACCATGAACCCAAGAGTAGAACTTTCCTAGTTCATAACTTAGCTCTTTCCTTAATGCTGATTCAGGAGAAATAAGGTGTCCATTATCAAGATCTTCAATGTTAACTTGTTGAAGATTTTTTTTGATTTCTTCAATCAACGGGAGAAGTGAATTTTTGTAAGATGACTCGATAACTCTCAATTCTGGATCATCAATACTTGCTTCAAAGATGATAATTAAGTCACCAATCACACCGTTATAATAATCATTATCTAGCCTTGCTTTTGATTCATCTCTCAAGATGTAGAGCATTTCAAGTGGGTCTGATTGAGTGGCAATAGGCTTTTTAGATAACTCTATCTTAAATTCTTCAAAAAGCTGATTAATTTTAGATGATATAACGTCAAGGTAGTTATATCGTTTGATTAAGAAGGCGCTCAATTCAGAGGCGTTAAGGTGCATAGGTAAATCAGCTTCACCCACCTTGTTACTGTATAAATGGACAGTTAATTCACCACTGTTCATATGACTATCAAAAGGCCAACTTGCAAACCGTTTACTGCCAGAGTTATTCAAGTTTACAGGGTGAGCACCAAAGCAAGCCCTGATAGATTTGAAATAGGTATTATCATCTTCTTCATCAAAGAGCCGATCTGAAAAACATTCTCTATCACCAGAAAAAGGAAGTGTTTTAGGATTAATGAATACTCGATGGAGTTGAGTAATTGATTCAGAAACAAGGTCGATTGAAGAGATCAGCGAAAACATACGCATGACACGAACATCAATGTTGTCGTCTTTGTCTGGTAGGTTTTCTAAGTGCCTTACAGAAACAGTAAGCCAATCCATACATGAACAGATTAAGTTCCATAGATTTTTGCCGTTTCGGTTCTGGTATTCTTGGCAGATGAAATGTGAGTTAGAGTTAACCAAGTCTCTAAAGTCCGAAATTTTATCATCGCTAATATCTATTTTCATTTATGAAGTATCAACCCTATGATTTATTGACCAATGTTATCACACCTGTCTTGAACAACACCGTTTGTATTACCTTGAAGTGCAGTGATCCTTTTAGCTCTTTCACACTCCCATTGTTCAACAGGATACATCTTGTCCCACGCATTCATGAGTTGTCGTTGCGATTTGCTCATACTGTAACGACTATACGTGGATTCCATATAAAGATAAGTTCGAGCGATACGACCCCTTGCGCTTTCAGGTGGTTCTGCTTTGCGGTTTTCGATCTTCATTTCACAAGAACCAAAATCACTTTGTTCATCAGGTAGCATCGTGAAGTTGTAGTTGCTTCTTAAGGCATTCACAGCACCAATAGCAGGGTATAAGTTAAACATATCAGCTTGCATATAACGATATTCTTTATTCACCTTCTCAGCGCATTTACGACCTTTAAAACTCTTTCCTTTGCTACTAACACACTCCTTATTACCTTCTCGCCACTCAGAGAAGGTTCTACCGAAGTTTTCAGCAGGAACAACGTGTTCCCATTCTATTTTTTTAGAACGCTTAACGTATTTATCTGTGTGAAATCCATCAGGAGGCGTAACCAGTTTTTTACTATCGAATTCAGCACCGCAGTATAAAGTAACCCTATGATCGGCATATACCTCCCGTTCAAGGGTTTTCTTAGCTTTACTGAACGAGTCAATGGTTTGGTTTGCAGCTAAAGATGATAAAGGAGTAAGTAGCAGTAGGGCAAAGATAGAAGAGGTTAGTTTTTTCATATGATGAGTCCGTATCATAGCGAATGTGTTTTAAAATAATATCAACTATAGCAGGGAAAGAATCACCTTTGCTGATTGTATTATAATATTTTTCAAGGTTTGCTATTTACAAAGCTCTAAAATAATGTTCAATATAAATATAACATTTTAAGCAGATGTTATATTTCTTTGATAAGTGTAACCTTGTAAAAAAAAACATCTCCTAATTGAGATGTTTTTTTGTTCTAAATTTCAAACTAAATACAATGGTAAGAAGTGCCACATTCACTACAAGTCATTACGATCTGATCATCTTGACTACACAAATCGCTGATCACTGATAGTTCATAATCGTGTTCAAGTAGACCTCCACATTCGCACTCATTTTCATCATGTTCTTCTTCATTTTCGTTGTATATTCCTGCTTCTAAATCTGTAATGAATCCCATATCATTCTCCTTTCTTATTGGCTTCTCATTAGTTTCTAACGCTTCGTTTTTGATTCTGTTCAATGCTATAGCATAGATAATCACACTGAATTTCAATGCAGGTAAACCGATAAGAACTACCTCCATAAGACTATTGGAAGTCATAATCCTTGGCGAGTATGACCAAATAAACAACAGGTCAAAAAAAGTTACTATAATCATTGCTTGAGTGATTAATTTGTTTTCTCTAAGTAGACTTTTGAAAGGGAATCTCTCTGATGTATAGATATGAAAAAGACCAATTACAGATAACTGTATTATGATGAAAGATGGCTTAACATCTATCAAGTTCTCTGATTTTACATTCGTTAAAATCAATGCACCAAATAAACAGTATAGAAATGAAATTAACATAAGCGTGGGTGTTTCCTCTTGGCACATCGTTTTATATAGTTCAGAAG
>NZ_JAAZTU010000057.1 GCF_012395185.1 Vibrio aestuarianus
TACCTTTCGTTCTCAGTGAGGTGCGTGTATTTCATGTTTTTTACTTCTTGGCGGGAGCAAACTTCATGATTATCGCATCTCACTGTTTTTATGTTCAGAGGTGTCGCACTTCGTACTTGAATCCAAGTCACATAACAAGCAATTCAAGTGGATTCTCAACGCGTGGCAGTTTTACTATGCGTCAGGTAAAGTGTTTTACGGTGCAATGCAGCGGCTTGGCCAGTGCGTTGTTCACCACTTAATTGGGCGTTAGGTTTACGAAGAGAAAGGCGTAATTATTGGGAAAAAGATTTGGGGATTTCTCTAGCCATTCGCTTGCGGATGTCAGCAAATCAGCTTGGTCTGCCCAAGTTATCAAGTTTCTTCAGCGGTTTCTCATGTCAAAATTCGTGGGTTGCTTCATTGAAAAATGAAGTAGGTTGGTTGAATGTTTCACTGGCTCAAAGTCGCTTTGATTTTTTCAATTAGATTAATGATTTACTTGTTTTAAGCTCATCACATTTGGCGGTCAAATTGAGTAAAAGGCTTGGGTTTCATTCATCACAATGCGGTAACCTAGTGATTCTTTGCCAAGCAAGTGAATACGAAATAGTAATACCTAACAAAAAATTCAAGCCTGACTACCAACGCGTGGCTTCATCAGTTCCAAGCGGTTTCGTGATTACGGTGTATTACTAAAAGTGGCATTGTGCGTCGGTAGCAGCTTAATTTGGCGTTAAGTGCCACTTTAGTTCGGCAATCAAATAAGAGGAAATATGTCAAAGTTAGATAAGAGTAATTTCAATGTGTACTCACAGACCAATATTAACTATCAACAGCGCGAGCCAATTGATATTCCGCAGAATAGTGATGAAAAAGCGCTGAAGCACTTGTTCAAAATCGCACTTGAAAGCCGAAATTTTGAAATTACCCAGTTAGTGCAACGTAATAACTTTTTTATGGTGTTCCAAGGGGTAATATTTATGGGCTTGATTCAATCAGCTCATACAGTTCCTGTTGTTAGCTTCATGATTTGTGTTGTTGGTCTTGTTACTTCGGTCTTTCAAGCACAAATGGCAGCCGGTGCGAAGTTTTGGCAGGAATACTGGGAGGCGACACTAACTCGATTAGAACATGAATTACTTCTACAAATTCATGACTCAACTGAAGAGCGTAGGTGTTTGTATTCCTTATTCCACAATCGACAGGAACGTTATAACACCATTGTTCGAGAGAAAATTGGTGGACGTAGTCGTTCTTTGGTAAATAAGATGATCATGAATCGACATTCGGTAAGCCGTATTCCTATCTATGTGGCGATTTCTCTTGGTCTAATTTGGTTCTTACTAATGCTTTGTACTATGGCGTCATACTCTGGCTTGTCAGTACCAAGCTTTATCGTAGGTTTTTAAGCACAGGCACTTAACAAAGCATTTAAGAGTGATTCGCAACGCTTGGCAGTTTCGCTTCGCTCAAGTATAGCCAAGCGTCACTCACACCTTAATGCGGCGTTATGTTTACAAAAGCAAAAGAGCCATCTTGAGGAAAAGACTGGGGATTTCTCCGGTTTTTTAGCTTCATCGATATTCAGCAATTTTGGTTCATCTGCCCAAATTCTTTGCCATTGTAAGCACTGCACAAACCAAGTTCGTGGGTTGCTTCATTGTAGGATTGTGGAAATACGAGTTGAAGGTTTCACTGGTTCAAAGGCGCTTTGATTGAGGCGGTTTAATTGGTTGGAGTTATCGTTTTAAGTTGGTCACATTTGTCGGTCAAGTTAGATTAAAGGTTTGGTAATGGTTTTGAGCAATGCCGTAAAATCAGCGGTTCTTTGTCATGGAAGCTTTCTTAAACCGTAATCATAACAAGGCATTAAAGTGGGACTTGGCCCGCGTGGCTTTTTTAGTTTGCGTTAAGTTTTGTGATTAAGGTGTAATGCAGAAACATTGTATTGCGGGCCTGCACCCCTTAACGCAGCGTTATGCATTCCTCCAATTTTACGATTCAAGGATGATTTATGAATGATTCAAAAGTGGTTTTAATCACAGGTGGCGGCCGAGGCATCGGCGCAGCGACTTCGAAATTATTTGCGTCAAAAGGTTATGCGGTTTGCATTAATTACAAGTCCAATTCAGCTTCGGCCGAAGCGTTAGCTCAAGACATTAGAGCCGCGGGTGGCCGTTGTATTACAGTTCAAGCAGACGTCTCCGTTGAGAATGACGTATTGAGGTTGTTCGAACAAATTGACGATGAGCTAGGCTCATTATCTGTACTCGTGAACAATGCGGGAATTTTGCGTAAGCAGTCTCGTCTTGAGGATCTGACGGCCGACAGAATCAATACAATTTTGACTAACAATGTGACTAGCTACTTTCTTTGTTGCCGAGAGGCGGTTAAACGTATGTCTACTCGTCATGGTGGCGACGGTGGCGTCATCTTAAATGTTTCATCGGGAGCAGCTCGCTCAGGCTCGCCCAATGAGTATATTGATTATGCGGCTTCAAAAGGAGCAATTGATACGCTAACAAAAGGCTTGTCACTAGAAGTTGCCTCAGAGGGCATTAGAGTTAATTGTGTCCGTCCGGGGCTGATACATACGGAAATGCATGCTGATGGTGGAGAACCTGAAAGGGTTGAGAGGTTAAAGAGTATTATTCCTCTTCAGCGTGGTGGTAAGCCAGAAGAAGTGGCAGAAGCTATTTATTGGCTCTCATCGGAAAAATCATCGTTCTCTACAGGAAATTACTTAGACCTGTGTGGTGGTTTATAAATGCATAACAAGCAATTTAAGAGGGATTCACAACGCTTGGCACTTTTGTTTCTACTTCAAATTTAGTGTTTATGGCACAATGTTTTAGGTTTGGGTGGAGGCGTTGTTCACCCCTTAATTGGGCGTTATGTGTTTGATGAGTTTTTAAGGTCAAAGCTACGATTTCATTGAGAATTCGTTTCGTGTTTTCGGCAGGTTGGCTTAGTCGAAATGGATTCTTGAACAACTTGAGATTGATCGTTTTCAAGGTTCTTGGGTTGCCTCAATTAAGTTTTGGATCTGGTTTGTGTTGAGTTTTATCGGTTTCAAATCGCTTCAATTGAAATGCATTTTTGACTGATTTGCTTGCTGACATTCAGCACTGAAAGTCTGGTGAAGCAAAAGGTTTTGTTGTGGCTGAAAGGGCGCTTTCTTTGTTGTTGATTCTGCAAGTGGCTCTCTTTGGCTCAGATCGCTGTAAAATTTAGGCTTTGGTAAGCATCGTTTTTGCACGTAACTTATTCAAATTCCTTCGTTTCTACGGTGGTTTACTTTGAATTCACGGTAAAATTCACATAACAAGCAATTCAAGTGGATTCTCAACGCGTGGCAGTTTTACTATGCGTCAGGTAAAGTGTTTTACGGTGCAATGCAGTGACTTGGTCAGTGCGTTGTTCACCACTTAATTGGGCGTTATGCAACTCAGGTAAATTTAGGGGTTTAATCTTTGGGATTTCTCCGGCCATTCGTTTTATGTTGTCGGCAAATCAGCATTTCCACACCAAAATTACTGGATCACTCAAACCGTAAAACAGGCAAGACTCTTTGTTTGCCTCAATCAGTTTTCTCGTTGGTGCGTCGTGAATTCAGCGGGTGCAAAGTGTGGAAAGGGCAAGCCAATCGAGAGTTTCGAGTTCGCTGGAAATTTTGCTCGTTGAATTTTTCTGGTTCAAAAGCTTGGTTTGTTGCTGAAAGGTGGGCTTTGTTTTGGCGGCTTATTTATCACGGTTTAGGTTTGGGTAGATTCTTGGCTCACTTAACCAACATTTTGATTGTTTTCTTTATCAAACTTGGTGTAACTTTATGTTTATCTTATTGAATTTGCATAACAAAGCATTTAAGACGGATTCGCAACGCTTGGTGTTTTTAGTGTAAATTCAGTTTTTGTGATTTAAGTAGTTTGTCGAGACATTGGTGTTTAGCGTCGCTCACCACTTAATGCGGCGTTATGACACGACGGTCATCACAGGTTGGATGTACGGTAATGATACTCAAGTTTGAGTGTAATCTAACGGGGTGGAAGAAAGACGGCAAAAAGGACGAATATTAGTTATTTCCATGCTAACCTTGAGGCGCTTTCGCGATCCTTAATTGCGCGACAATTCAAGAGATCGCGCTAGCGCTACTCAAGGTAGTGCGATAACAAATACTTCGGCTTCGATTTTTTGTCTATTTACAGCTACCTTATTGTATTAAAAGAATATTTCACTTAAATTTGACTGACTTTGGTCGTGACATAACAAGGCATTCAAGAGTGACTCACAACGCTTGGCGACTTCAGTTTAAATTTGGCTTTAGTGTTTAAGGTGGAGTGGTTTGGGTTTGGAGATTTAGCGTTGTTCGCACCTTAATGCAGCGTTATGCGATTCAAAAGTATGGAAGTAAAATGTTAGAAATAGAAAAGGTTAACGAGTCAAATATTGAGGAAGTTAAGAATGTACATTTAGCCGATGAACAGGTTAAATTTGCGGGTACTTCTGACGAATTTATATCTAGTGCGAGTGAGACAATTCATTTGCATGCCATAAAAAACAATGGTGCAGTAGTGGGTTTCTTCAAACTAGATGTTGCTTATTCTTCTGATTATGAGTTTTGTCCGAAAGACGGGCTAGGCTTAAGAGCTTTCGCTATCGACATCAACTGCCAAGGTCAAGGGTTAGGAACGGAAGCGGTTAAGGTTCTTTTCCCTTACTTAAAAGCACACTACTCAATGTTTAACTGGATTTACCTGACAGTTAATTGCAAAAATCCAGGGGCTAGAGTGTGTTACGAAAGGGGTGGCTTTGAAAATACTTTTGAGCAGTACTTGGGTGGTTTAGCGGGTCCCCAGTACATAATGCGCGGAAAAATCGCATAACAAGCAATTTAAGAGGGATTCACAACGCTTGGCGGCCTCGCTTCAAGTCAGTTAAGTGTTTATGGCACAATGCTTTAGGTTTAGGTGGAGGCGTTGTTCACCCCTTAATTGGGCGTTAGTACAATGGAGGAAAAAATGAACAATAATCAAAGTGTCGAGTTTTTTATTCGATTTGTAGATGAAAAATATAAAAGCGTATTAGCTGCAACGGATCAACTCGTTATTAGTTTGTCTGGTGAAAACGAGTCAAATAAAATTAACAACGCGAAAATTGTAAAGAAGGCTACCGGTGATCTAAGGTCTGCCTTATCTGAAGTCGACCAACCTAAATGGCTAACTGGTTTGAATCAGATTGCGAGCTTGTATGCAGAAGGGCATAGAAAAAGTCATCAGTTGATGCAGTTTATTCTCGAAAATAGGTTGGAAATAACTAAACATACTTGGTCGTTTGATGACAAATCCGATGCTTTTGACTTTGATTCTATTTTTGAACGCTATCGTTCCGAAAGTCGTCTCGATGAACTGTTTGAAGAAATTATAAAAATCCTTGAAGAGATTCAGAGTAGTGGTGAAGTTGACAGTGTAATGATGATATCTGCATTAGGCAAAGTCATCGCAACGCTTAAAAAAAGTAAGGATGGATCGTACTTTTCTCTCAACAGTGCTTGGTCGTTCTTAATTTCATTTCTGCAAAACTACATGTGGGCTGAGCTATCGAAATTGCCAGTGCTTGGCACTGCAATGGAAGCATTAAAGAAAACCATTGAAGAAACGAACGAAGAAATGTTCAAAATGCATACGGAAGTTCAAAATGAAATGGAGAACACTGTAAAAGCAAGTGTGAAAGGTTTAAAACAGCCAGAGTTTGGGTTTATAGGCTACGATCGACAAGGTAATAATCTCGAAGAATCTAGTACTAAATTAATATCCACTACTGTGTGAAAATTGTACTAACAAAGCATTTAAGACGGATTCACAACGCATGGCGTTTTCGGCTTACTTAAGTTTAAGTGTTTATGTCGCAATGGTTTAGCTAGGGTGGTTGGCGTTGCTCACCACTTAATGCGGCGTTATGATTTTGGAGGTAATATTGGAAACATCTGATTTAGCAAAAACTATTAAAAGATCGAAGATCTTTGCGTTTTTCCTAATCGTTGCAATCCCTGCAACGTATTTAACTTGGTTTTATTTTATAAATAAACAAGGATTTTCAACTGATAGTTCCATGTGGGGTACTTTCGGAGATTTTGTCGGTGGGCTTCTTAATCCCCTAATTGCCTTATTAGCATTTTATTGGCTAACTCAGTCTGTACTTATTCAAAAAACAGAACTATCAGAAACTCAGAATGTGCTAAGGGAAACAGAGAAAGCCCAAAGGGAACAAGCGTTAACTCAAGAAAAGAAAAGATTTGAGGACACATTTTTTTCGCTTCTAAATCAACTAAACGCAGTCCATTCTGGTTTAAGTGAGCGATTAATTGTCAAAGACATCCCTCAAGCATCAAAAATATCTAGGCTACACAGTGCAGTTATAAAAAATGGCACAGGTAATCCTCTTGATCAAAGAGTTACCAAAATGAGAGAGTCATCGAGTGATACTAGTCATTATTTTCGCGTTCTATACCATATACTTAAGTTTATCTTACAACATAGTAAGTTCAGTACAGACCCCGTGGAATTCAATGTGGCGATCACTACAGATGTTTCACCGACAGAAAAGTTCTATTCGAATATAGTGCGTTCATTCTTGAATAAAGAGGTGGTTCAGTTGCTAGCGATTAACTGTATTGTCGATGATCCAGAAAATGATTTTTTTAAGTATCGGCAACTTGTCGAACGATATTCACTGTTAGAGCATTTGCATATCGATAAAGAGTGGCAAGAAGAGTTGTTTGATAGGTATGATAAATCGGCTTTTGGTGAGCGTATCGAGATAAAATCATAACAAAGCGTTTAAGACGGATTCCCAACGCTTGGCATTTTCGGCTTACTTCCGTTTAAGTGTTTATGTCACAATGGTTTAGGCAGGGTGGTAGCGTTGCTCACCACTTAACGCGGCGTTATGCAACTCAGGTAAATTTAGGGGTTTAATCTTTGGGATTTCTCCGGCCATTCGTTTTATGTTGTCGGCAAATGAGCATTTTCGGTTTCAAATTCGTGGTCAACTCAACCCGTAAAACAGATAAGATTCTTTGTTTGCCTCAATCAGTTTTCTCGTTGGTGCGTTGTAAATTTAGCGGTCGCAAAGTGTGGAAAGGGCAAGCCAATCGAGAATTTCGAGTTCGCTGAATATTTTGCCCGTTGAATTTTTCTGGTTCAAAAGTTGGGTTTGTTGCTGAAAGGTGGACTTTGTTTTGGCTGCTTATTTATCACGGTTCGGGCTTGGGTTGATTCTTGGTTCACTTAACCAACATTTTGATTGGTTTCTTAATTCAATTTGGTGTAAATTTTGGTTTATCTTATTGAATTTGCATAACAAAGCATTTAAGACGGATTCGCAACGCTTGGTGTTTTTAGTGTAAATTCAGTTTTGTGATTTAAGTGGTTTGCCGAGATATTGGTGTTTAGCGTTGCTCACCACTTAATGCGGCGTTATGTACTTTCTCGAAAATTAACCTAGCCAACATATGAAATTAGGTCGTAAACTTAGCTTAATTAAAGGGTTAGGTGATAGATATGGCATTTTCAGAAATTGAGCAACAGCGTTACAGAAAGGCAGTGGAGAAGTACCTCGATTCTTGTCGACCACCAGAAGAGATCCGTAACCAACTTGATATCGGGTATAGGTTAGAGGGGCAGGTCATTGAAATCTTCGAGATACGTCCTAAGTGGAATGATCCATCCGAAAAAATGGAGTGCCCAGTAGCCAAGATCAAATATTATAAGTCGCGTGACGCTTGGAAAATCTACTGGATGAAATCTGACCAAAAATGGCATTCGTATGAGCCAATTCCAGAGATCCAACTCCTAGAAGCTTTCTTTGAAATATTGGAAGACGATACTTACGGTTGTTTCTGGGGCTAGATTCAACCACGTACATAACAAGGCGTTTAAGAGTGATTCCAAACGCTTGCCGGTTTCGCTTCGCTCAAGTATGGCAAACGCTTGTCACACCTTAACGCAGCGTTATGTGTTTGATGAGTTTTTAAGGTCAAAGCTACGATTTCATTGAGAATTCGTTCCGTGTTTTCGGCAAGTTGGCTTAGTCGAAATGGATTCTTGAACAACTTGAGATTGAGCGTTTTCAAGGTTTTTGGGTTGCCTCAATTGAGTTTTGGATCTGGTTCGTGTTGAGTTTCGTTGGTTTCAAATCGCTTTAATTGAAATGTTTTTTTGACTGATTTTCTTGCTGACATTCAGCTCTGAAAATCTGGTGACGCAAAAAATTTAGCGGTTGCTGAAAGGGCGCTTTCTTTGTTGTTGATTCTGCAAGTGGCTCTCTTTGGCTCAGATCGCTGTGAAATTTAGGTTTTGGTAAGCATCATTTTTGTACGTAACTTATTCAAACATCTTCATTTCTACGGTGGTTTACTTTGAATTCACGGTAAAATTCACATAACAAGCAATTCAAGTGGATTCTCAACGCGTGGCAGTTTTACTATGCGTTAGGTAAAGTGTTTTACGGTGCAATGCGGCGGCTTGGTCAGTGCGTTGTTCACCACTTAATTGGGCGTTAGCTGGGGTTAAGAAAAACGTTGAATTTAGGGTGGAAAGGCTTTGGGTTTTCTAGCTACACACCGGACAAATCTCAGCTTCTCAACTATCTTGCCAGTGGCACTTTTCGGGAAGTGTTTGAACTTAACGAAGTCTGCTTACGGGAAATGTTGTGTTTGTTAAGTTCATTGGCGCGGTTTCTTTGGTGTTGAATTCATGAATGCCTAAATTCGTTTCGTGTGCTCTGTCGTTGGCTTTTTCGATAGAATTCTTTGCAAATTACCGAGCTCAGTAATGGTGATTTTCTCGGTCATTTCTTCTTTGCCAAGCGCATTTCGTGGATTGGGTTTTAATTTCACAGCTGTCCGTTTTACTTTGCCGCTTGAAAGCAATAATGTGCTTCAAATTAGGCATTTTGGTGTAATTTGCTAGCGAAAGTGCAGCAGCTAACTAGGCGTTTAAGACGGATTCCCAACGCTTGGGAGTTTCGGCTCTAGGTTGAGTTTTGTGTTTAAGGCGCAATGGTTTAGGATTGTGGTCGCGTTGCTCACCACTTAACGCGGCGTTATGTGTTGGATGAGTTTTTAAGGTTAAATCTACGATTTCATTGAGAATTCGTTCCGTGTCATCGGCAAGTTGGCTTAGTCGAAATGGATTCTTGAACAACTTGAGATTGATCGTTTTCAAGGTTCGTGGGTTGCCTCAATGGAGTTTTTGATCTGCTTTGTCTTGAGTTTTGTGGGTTTCAAATCGCTTTAATTTAAATGTCTTTTTGAGTGATTTGCTTGCTGACATTCAGCTCTGAAAGTCTGGTGAAGCAAAAGGTTTGGTTATGGCTGAAAGGGTGCTTTCTTTGTTGTTGATTCTGCAAGTGGCTCTCTTTGGCTCAGATCGCTGTGAAATTTAGGGTTTGGTTAGCATCGTTTTTGCACGTAACTTATTAAAATTTCTTTGTTTCTACGGTGGTTTACTTTGAATTCATAGCTAAATTCACATAACAAACAATTTAAGAGGGATTCCCAACGCTTGGCATTTTTGTATCTACTTCAAATTTAGTGTTTACGGTACAATGCGTTAGGTAAGGTGGTAGCGTTGCTCACCCCTTAATTGGGCGTTAGCTTTTCAGAGGAATTAAATGAGTTCGATAGATATTCAATTCTGGTCAATGATCGGTACGTGGGTTGCAAGTGTTGGTACAGTTTCTGCTGTGATCACATCTTTGTGGTTTGCTTATAATCAG
The DNA here is from genome assembly GCF_012395185.1 of Vibrio aestuarianus. Taxonomy (GTDB): domain Bacteria; phylum Pseudomonadota; class Gammaproteobacteria; order Enterobacterales; family Vibrionaceae; genus Vibrio; species Vibrio aestuarianus. The sequence goes on from NZ_JAAZTU010000057.1 coordinate 9,760, forward strand.
AACAAAATTAAACTACGCATTAGAGTTCGACATATGCAATTAGTCAGCCGAACCGAGGAAAACGCCCCAGATCACTGTGTGATTAAAATTGTTAATCTGAGTAATAAGCCAGCTAAGATTGAAAGTATAGGATGGAGAGCAGGCTTTTGGAAAAACAAGGTTAGTTTCATTCAAATGTTCAAGCTACCTGGTTTTGACGATTTACCAAAAGTTTTAGCTGAGGGGGAGGACGCAACATTTGCAGTCCCGTTTCGCTACAAAGGAAATGACGAAGACTGGATTGTTCGTTTTCCTAAATCAGTTACTGAAACTTCTAAGTTTAATCTTTACTCATTGAAACTGTGGGTTCATACGACACAAGGGCAGACCTTCGCAGTAAAACCAGATAAAGGTCTAGTTGAACAGCTAAAAAAGTCACTACAAAGCTAACAAACAATTTAAGAGTGATTCAGCACGCTTGGCATTTTTGGTTTGGGTTAAGTTCAGTGATTACGGTGGTCAAATTGAGTGTTGTGGTCGCGTGCTTCACACCTTAATTGGGCGTTATGCGTACGAGCATGATTAGCTACTCACTCTTATGGTAAAATTCGCATTTTGTTATAGGATCCCAAGATGAACGATGAGCATTTTCAAGGTAAGTATGAGGTAGAGCTAAAGTACCGCCTTGAGTCGAAGACTAATTTCATGAATGTTTTGAAAAATATACCCCATGAAATAATGGTTGAGGACAATCTAGAATCCGATTGTTATTTTGATACTCCTGATAAATCATTGTATCAGCAGAATAAGAGTGTCTGTATTCGTACTATGAAGCCTTCGGGTATTAAGCTTTGGATTGTAAAAGGCCCTGAGGCAGACCGATGTCAAGCGACTAATATCATTGATGCAGAAAATGCTAAAAGCATGCTTGAAACTATGGGGTACGAAATTACGTTAAAAGCTACCAAAACTCGAAGTATCTATTTTGTTGGCAAGTTTCATATCACGGTTGACTCATTAGATGGCATTGGCGACTTTGCTGAGTTCGCTATCATGACTGACGATGAATCGATGCTAATTGCTTATAGGTCGGAACTTGAAGCCCTAGCTAGCAAGTTTGGGTTAACAGGTTCAGCATTGCAGAATAAATCCTATAAACAGATGTTCGCGGAAAAGTACGCATAACAAAGCATTTAAGAGTGATTCGCAACGCTTGGCATTTTCGCTTCGCTCAAGTATAGCCAAACGTCGCTCACACCTTAATGCGGCGTTATGCAACTCAGGTAAATTTAGGGGTTTAATCTTTTGGGGTTTCTCTGGCCATTCGTTTTATGTTGTCGGCAAATGAGCATTTTCGGTTTCAAATTCGTGGTCAACTCAACCCG
>NZ_JAAZTU010000058.1 GCF_012395185.1 Vibrio aestuarianus
TATAGTTGTGTGGGTATATTAAAAAAAAGGAGAATTACTTATGTATGAGTTTTATATAATTAATAACTATTATAATTAATATGGTAATTACGATTTAGCAATGATTCTTGAGATGGATATAGATGAACTGGTAGAAAAAACATTTAATCTGAGTAAGTGCAACTATGAACTAGATGTAGCAATTAGAAATTATAAAAAATCTAAGTCTAAAAAAAATGCTGAGATAGTAAAATCTTCAAATACTGAATCGAAAATCGTAGCTAAAGAATTTGAAGAGTTGTTTGAACAATCGGTTCATATCAGCAACTATTCAAACGCCATTGCAGATCCTAACTTGATTGAGAAGTTGACTGATGAACTTGGGAAAGTGGTTGTTGCTAATAGAGTTTATGGTGAATCGCTGAGATTTGTTTTTGATGAAATTAGTGATGATAAAGACAAAATCAAGAAGGTCGACAAGGAACTTAAAGCATTGAACTTAAGCTATGCTCACGCTAAATATTTGGTTGAAGCTGTTACCAAAGAAGACGTTCAAAGCTTTCGTAAAATCAGTAACAGAATTGAAAAGGATTTTACTTCACTTCCAATGATTCACGATATATCAACACTCGAACAAGCATTGTTAAGCTGTTTAAGAAGTGGAAAATATATAATAGATTCACATTACGATTTCAAACGTGTTCACCTACGTTTTGATTATCCTGAAATTTACTTAATTAAATTTGCAGTAGCAAAAGCTCTTAAGTAATTTTTAATCAGAAACATAAAAAACCGCCTAGTGCGGTTTTTTATTGCGAAGCATAAATTATTTTTTTGACGGTTTTGGTGATGGTGCATAAGTATAAGGTTTAAATTCAGTCTTCTTGAATTTTGAAACGTCAAAATTATGTTCTGGTGGTAGAGTTTTTATTGCATTAGAATGTTTTCTAAATAAATCACCTGCTGTAATGTTTAATTTCTTTGCTTCTTCTTTAACTTTACCAGCAAAAGCCTTGTTATAAACAACTGCGTAATTATTATCTTCTTCTTGAAGAACTACATCTTTATCAGCTAAAAGCTCTTTGCAAAAATCAGGAGCTTCTTCTTTAAGAGTGATAGTATCAACTAAATAATAATTTTTTTTAGGTGGTGTGCCAGATTTAGATTTGGATTTTTTACCAAAAGTTTTTGATAAATTGGTTTCATCTTCACTACTGACTAAAGATGAATTTTCAATAACCCAAGGTATAATTGATGCTAAAATATCTTCTTTAAGTTCATCATCTTTTTCATCTTTTACGACTTTTAAAGTTTCTTCAACTTTTTCTTCACGTTCTAGCTTTGCTTTGAACGCAGCAACATCTTGGGCTAGTTTTGCTTTTTGTTCCGCTTCAAATTTTTTGATGCGTTGGTCTTGGTCAGTAGACATAATCTTTACCTTAATTGATTTGTTATCATAAGTAATCTAAGACATAAGAAACTTTGTGTCAAATATTCTAGAAAGATTTTTAGAAAGCCAACACATATGTATGTTGGCTTTTATGTTTACATTGATAATTTTGAATTTCTCTTTCGACTTCGGTTTGGTTTAGATGATTCAGGTGAAGGTTGTGAATCTTCTTCAAGAGAACGCAGAAGTTCATTTCTTTTGTCATCTCTGTCTAAAACGAGTTTTGAAGGTTTATTGAGTTCATTCATTTCAAGCTCAAAATCTTGAGCTATAATATGTTCAAAATCTGGATTTTCATCTTCAAACGTCAAATCACAATCGTCAAATTCAAGCATTTGGTCAATATCAGAATTAGGATTAGGAGCAGGTAAAGAAGGAACTTCAACACGCTTCTTACCTAAGAAGGGCAGTTGTGGAAAGTCAGGTTCTTCATCATCGTCATAACTAGATGATAAAAGTTCTAACGCCAACATCTCTTCATCATCGTCAGGAGACACAGCATTCTGCTGTGTAGATTTATTTTCTGATTGAACCTTGTCATTCTTTACATCTTCACTTTGGTCATCGAGTTCTTCACCAAGCTTAAAAGAATTTCGGTTCTTAACTTCATCAATAATCATCAGTAATTCTTTGCGATTAGGGCAACTCCTAGCAACCTTAAGCGTATCAATATCAAAGCCTTGTTCATCGACTGATTTGATCAAACCTTGTTTGAAATTATCCATAAACTCAGGGTTATCAACGGGAATGTCAGTGATAGGGTGTTTACAGGTCGAAAGACTATCAGAAATGACTTGAACTGATGGATTAAATCCACAGTCTACACCTTTGTTTCTTCCTATAAGCGACTTTCTAACAGTGAAAGCCAACTCACCTTCGAGATAATATTTGTTTTTCTTCTTATCGTATTTCGAAAAGATACCTTCATGAATTTCAGCAAGAAATTCTTTTCGAGTTTTCGACTTCTTGATCGTTTCGTCTATCTCTTCAATCGGTTTTTTTAATGCTTCTTTTGTATCGGGAAACATTGAGTTAATAAAATCAAAATCAAACATATTATCAATCATCGGTGATTGAATGGTTGGTGTGCCAAATTTCAATGATTCATTATCAATTACATCATCAAAATCAGCATCTATAATTTCTTTTTCTTCTAGCATAATACTCTCCTTGTTTTGTATCGCTATTATCATTACTTACATATATTCAAAAAAAATAAAGAGCAACGAAGATTTAGGAGAGAAAACCTTTTTAGATAAACGAAAAAAAAGAAGAACTATATAAATAATTCTTCTTCAATTTTTACGGTTTTACTTAGAAAGTGAAGCTTTCTGATTTTCAGCCCAACTATCAATACGGGCGTTTATCATTTTTGGTAACATCCTAAGCAGTAAAATCAAGGCTAAAAACTCAAATAGCAATATAATAATGTTCATTACTTGAGTGGCAAAATCACCATCAATTTTTATTAGAATATCATTAATGTATTGAAATATAATTATAAGAGAGAAGCTTAAAATTACAGGTGAAAGTATTTGTAAAATGAAATTCATCATTAATGAATGTAGATCAATAACTAACTCATCATAAACAGATTCTATACCATCCATACCCCTTGAAAACCCATTTAGGAAGAATAAGTTAAATGCTATCGTTTGGTCGATAATGAACGTATAACTTCTTATCAATGAATATTTGAAAAACGTCAAAGGGAGCATCAAAACAAGATAGTAGAAAAGAAAACCTATTCCTATACTTACGCTTCCAAGCCAGCTTAAAAATTTAACTGCTTCAAGTCCAAAATACTGAAGGATTGCAGTCGTCATCAACATAGCTGTTGCACCTTCGGAACTGTAGTAAGGGCTTGTTTTGAAAAAATTATCGTAAGCTGAAGGGGCTAGAATCGCTGTAGCTGTTCCAATTGCCGCACCATATTTCTTAAGCTTATCAGAACTCATTTTGAATGCTTTCCCCTTCTTCTTGTTAAATGACATAAGAGTTGCACCAGTTTTAAAACTTACGCCCCACTGAAGGAATCCAGTTCCAATATCGATCAATTCATCTGTAGCCGAATTACATTTATAGCCGTTTCTCTGTTGATCGAATGCGTTGATACACGAAGTAAATCTGTGAATTGGAGTCATAAAATCAGAACCTGCCACAGTGTTGATGATAGTGCCAAAATCAGGCTCAGGCATTTTACTTAGATCAATGGTTTGAAGAACATGAAGAACTTCAAAATCTTGCTTTGCGATGTTCTTAGTGAAATTTATAGAAAAGAGAGCATCTTTATCTAAAGTTAGATCACGATAACCAACACCTTTCACTGGTGTTTGTGTGTGAAGTCTACGTTTCATCACATCACCTGATATATCAACATAGCTTGAAACTACATCGTTAATTGCATTTACAGGAGTAGAAATTAGACCAAGATTTTTGTTAGTTTTTACATAAGCTTTTTCAACAATTTGAATCGCTTCAGCACAGGCGAAGTATCCCCCAGATGAACATGTTGTTTTTGCATTCGCTTTAATCTCATCAAAACTAAGTTCAAACACAGATTGACCGAATGGCATAGCGTTAAAGTCATTTAACTCACCTTGACCATTGAGAATCTTTTCTGAATCAAAAAACGGACTTTCATAATGTTTGACTAAAAAATTATGACTCGCACATTGAGCCGCAATATCAAGGTATGCAGTCATCACAATCATGTCAGCCCCAGACAAATCATAAGTGTAAATCCCAGAACAATATTGTCTGTAATCTCCATCAAATACATATTTTTCATCGTTGATGTTTTGTGCGTCTGCTAGATCACTAGAAAGTTGTTTATCCGTTAAAACTTCGGTGCTTGCTATGTTTTGAGCGACAAGATAGCTATGTTCGAAAAGAGACTGATAGAAATCCTGAATCATCTCTTTTTCATTTAACGTTTCATCAATTGTTTCTGATTTGTGATTCAAAATCACATTGCTCATATTTGAAATTATGGTTTCTGAACCGCCCATTTCAAATCTTGCTGTATACTTACCATCTTTAAAACTAACGTTCAGTTTCGTATCTAAAACGTCTTGATGAGATTCAACATTCTTGAGGAAAACATGAGAAACTTCTAGGTAGTTATCCTTTAGAACCTTTGGTTCTGGTAGCTTTATCGAATGAATACCAATGTATCCATCATTGAAGTAATCAATCCAGCTTTCCCCAGCTCCGACAATTGTTGCAAATACTGTTTGTAAGACAAATCTATAATTATTAACAGTTTCTGTTCTTCCTGAATCATTCTCATATTCATGTGAGTTTAATGGCGAAGCTATGAACAACACGAATAGCATAGCAAGAACTCTACTTTTAGTTCCTTTTGAAGGACCATCAGGACTTAATGATTCTAATAAGAAAAAGACACAGAAAATCAAAACGATTATCGGCACATAATCTAATAGAATTTGATCGAGCGATTGCGCCAAGGCTGCAAGCTGCATTGGACTGTCTAATGACACGTAAGACGGATAAACTTCGCTTGATACACTAGGGAAAATAGAATGCACAATCCTGGTCAGTGGGGCGTGAAGACTCTCTGAGATAAGAGCATTCACAGCTTCAGACTGATAAGAAAAGATCAGAGTAGATACAATAGATAATAAAAAAAAGAATTTTTTGTTGGAATGAACATCAGTTAAAACTTTCTGTGTTGAGCTTGGAACACTTACGGTTGCTTCATTATCATTGCTAATGTTTTTCTTTAAATTTAATTCTAAAGTTTTTTTCTTTAAATTTGTTTTTGAAATATAATTTAATTTTTTTATTTTAAATTTTTTAAGTTTATTTTTTATGTTTCTCGATTTGTTTTTTCTGATTTGTCTTTCTATCGACTTTTTGTCATTTCTTCTCATGGTGTTAATTCCTTTGTGATAATATTTTAATATCACGAATCAACATTATTTCAATTTAGATATATTAAAGTGTAAAAAAAAGACCGTTGAAACAGTCTTTTTATTTTAATGATAATGGTTTTATTCTTTGTCTTTTTGTTTGTGTTTTGCAACCTTCTTTAAAGTTTCATTTAATAGTAATGTTTTTGCGACAAGTTTTTGCTGGTCGTTTCTATTAACAAACTCTTCAAGATTGTTAAAGCCACCCTTGATTGCTGAATCAACTAAAGGTTTAACTTCAACCAAGATTTTTTTGAATGATATGTAGACTAATGCAAAAGTAATTATAAATGTCAGAATTACTTGCAATAAAGGTCCGATAAGACCAAGAATCATTGAACTTGTGTCAGAATCAAAATTTGTATAACTTGAAATAGTCGGCATAAATTTCATGATCAAGGCTCTCATTAAGTTATTAGTAAAAAGAGCAATTGATAATGTAAGCATGAATAAATATGGATAAACAGTTGCGTTAAAACAATAGAGAATGAACTTTTTTCCTTGCTCTGAATCTTTCCAAGTCCATAGAAATGCTGAGTAGGCAAGCATAATGAAGAAAGGCAGAACATAGATATACAGAACTAAGAACACTAATGAAAATACTAAGAATAATTTTTCATACTTGAATTGAAAATCAATTATTGTTGCAGATATTGCAGCGACAACACTTGAACCTATCATCAAATTTCCAGTTTCGTTTATAGCTGAACCTATACCGTTACCAACACTTTTTAAGTGGGATTTTTTCTTTTTCTTCTTACCTTGTTTGTAAGTTGAATTTTCTGAAGATTGTTTAGTTGATGCTTGAATCATCATACCACTTCCTTTAAGACCAAACCCAAGACCAAACCCAAGAGCAGAACCAACTTTTAGATCAGAACTCAATCTCTGCATTTCAGGCGCACCCTGAAAATCTTTTTGCTTTTCAGCACACGTTTCATCATCAGAACAAGTGATTTTACTCACTGAATTAAAAACGTTCGTCATTGAATCAAGACCCGTTTTGAAGAGAGTTTCAGCATTTCTCACTGACACTAAATCCTTTTTATCAACGTTGAAACGACTTGAATCTGTAGCAATTTCGATAGCGTGAGAACTGTAATTACTTGGAGCTGTGCTTTGAGATAAATTAGTCTGTTCAAACAAAGGCGTTAAGAAATAGTTGATGTATCCTGACTTGTAAGAGTATAAATCTGATTCAACATCATTATCACCAGAGGCATAATTCGGTAACGCTTTAGCGTAACTAATATCAAGAACATCATTTAACTCAGAATACATCGAAAGGTAGCCATTCGTTTGAGTGTTGATGTAGTGAAAAAGCTCACTTTGATAGAAATATCCTTTGTTGTGAATATAAGCAACATCATCTTGAAAGCTGTAGATACTATCTACAATCTGAATGAATAAATCATCAACTTCAGCATACCCAGAGATTAGTTCTTCTGCCGATTCTGAAACTAAAGGATTCGTTTGATTCACTAACCTAAAGATGTTCGTGTCAATTTCTTGTTTGTTACTATTATCATAAATTTTCTTTGAAGTGGTTGATGCTGAAAGTGTTCCATTATCTTTATCAAAATTAACACATGAATATTGGCTCATGAATGATGTAGTATCGAAATCTTCTAAGTCGTTGATTGTCTCTTTTACTAAATCAGCTTCAGTGATACAGATAGTTTCATTGATGTTTTCGTAAATAGCATCAGTTTTAGACAAAAATGATTGTAAATTGCTCGAATCAAAATCAATATATTCTTGTTCTCCAGCCAGATAATCAGTATCTTTCCCGGCATCATAACCAAGTTCCACAGAACCGATAACCAGACCTTTCTTGTATTCAACTAAGTAAATTAAAGCTAGATACATCAATCTAAGCTTTGCATTTTCAGTCATCATATACTTATCTTTGTAAGCATTTTCAATCTCACTCCAAGATGTATTTAACGTTTTGTTTTTTATTGCAGAATGAACAATGCTATTGAATTTTACGTCTTCCATGATGCTAAAAACCGCTGATGAGATTTTTTTATTCGCTGCTGTGATTTGTCCACAGTTTGCAAAATTTACACTATGAATCAACCCGAATTTGTTAATGGTGTAAGAGATTTTTTTGTTGGTTCGTTCATCGTAAAACTTCACGTATGGAACATTTTTTTCATAGTAAAAATCAACAACATCTTGTTGAGAAGTAAGTTTGTTATAAATGTATTCTTCACCTTCTTTTGTTTCTATCACTTCATAAGATAAATCAATGCCATTTTGACGGCGTTCAAGCGTTCTTTTTTGGTTGTTACTAAGACATACTCCAATTTTTATTAGTGCTTCATCATCCTTCAACGCTTCGTTTTTACTATAGCTATTTATCTGAGATTTCCTTTGATTCCCTTCTGATATTAACAATGTTTCAGTTGTCGTAAATAGAACTTGTCCTAGTGCATTCATCGCACTTCCCATGTTAACCAGAAAACCATTTGATGAAGTAACAAAGTAAGTAAATGCTGTAGCAATGGTGAACATTGATAAGTTAAACCAAATCTTGTGAGGCTTACCTTCTTCAGAGCGTTTCATTGTTTTGTATAATGATATGGGAACAATGATTAAAGCTGCATACATTAGAAATGATAAAAGAGTTTCTGCAACACGCATTTTGAGATTGTGGATTTTTTCTAAATTCTTTTGAACATTTATTGCATTGTTGTTTAGTCGATTTGATTCATCCTCTGTGAGATATTCACCACTACTATAATATGATTTGTTTTCTGGGTCTTTGATGTGAAGGTTTGTTTCAGTTAAAAACTTATTTTTATCTTTGCAAGATTTATAAGTAATGTTTATCTCTGAGGCTTTATCAACGCAAGCATCATTCGTATGTTCAAAACATCCTGATAAGCTTAAAAGCAAGATCGGTGTAATTATTAGTTTTAGTATGTTTCCCTTGTTTATTCTCATTGTTATATTCCTTTTGTTAACTACAGGAATATCACAATTTAGATATAATAAAAGAAGGAGAGCGGATATATTTTTTAAATGAATTAAATTTTCTTTTAGTATAAAGAAAAAACCACATCAAATGATGTGGAAAAACTTTTTTATTTAAGGAATAGTAATATGCTTACTTAATTATATTTATCATGTATAAAATTTAAATCAAGAGTGTTCTACTAATTTATTGTTTATCTATTATATAAATTAAACCCTTTACCAGTTACAAGCACTTTCAGCATTGGATTGTGAAATTGAACTTGATAAAGTTATGTTGCCTGAACGAACGCCATAACAAAAACTGCTATTTTTATTCGGAAAAGTTGTTACTTGAGGAAAGAATGTTTCACTATCATTATTTGTTATAATTGTTCCAGATTGTAATCTGTAAAATTTAGAAATATCACTTATATTTGTATAACTAATATCTATGTCTGCGAATGTAAGCCTTGATACATCAAGCTCTGTTGCATTCATTGCACCCATTACATTTACGTTGAGAGGAACATTGTTGTAATTTCTTAAACTACTCAAATCAAAAGAAGTTATGTTACTCATTCCCCTCAAAATTACAGAATCACCAAGAACATAAGTAAGGTTAGACAAATCAATACTTTCTAGAAATGGATGGTCAACAACTATGTCATCGTAGACCCATTGAATGTATGGCAAGTTAAATTCAGGATTTACAGATCCTTCTCCTTCACCCTCATCAGGAAGAGTAGGTTCAAGAGGCTCACCTTCAAGGTTTTCTTCTCCTTCTCCTGTTGAAAATATATCTATGTAAATCGAATCAAGATAGTAAGCTGGCACATCATCGTCAGAGCTTATTAAAGAACGTATAATAGAATTATTGATTGAACACGAATTTTCCCAATACAATAATCCTGTCCCAGTTCCATCGTGTGCCGCTGTTAACCACTCATTCGCAAGATAATCACAAGTGTTATTTCTAAAGATTGTAACTGTATTGCTTAAGCCCTTTGTTGCTAGAAGAGTAAAATTATCATCATCAGAACAAGCCAGATTATTATAATAAGTCCACGTTCCTGAACTTTCATCACCTTCAAGCTCAACATCACAACCTTCATCACTGATCAACACATCAGAATAGATTAATTCAGCGTTAGTAACAGAGTATGTTCCAGTAACGATTTGTTGAGTTACGTCTAAAGTTGCGTCTGTTTCTGATTCTGTATATAAGCCTTGGGGCGGTATAACGATAGCAACAAATTCTGCTTGAGCTTGGATTGTGAAAAGTGTTGATAAGAGTATTGCTGATTTGCATAAATTCATTTTTTAATTCCTTTTAATATTAAGTGTCCTTAATATATTTCTACCATTTTGTTTCAGATAGTAAAGAGACAGGGTTTTACAAATGATTCTATGTTTTTTTGATGAAGGGGTTTTATCTTTAAATTTATAGATTTCTTAAAGTATTATAATGTTAATGTTTCTTTAAATATATCTGTATAGGTATAATTATTAAATTGATTTTTTATGCTTCGCAAAGAAAAGACACTTTCTGAAAAGTGCCTTTTTTAGTTTCTGAATGATTTAGTCATACTATCGCCTTGCGTTGATTGTTCAGTTTGAAGAAGACAAAGATTTATCTTCTACAAACTCGAACTTAGTTTTAAACCTGTTCACGTTGTTTCTTCTCCTTTATCTTTAGGTCTCTATCTGTCTTTTCGATTAGAGCTTGAATAATATAATCACGATAACAACCTTTCGCATCACCTGAAGCTTTTAGTGAATAAAAATCAGCTAGAAGTGTCTCTGGAATATCAGTAAGAAGTTTATTGTTACCTTTTGTTCGTGATCTATCACGTTCGATTTTGATAGGTTCTATGTTGTCATTTTCTACTAATGCTGCACCTTCTGAAGCCTTGTCTATATCTTCAAGCATTTCAAATAGTTCTATATCTAATTTTTTCTTAGTCATTTTCTTTTTCCTTATGCGTTATGCGTTAATAATTGATTTGATTTCGTCTGCAAGTGCGTAAATTTCACTTACTGATTGATTGAGTGTTGGTGCAACGAATTTTTTTAGAGTAATAGTTTTACCGTTGGCTTTATCAGTATCCATTTTCTGTTGTTCTTGAGCTTGTTTTGCTCGTATCGACTGAACACGCTTCAATTCATACTCAGGAATCGTTAAACCTTCTGAAGTAGCGGTTTCAAGCAATCCTTTCTTAAAGCTAATGGTAGAGTTAAGACGCACTAGGTTAGGGCATTTGCTCGTTAAATTATCAAATTCAGATAGTGATGTTTTTGCGTGATGCACACGGTTTACAAGAACATAAGCTTTTATAGGTTTGTTTGTTTTTTCACTGATAGAAGTAAGCGTTGCATTAACGTTTCTCAGCGTTGCCATTTCTTTAATTGAATCATTTATTGGTGTGATGATGGTTGTTGCTACGCTCATTGCAGCCATAGTTAAAGCACTTTCATAACCGCCACAGTCGATGATTATTTTCTTATCAGCATGCTTTTCAATTGCTTGTTTGAACTGTTCAATTGATGTGATATTTAGAAAATTAATTTTTCTATACCCATTCGCTGAACGTAATGCATTCGTTAATTCATACGTCCCGTAGGGGTCAAGATTCATTAAAAAATCTCGTTCTAGGGGAAACATTAATTGCTCACAAGTCGTTGATTTACCTGAACCGCCTTTGATTGATGCTACTGTTACTATATCCATTTTGATTCCTCATTGTGTTACATTTCGTTTATATAGTTAATGTTATCAGGACCTTTAAAGG
>NZ_JAAZTU010000059.1 GCF_012395185.1 Vibrio aestuarianus
GAACCAAGAATCAACCCAAGCCCGAACCGTGATAAATAAGCAGCCAAAACAAAGTCCACCTTTCAGCAACAAACCCAACTTTTGAACCAGAAAAATTCAACGGGCAAAATATTCAGCGAACTCGAAACTCTCGATTGGCTTGCCCTTTCCACACTTTGCGACCGCTAAATTTACAACGCACCAACGCAAAAAACCGATTGAGGCAAACAAAGAACCTTGCCTATTTTACGGTTTGAGTTAGCCAAGAATTTTGATGAGGAAATGCTGATTTGCCGACAACACAAAACGAATGGCCGGAGAAATCCCAAAGATTAAACCCCTAAATTTACCTGAGTTGCATAACGCCGCGTTAAGTGGTGAGCAACGCATACCACTACATTTAAAGTATTGTGCCGTAAACACCAAAGATGAAGCAAACCGAAAATGCCGAGCGTTGGGAATCCGTCTTAAACGCCTTGTTATACCGCTTGGTTGAGGCTAAAATGACCAACATAAAGACCACTTAAGAGACCTATTATATGACCACTAGAATTTTAGCCGATGTTGCTGCAAGCATTACTGAGTTGAAAGCTAACCCTATGAAAGTTGCAACTAGTGCTTACGGCGAACCTGTTGCAGTACTAAACCGAAATGAGCCAGCATTTTATTGCGTACCTGCCGAAGCGTACGAAATGATGATGGACAGACTCGAAGATCTTGAACTACTAGCTATCGCTAAAGAGCGTGAATCTGAAGAGAGCATTTCGGTAAATATTGATGACCTATAAACTCGACTTTAAAAAGAGCGCTCTCAAAGAGTGGAAAAAGCTTGGCTCTACTCTGCAACAACAATTTAAGAAAAAGCTAATCGAGCGCTTAGATAACCCACATGTTCCGGCTTCAAAGCTTTCTGGTGCTGACAACATGTATAAAATTAAGTTGCGTCAATCGGGCTACCGTCTCGTCTACAAAGTTGAAGACGATGTCATCATTGTAACCGTCTTAGCTGTCGGAAAACGCGAACGTAGCGATGTTTACCGTAAAGCTATGAAAAGGTTAGATGATTGATTGCGGTATAACGCCCAATTAAGGGGTGAGCAACGCTACCACCTTACCTAACGCATTGTACCGTAAACACTAAATTTAAAGTAGATACAAAAATGCCAAGCGTTGGGAATCCCTCTTAAATTGTTTGTTATATGCCTGTTTCCAACAGTCTGAAAGTACCTTAGTAAGAACCTAAGGTAAGGACTACAAGCTATGCAGCCTTTTGCGATCTTTGCGGTAACATTTAAAAGCCAAGACCCAGAACGAAACCAAGGCAAACAATGCTACTTTGTCGTATTTATGTAATAGCTTCCCAACCATGGCGTCTTCCAAAGGTTTCATTACTCCTTGGAACTCAATTTCAGCGATGTAGTATTGACCGACCAATAAAATTACGAAGTGAAAAACGACACCAAGAATCAGTGCTAATTGAGTGCGTTTGGATAGTGAAAGTACATATAGAAATTCATATACAAAGTTCATTTTTACTTCCTATCTGTATTGGCATATAACGCCCAATTAAGGTGTGAAGCACGCAACCACGACACTTAATTTGACCACCATAAACATTGATTTTACTCAAACCAAAAATGCCAAGCGTGCTGAATCACTCTTAAATTGTTTGTTATGTCACAATTCGTTGAACTCGAGACCAAATTTGTCTGTCGATTTAGATGCTTGATACAACTTGACGTGACTCCACTCACTTCCACGGAGTATTGTACAGATAGTTTTTTTGTCACGTTCACTCATTCTTAAGCCAAATGCTATTGAGTTTACGCAGCTAGGAGAAAAAGTCTGCGCACCAAACTTTTTACTAATTAATCGCCTTTCCTTCTCATAGCCCCAGTAGGTGTATTTAGTTCTTAGGATTGTCTTGGCGTAAGTGTTTAGCATTATTTTCTCGTTTATGTTACCAAGTAAGAAATCTTCTTCGTCAAACACTTCTAACGAATTTTGTAATTGTTCGAAGGGTAAGCTAGCTTGGTACGCAACATCGAGACGAATTAATTCTGGTATATCCTTTTTGAGTTTTTCTTCATTGAAACCAATGCAAAAGCCTCTGTGTTCATCTGAGTAATGTGCCCACATAAGTTGATTTTTCCTAGTGCGACTGCACGAAAAAATCCCTACGTTTTCCAGATAGTTTTTAAATGCCTTTTTATATTGGTCTTTGACGTCATCGCTTGCATTGAACTTTGATAACGCAACCTCAAGAGAACGTTGGTATTCTAATTGACAATCGAAAGGGTCATTTAATGAATCTGGCTTAGCAAACCATATTTCTTGGTTTACTAATAACTCGATAGAAGTCTTCGACATAGCACGATACTTAAAAATCGAAGATGTTTGATGTTTCAAATTAACTCCTTGTGACATAACGCCGCATTAAGTGGTGAGCGACGCTAAACACCAATGCCTCGGCAAACCACTTAAAACACAAAAACTGAATTTACACTAAAAACACCAAGCGTTGCGAATCCGTCTTAAATGCTTTGTTATGTAAATTCAACCACATAAGCCAAAATTACCATGAAAAACCAAGCCTGTACGACCGAAAAATTAGCCAAAACAAAAGAACCCAACAGTGTTCACGAATTTACAATGCCAACAATGTTACAAACCAAGCTGCAACAAACGGTGAGTACTGATTATCAGCGCCTAAAAATGCTTTTAAGCCAAGGAAATTCAACGAAAGAAACCATCCGAAAGCACTGATTCTCGTTTGCCTTGCGCTTTCCACACTTTACGCCTGAAAAACTAACCTCGCACCGACTTTACAGCAGAATGAGGCAACTCACGAATCTTGGCATGTTTTACGGCTAAATTTAGCAAAGAATCGAGACAGAAAGAGCAGATTTTGCCGACGATACGGAACGATGACTTAAGAGATCGCAAAAACAGAATAATGCCAATTTCCCCCGCTTTACATAACGCCGCATTAAGTGGTGAGCGACGCTAAACACCGATGCCTCGGCAAACCACTTAAAATATAAAACCTGAATTTACACTAAAAACACCAAGCGTTGCGAATCCGTCTTAAATGCTTTGTTATATGCCTGACCACTCTGTAGACAGAACAGACATTAGTACTTTATCGACAAATTCACCATTGCGAAAACCTGATTGTCGCATCACGCCCTCATGTTGATAACCTGCATTTTCATAAGCCTTAATTGCACCGTAATTAATAGAGCTTGCTGTAAGCTGAACTCTGTGCAAACCAAGAGTTCGTATAGCGTAATCTGTTACGATTTTTGTTACTGATGTACCAACACCCTTACCCCAGTAACTTTTTTCTCCAATAAGAATGAAGTATTCACCGCTACGATTTAGAGTACTGATCCCAGATATACCAGCATATCCAAGTAGCTGATCATTCTCGTTACTACATATACCAAAAGAGACATTTTTAGGGTTTGAATTTATGGATAAAAGCCATTTTTCGATATCTGATTTTGATTGAGGGTACGCATATGAAGAAAGACTATAAAGTGTAACTTCACGGTCACGAGACCACTTGTAAAATGCTTCCTTATCTTCCACATCCAGTGAACGAAGATAGTAACCATCTAGTTCCAATTGCATGATTTTCCTTATAATCTCTGATTGGCATATAACGCCAAATTAAGGTGTGAGCAACGCTACCACCTAACCTAAACCATTGCACCATAAACACAAAACCCAACCTTGAAGCGAAAATGCCAAGCGTTGGGAATCACTCTTAAATTTTTTGTTAGGTGCGATTTAGTCGAAATATGCATGATTTTTTGGTAAGAACAACCTAGCTAACTCAGGCACAGCAATGTCATTTAGATAGTTCTGAGTACAAAAACAATACCCACACTCTCGCACTCGAATTATATTCCTCAGTTGAGGGTGCTGTTCTGTAGCAAGGTATAACGCATTCTGCGACTCTCTTCTAAGGCTTATATCATCATTTATAATCACCTTAGGGTTATCAATAATGATTTCTTCCAAATATTGAAACAATACTGGTCTTTGAGGCTTTCTAATTGTTACCATTTTTCTCTGAGTGTCAAACTCGTTCCATCGTTGTCTAAGCTCATCCACACTCTGAAAGTATTTATCCTCTTGAGTTAAATTATCACGCCAAAACATAGGATTATTTTTGGTAACCCAAACATGCAGGTCTTCATTCAACAGGAAATCGAGACCGAATTTAAATAAGACTGGCCCATACAAATTTTGCCTTGGAAATAAGCCATGAAGATCTACAGTATCAATGAATACATCCCCCCAAACATCAAACTTAATGTCTTCTTCATCAGAAGCTTGAGGGGTTTGGTACAGTCCATTATTTGCAACATCGCCTCTAGACAACAAACCATTGTTTTCAATAAAGGTAATTGATGTCGCAACTGTATTGGCATGATGAAAATGAGTAACTTCCTTTTCAGATAGTAACTCGTAAAGTTCCCTATTATCTAATCTCATTTCTTAACCTGAATTTTCAATTTAGTTCGACCATTAATATGCGGCACAATTTAGCACCTAACGCCGCATTAAGTGGTGAGCGACGCTAAACACCGATGCCTCGACAAACCACTTAAAACACAAAAACTGAATTTACGCTAAAAACACCAAGCGTTGCGAATCCGTCTTAAATGCTTTGTTATGCAAATTCAATAAGATAAACCAAAATTTACACCAAATTGAATTAAGAAACCAATCAAAATGTTGGTTAAGTGAACCAAGAATCAACCCAAGCCCGAACCGTGATAAATAAGCAGCCAAAACAAAGTCCACCTTTCAGCAACAAACCCAACTTTTGAACCAGAAAAATTCAACGGGCAAAATATTCAGCGAACTCGACATTCTCGATTGGCTTGCCCTTTCCACACTTTGCGACCGCTAAATTTACAACGCACCAACGAGAAAACTGATTGAGGCAAACAAAGAATCTTATCTGTTTTACGGGTTGAGTTGACCACGAATTTGAAACCGAAAATGCTCATTTGCCGACAACATAAAACGAATGGCCGGAGAAACCCCAAAAGATTAAACCCCTAAATTTACCTGAGTTGCATAACGCCGCATTAAGGTGTGAGCGACGTTTGGCTATACTTGAGCGAAGCGAAACTGCCAAGCGTTGCGAATCACTCTTAAATGCTTTGTTAAGTTTTTGTTCCAAACCAGAGATCCCGCTCAAAGCGTACTGTATTTTTAAACTCCGTTAGACCGGGATAAGGAATACCTGATTTTTCTATTACTGAGTATTGTGCTCTTAAATTACTAAACGTAAAGTCCATATTTGGACCAGAGGTCACATATAGTACTCCTAATTCTAAACGATAAGTGTATAGAATATTTTTCCTTACCATGTCTAGGACATAATTGAGAGCCCTATTCAACTCTAGTGCTAGGTCTTCAACTAAATAGCAGTGTTCTTCAAATGCAAGTACCGCTTCTTCTCTTTCTTTGCTTTGGTGCGGGTAATTTCTATAAAACTTAGCGATAATTAATTTATCTGTACCAAAGTCTTCGGAGTGCTCGTAAAAAGTGTTGATTAGATCTTGGATCACTCTCCTACAGTTTTCAAACGCACTCTCCAAGTCTGGGTACCTATTAGGCCAAACTCGACTAAATATATATTCCTTTAGTTCTTCTAGTTTCTTAATTTGCTCCCTAGTTATCTGAGGTTGACCACCACTAAATAACCAACTAGACCAATTATTCCAGTTATCTAACTCAACCAACGTTTCGAGCTTTTCAATATAGGTTATGTATATTTCATCATCACGTTGCTTGTGAGCGTCGAATGACGCGAGCTGAGATGTAACCCAAGCCTCATGATCACTTTTCATCTTGCGCAAATGTTCAACCGTATAGTGCTCAGATTGGTCATCAATAACTTTATGGTGAACATTGCATAGTAAAAGTAGATTATTATATTTATCCCTTTGCTCTGAAGTAAGTGGTGACTCTCCTCTGGGTCCATCTGCGCTTCTTGCCACGATGTGGCAGGCCTCTCCAACGATTGACTCATCATCAGTTTGAGTTGCATCCATTACCAGTTCCATTTTACAGTCAGGATATGCGCAACGACTAGCTGCCCTACCCCAGAGCATTTTCTGTGTTTTTAAACCTATTCCCACTCTATTTATACCTTGCATGATTATTATAAACGGAAAAACTTAACGCCGCATTAAGTGGTGAGCGACGCTAAACACCTATGCTTCGATAAACCACTTAAAACACAAAAACTGAATTTACACTAAAACCGCCAAGCGTTGCGAATCCGTCTTAAATGCTTTGTTATGTAAATTCAACCACATAAACCAAAGTTACCACGAAAAACCAAGCCTGTACTACTGAAGAAATAGACAAAAAAAAGAACCCAACCGTGTTCACGAATTTGCGAAGTCAGCAATGTTACAAACCAAGCCGCAACAAACGCTGAATACTGATTATCAGCGCCTAAAAATGCTTTTAAGCCAGGGAAATTCAACGAAAGAAACCATCAGAAAGCACTGATTCTCGTTTGCCTTGCACTTTCCACACTTTACACCTGAAAAACTAACCTCGCACCGACTTTACAGCTGAATGAGGCAACTCACGAATCTTGGCATGTTTTACGGCTAAATTAGCAAAGAATCGAGACAGAAAGAGCAGATTTTGCCGACGATACGGAACGATGGCTTAAGAGATCGCAAAAACAGAATACTGCCAATTTTACCCGCTTTACATAACGCCGCATTAAGTGGTGAACAACGCGACCACTCAAACCTAAACCTTGCCACATTTAGCACTAAAACTGACCTGAACTGAAATTGCCAAGCGTTGAGAATCCGTCTTAAATGCTTTGTTATGTTTTAGCACAATTCGTTGATTTACTTGGCAAAGAACTGAGATGCAAACCTAGATTTCTGAACCAAGTCACAAGCTGAAACACGCTTGACAGGCAGATGCGCTGAACACAAAGCAAGTAAGCCCACTTCCCTGATAATGAGGCAACTCGATACTCTTTCAACAAGTGCCCTTTCTTAGCAAAAGCAGCGCAGAACAATGGCGATTTGCCGAGGCAACTGCCAAGGTTATTGGCTGATTGGGAAATATGCCCAAAGCGACTTTGAGCCAGAGAAACCTGACTACCGAACCACTCGAAAACGTGAATGAAGCAACCCGCGAATATTGGCATGTTTACGGGCTGAGAGATTTAAGAACTGATCGACAATAGTGATTTGCTGAGTCTACTCCCAGCAAGTAGCCAAAGGGGCAAAGAACGACTCAAAGGCATTTAAGTCATTGAAATTACATTAAAACATAACGCCGCGTTAAGTAGTGAGCAACGCTGACTAACGAACCTAAACCATTGTGCCGTAAACACTAAAGCTGAATCAAACCGAAAATGCCGAACGTTGCGAATCTGTCTTAAACGCTTTGTTATGTACGTTTCACTGCGACCACGGAATATGTATGCCAATGCTTCATTCTACCCAATGAAGTTTTCGCTGTTTCATCACGTTCAAAGAACCTGACTATTTCAAAGCCTGAGAACAAAGCCTTTACTTCTGATTCCGACAACGATGTTGTAGGGCTACGATAGTTGTTAGCCCAACTGTCTTTGAAACCCATGAAGTCACCAGCAAACACCCCACCGATTTCAATTGAAGATCTGATGTTGCTCCAAGTCGATGCAAATTGGTTTGGATCAGCGAAGAACAAACTGGAGTTTGCGATAATTACACCAGACTTTGGATAGTCGAACGACTCAAACGAGGACGCTGAAATATCCACTAATGACTTTGACCCGAACCTATCTCTACAAATAGCGACTGAATCAGGATTAATATCGAAGCCATGAACTTGATAACCCTGTTGATCGAGGTATTCGATATCGCTGCCGGTTCCACAACCACAGTCAGTGGCTACTTTGAGGTTTGATTCATTGAGTCTGACAGCAAATTCAGTACGTTTTGAATGTGGGCGAGATAGTGCCTTTTCGTAGTACTGACGCCAAATTTCAGCATTTTCATCCATAAATTTCTGATTTTCCGTAAAAGTACATAACGCCTTGCTAAGGTGTGAGTAACGCAATACAAAAGCTACCGCACGGCGCCTTAATCACCCTAAGCCACCGCAAAGTAAAAATGCCACGCGTTACGAATCACTCTTAAGCAATTTGTTAGTACATGCGCTACTTCTATATATGCGCTCCAAGATATTGAAAACTGAGATGATATGAAAGGCTTTGAACACTGAAGTGAGACGGGCAGCTACAAAACTTAAACTCGGTTAAGAGACGAGAGTTGGCTAGAAGAAAAACGCACTGAACTCCCCTACCTGTACTGACCTCAAATTAGAAAAGGATTCGTTCCTCGCACTTCGACGGCAACACCAAAGAAAGACAATTCTGACTTAGTAAAAACCACGAAAGAGAAGAAGCGCCACAGAAATAGGCTAAGAGTTAGAAGCCGTAAACAGTGAAATCAAAGCGAATACTCCGCATATAGTGCCACCGGAAAGAACGTGAAAGGCACTAACTTTAAGGTGTAAAGACGAGCGCCAAAACAGATTAACACCAAAACTTATAACCTTTGATGTCAAACCCGTACTAACGCCGCGTTAAGTGGTGAGCAACGCGACCACAATCCTAAACCATTGCGCCCTAAACACAAAACTCAACCTAGAGCCGAAACTCCCAAGCGTTGGGAATCCGTCTTAAACGCCTAGTTAGCTGCTGCACTTTCGCTAGCAAATTACGCCAAAATGCCTAATTTGGAACACATTATTGCTTTCAAACGGCAAAGTAAAACGGACAGCTGTGAAATTAAAACCCAATCCACGAAATGCTCTTGGCAAAGAAGAAATGACCGAGAAAATCACCACACCTGGGCTCGGTAATTTGCAAAGAATTCTATCGGAAAAGCCAACGACAGTGCACACGAAACACATTTAGGCATTCATAAATTTCAACAACAAAGAAACCGCACCAACGAATTTAACAAACACAACACTTCCCGTAAGCAGACTTCGTTAAGTTCAAACACTTCCCGAAAAGTGCCACTGGCGAGATAGTTGATAAGTTGGGATTTGTCCGGTGTGTAGCTAGAAAACCCAAAGCCTTTCCACCCTAAATTCACCGTTTTTCTTAACCCCAGCTAACGCCCAATTAAGGGGTGAGCAACGCTACCACCCAACCTAAAGCATTGTACCGTAAACACTAAATTTGAAGTAGAAGCAAAAATGCCAAGCGTTGGGAATCCCTCTTAAATTGTTTGTTATGTTTCTTGTTTCGAATGAAAATGTGGATGAGCTATAAATCCAATAGCAGATAAAGCCAACATCATTAGACCCAAATAAGAGACAAACTCTAACCAAGAATAAAGAGCTTGGATACTATTAGAAGTTAAACTTTTCTGGTACTTGGCAAGCTTACAGATAGAGTAACTATCATGGCTGATCTTACACTTCATTTCATCGAAGGACGAAAACTCTTTTTGCATTGAAAACTCTGCTTCATACTTGAGTTTGTATGCATCCTTTTCGATTGGTAATGCAGTACTAAAAATAAACTGAATCGCCACGAACCCAGTTATTATTAGAGCAATGCCACCTTTGAACAGTTGCGTATACCCTTTAGTACTACTTAACACCTCAAGGAAGTATTGCGCTTGCAGTACAATGACATCTAAGACTTTACTCATGTGGGCTCCCAAACACTAAAACTAAAATAAACATAACGCCCAATTAAGGGGTGAGCAACGCCACCACCTTATCTAACGCATTGTACCGTAAACACTAAATTTGAAGTAGATACAAAAATGCCAAGCGTTGGGAATCCCTCTTAAATTGTTTGTTATGTGCGTTACTCAATTTTTGTTCTTATTTTTCCATTCTGAAGTTTTTCAATCGTCATAGTTGTTGGGTAATTTTCCCCAACAGTTTTAAAAATTTCTACCACGTCAAAAATCGTTATGAAATATATACAGTTTTTCTTATCAAAATCTGAGCAAACAAAGAATCCAACAGGGCTAGTACCTGTTGGGAAGAACGGGACAAAGTAATAGCTATGAATAAACTGATTACATATCTGCATTGTATTTAATG
>NZ_JAAZTU010000005.1 GCF_012395185.1 Vibrio aestuarianus
TTGAGAGGAGAACTACGACCACTTACTGATGTTTCTGAAAGCAACGATGAAGATGATATTTAATCAAGCAAAAACAGACAGTTAACCCCCTTAGCGTTGTTTTCTGTACCGTTGGACTTCAAACCCCCTTATCGCCATCACCACCAATCGGTGTATCTACTGAGCTAATACGCTCATTGAGGCGAAGCATTTTACTGACATCATCGACCGGCTTATCCAACTGAAAAGCGATCTCTTCCGCTGTCGGTTCGTGGTCAAGTTTCTGTGACAATTCACGTGCGGTACGGAGATAAATATTAAGCTCTTTCACCACGTGAATAGGAAGACGTATAGTACGAGTTTGGTTCATCAACGCACGCTCAATGGTTTGGCGGATCCACCACGTAGCATAAGTTGAGAATCTAAAACCGCGTTCTGGGTCAAATTTTTCCACCGCACGGATCAAACCTAAATTCCCTTCTTCAATAAGATCGAGTAGGGCTAGGCCGCGATTACTATAACGGCGTGAAATTTTCACCACTAAGCGCAAGTTGCTTTCTATCATACGCTTACGAGCGGCTTCATCACCCCTCAATGCGCGACGAGCATAAAGCACTTCTTCTTCGGCGGTTAACAAAGGAGAAAAACCAATTTCGCCTAGATACATTTGTGTCGCATCTAAGGTTTTCGTTGAAGCATCAAACTCCTCTTTTACATCTTCAGTTTGAGCACGACTGGCTTTCTTGTTGGTGGTAGTGAGCTCTTCTGTAACCTCGACTGTATCCATTACATCTTGGTCTTCAAACTCTTCGACTTTCGTTACTGCATTGCTGATACTCATAGCGCCTCCCCCTGGCGAGCTAGCAAGACATTACTACTTTCTAATGTCGCTACATGACTCTTTCAAGTATGTTATGGCAAGTAGCGCTTTGGATTCACTGACTTACCTTGATATCGAATTTCAAAGTGCAAACGAACACTGCTCGTTCCAGAGCTGCCCATGGTTGCTATCTTTTGGCCAGCTTTGACACTTTGTCCTTCTTGTACCAGTAACCGATCGTTATGAGCATAAGCACTGAGGTAATTATCATTGTGTTTCACAATCACGAGATTGCCGTAACCTCTTAATGCATTTCCTGAATAGACAACGGTTCCTGCTGCAGTTGATACTATGGGCTGACCACGCTGTCCTGCGATGTCGATACCCTTATTTCCTTGATCGCCTGCTGAAAAGTTCTTAATTACTCTCCCTTTTGTTGGCCATAGCCATTTTGCAACCTTCTCATCCTTTGGTTTAGCAGATGTTACATTAGCATTAACATTCTGCTTACCTTTTGAATCAACATACTCCTTTGATTTCGATTGATCAACTACCTTTGGCGGATCTTTTTTTGCCACTTTAGTCGACTGACTTGTGGCATTATAGGTCTTGTTATCATTAGAGTTTTTACTCGAATTGACAGTCGAAATAGGTGCTGATGAAACACTGGAAGCCGCACCAGTTGTGGCTGCAACCGCAACTGTTTCGCTTACACCATTCCCTCCATAAGCGGGTGGTGTGTAGTTAGGAATCCATAATTTTAATTTTTGCCCAGGGCGAATAGTGTAAGGCTTGCTAAGATTATTGAAACGGATCAGGTCATTTACATCTTTATCTGTGACATAAGATATAAAATACAGCGTATCGCCTTTTTGCACTTCATAGTAACTACCTCTATAGCTACCACGAGGAATGGAATTGTAGTCTTTGTTGAGTCCAGAAACTGGCGCAGGAAAATTTGCCGCACAGCCTATAAGCAGTTGGCTAATGAATACCATAACGAGAAGCTTTCGCAGACTACACACCATCACTACGCTAAATCACCAGCAATTAAAGGGACGAAACGGACAGTCTCAATAGTAGTGGAGACAAATGCGTCACCTTGACGCACAATCTTCAATAAATATTGCTCATTGTCGCCTACGGGAATGACTAAGCGTCCACCTTCAGCTAATTGTTCAAGTAATGCTTGAGGAACAGACTCTGCCGCAGCAGTGACGATGATGGCATCAAAAGGCGCTTTTGCTTCCCAACCGAGCCAACCATCACCATGTTTAGTCGAAATATTATAAATATCGAGTTGTTTCAATCGGCGCTTGGCATCCCACTGCAATGATTTGATTCGTTCGATGGAATAAACGTGATCAACCAATTGAGCCAAAACTGCTGTTTGGTAGCCAGAACCAGTGCCAACTTCCAGAACTTTACTACTTCGTTCAAGTTCTAAAAGTTCAGTCATTTTAGCGACAATGTAGGGCTGTGAGATTGTCTGCCCTTGCCCTATTGGTAACGCATTATTGTCATAGGCTTGATGCATCATTGCTTGAGAAACGAAGCTTTCTCTCGGCAAATAATGAATGGCACTCAAAACGTCGTTGTCTTGAATACCATTCGCGACCAGAAATTCAATTAATCTGTCGGCATGTGGGTTAGCCATTACGCTTTTTCCTTTAACCAATTGTCCATACTACCAAGTGACTCATGGGCAGTGAGATCAACCTGCAACGGTGTCAACGAAACAAAACCATGCTCAATGGCATAAAAATCGGTTCCTTGACCGGCGTCTTGCTCTTTTCCTGGCGGCCCTAACCAATAAATATCATGTCCACGCGGATCTTTCTGCTTAATCATACTTTCTGCGTGATGACGAGCACCTAAACGTGTTACCTGAATACCCGCTAAACGCTCAAAGGGAACATCAGGGACGTTAACATTAAGTAAGCGATTAGTTGGAATAGGCGCACTACAATGCTGCTCAACTAATTGACGAGCGATCTGTGCTGCAGTGTTAAAATGTGCTTTCCCCACCAAAGAGAATGCGATGGATTGCACGCCTAAGAAATGCCCTTCCATCGCAGCTGCAACGGTGCCTGAATACAAAACGTCATCACCAAGATTGGCCCCATGATTAATGCCCGTTAAAACCAAGTCAGGCATGTCATCTTTCAATAACTCATTGAGAGCAAAGTGCACACAATCTGTTGGGGTGCCCTGTACTGAATAAGTATTTGGAGCAATGCAATTAACACGTAATGGCTGTTCTAACGTTAAAGAATTAGAGGCTCCAGAACGATTACGATCAGGAGCGACTATTACTATTTCGGCTAAATCGGCCAACATTTTCGCTAATGCGTGTATGCCTTCTGCATGCACACCATCATCATTGCTCAATAAAATCTTCATCGAGCTCTCTCCTTAGAACTCACGCTCAACGGGGATCTCTTCCACCAGTTCGCGGACAATTGAAGTGGCAAAGCTGCCTGCATCAAGATCAAAACATAGTGTTACTGTTTCTTGCTCGGCTTGCCAAGTCAGATTTTGTGGTTTCAACATGACCGCACGGCGCTCATGACGCATACGGTTACTACGAATTAAAGCCATTAGATCAGGCTCAGCATCAACATAACGCTGTTCAAGCTCTAGTGCTGCATTTTGCGTTGGTAGAGCATTATCCCCCGCTAATGCGGCGCTGATCTGAACTTTGCCAGCTGCGAGAAGTTGGTTGAATTCATCAACTGTGCTTGCCGTAACAACGGTCTGCTGTTCATCTGTGAATGCAATATCACCGTCAATCAATTGATTAAAAATATTATGTTCAAGACGTGCTGAAACGATCTGGTTGAAGATCCAAGAGCGCGCGGCAGAGAGATATAAACTGCGTTGATTTTGGTTACGCGAGCGGACATTTTCCTTGCCCCAGCGACGAGCCTCACTCAAGTTATTACCATGATTACCAAAACGCTGACTACCAAAATAGTTTGGCACACCTAACTTAGCAACATGTTCTAACCGCTTTAACACTTCTTCAGTGTCCGTCACTTCAGAAAGTGTGATTTCAAAATGGTTGCCCACCAAGTCACCAGGTCGTAACTTTTTGTTATGACGTGTCGTTTCAAGAATTTCAATGCTTGGATATTGTGCAAGAAAAGCCGTGAAATCTGGCGTTTCGCCTTTGGGTAAATGCACACTCAGCCATTGCTGCGTTACAGCATGGCGATCTTTTAGGCCAGCCCAACTCACATCTTTTGACTTTACGCCGCAGACTTTCGCCAATTCATTCGCTACAAAACTGGTATTTTCTCCTGTCTTGCGAATATGCACCATTAAGTGCTCACCACTTCCAGTAAATTCAAACCCCAAGTCTTCGATTACCTTGAAGTGTTCTGGTTTGGCTTTTAACTTAGCTTTTGCGGCTGGTTTACCACATAGGTAAGCCAATGAAGATAGAATATCTGACATGTTTTTGTCCATCGCTGACGCGAGTTGGCGGTAATAATAAAAATGGCTACGACTACGCAGCAATTATGCTTTCATAAGTAAGACAACCGCTTCACAAGCGATGCCTTCTTTGCGTCCTGTAAACCCTAAACGTTCAGTGGTTGTAGCTTTTACATTGACGTTGTGTAAATCGGTGTTGAGATCATGCGCAATCGCAGCGCACATGGCTTCAATATGAGGGGCCATTTTGGGCGCTTGAGCCATGATAGTAATATCAGCATTCCCCAAACGGTAACCTTGTTCGACCACCCGGCGGTATACATCTTTTAATAGTTCACGGCTATCTGCGCCTTTCCACTTATCATCTGTATCCGGAAAATGTCGACCAATATCACCTGCGGCAATCGCACCTAATAGTGCATCGCACAAAGCATGCAGTGCAACATCACCATCAGAATGAGCGACTAAACCTTGCTCATAAGGCACGGCAACACCGCCAATAATTACTGGCCCTTCACCACCAAATTTATGCACATCAAAACCGTGGCCAATTCTAATCATTGTGGTTCCTTACTAAGGTGTTTATCGCTAAAGACGAGCTAAATAAAACTCAGCTAAGGCGAGATCTTCAGGTTGGGTAATTTTAATGTTGTCCGCTCGCCCAAGCACCAAAGCTGGACGTAGGCCTTTCCATTCTAAAGCGGAGGCTTCATCTGTAATCGTTATTTGTTCTGCTAATGCAGCAGATAATGCCTCGCAGAGTAGATCAACATTAAACATTTGCGGGGTCAGTGCATGCCATAACGCCACGCGCTCGACTGTGTGGTCAATATTGTCCTGCGCATCTGCTCGCTTCATGGTATCACGTACCGGCGTAGCTAAAATGCCGCCGACAGGGTGTGAAACGGAGGTGGCAATCAACCGGTCGATATCGTTTAAGGTAATACATGGACGAGCGGCATCATGTACCATCACCCATTCACTGAGAGGGTTAGCTTGGGCATACTTCAATGCAGAAAGCACTGAATCAGCTCGCTCTTTGCCACCATTGACTCGTATGACGTTAGGATGATCAACCAGTGCAAGCTCTGGATAATAAGGGTCGTCTTCGCTGACAGCGACAATGACTCGTTCAATGGCAGGATGAGTGAGTAATTTTTCAACTGTGTGCTCAAGCACGGTTTTGCCATGCAAGGTTAAATATTGCTTGGGGCGGTCGGCTTGCATACGCTTGCCAACCCCAGCCGCTGGCACTATTGCGGTAATAGATAGGGTATCAACTTGCATTTATAGCGCATCCTCTCCGACTAATCGGTAGAAGGTTTCTCCTTCTTTGATCATGCCCAATTCATGGCGCGCTCTTTCTTCTATCGCATCAAGCCCTTGACGTAAATCATCAATCTCAGCAAACATCTCTGAATTTCGCAGTTGTAAGTTCTCATTCACTTGCTGCTGAACTTCGATTTCATCCGAAATGGTCCGGAAATCTGCTATGCCATTTTTACCCAGCCACAAATCGTATTGTAGCAAGGCAAACAGCAAAGTTAATATCACAGCAAAAATGCGCATAACACCTATAACTATAAAGATAAACGTGCTGTTTAGGCGACTAACACCTTACAACAGCACGATAAAAAGATGAGCATTTATACCATAAGCCAGTAGTTAACTCATCATTAGGAATGCAAATAAACCACCACCTAACAGTAGGCGATAAATAACAAATGGCGTCATGCCCATTTTTGATATCAGCTTCAGGAAGAAGTGAATACAAATATAAGCACTGATAAATGAAGTAATAATACCCGTCATTAAGAAACCGAAATGAATGGGTTCACCGCTGGTAACGAGCTTGAGAGCTAAATAACCACCAGCTAATACAATAATTGGGATAGACATTAAAAACGAGAAACGTGCCGCCGCTTCACGCGTAAAACCTAAATACAACGCAGCGGTAATGGTTGCGCCAGAACGAGACGTGCCAGGAATAATAGCAACAGCCTGCGCCAAACCAATAAATATCGACTTCTTCCAGTCTGCTTGATATTCGTCATCCGATAATCGAGCGTTTTTATCCACATACCACAGCAATAAACCAAAAATGATCGTCGTTGTAGCAATAACCCATGCACTGCGAAGGTAAAGCTCAACAATATCTTTCATGAAGAAACCGAAGATACAAGCAGGGATAGTCGCTAAGACAATCATCCATGCCAATTTTGATTCTTTACTGCGCTCACCTTGGAAAATAGAGCCGAAAAAAGCGCGCAGTAATGTCACCACTTCACGACGAAAGTAGATCACAACCGCAGCCAATGTACCGACATGTACAGCCACATCAAACGCCAAACCTTGATCTTCCCAACCTAAAATAGCCGAAGGTAAAATCAAATGGGCAGAACTAGAAATAGGCAAAAACTCGGTTAAGCCTTGAATCAAAGCCAAAAAAAACGCTTCTAAGTAACTCATTACTGACTCTTATTAATTTAAGTGTTGAACCACTGCTCAACGGAATTGAGAGATCCTAAATTGATCGCTTGTTGCCATATTTGACGCACTGTTCGACCATCATTGGGAACAATCAGTTCCGGAGACAAATCATAGAGTGGCTGTATGACAAAAGGATATTTAAAGATATCGCTGCGTGGTAGCTCTGGATCTTGTGCTGAAACCTCTTCGCCAAACAAAATGATATCGAGATCTAAGGTGCGATCTTGGAATTTCTTCGCTTGAGGATCTCGTCCCCATCGACGTTCTATATCTCGAAGCTGTAAAGCGAACTCGCTTAATGTCAGCGTTGTATCCAGCGCTACCACCAAATTATAAAATGCGCCGCTGTTGAAACCTACTGAAGCGCATTCATAGATGGTGGAGATACGCAGGTTGTCTCCGATCTGCGACAGTTCACGTGCCGCAGCTTCAACGTGTTTGTGTCTGTCAATGTTAGAACCGACCCCAACATAGGCGGTGATCATGCATGACCTCGTTCAATGACCACACCAACCCCACTTGCTTGTGCAACGGCTCCTGGTTTCGTCAAGCGGATTTTGATCCATGGAACTGAAAAGCGCTGCATAATAAGCTCCGCCACTTCCTCGGCAACACGTTCAACCAATAAAAAACGTCCATTTTGAATATGATCGATCACCGCCTGGCTCACTTGTGCATAATCCAATGCATCATTGACGTCATCACTTTTGCCAGCAGGTCGGTTGTCATGCGCCATTTCAATATCCAAAACCAGTTTTTGTTTGATCTCTTGTTCCCAGTCATACACGCCAATGGTGGTGATCACGCTTAACTGTTCAATAAATACTTTATCCATGCTTTGTGTCTATCCCTCTAGAGGTCGGATACCCTAATTGAGTAAAAAATCGTACTATTTCGGTCAATCGCGATATCATATACCCAAACCGAGTCGAGATGCGAAATCCAATCCATTTTTTTGCTTTTAATCTTGGTTAACAAGGACTTGCAACCTAGTTTTAGCCCTTCACAGCACAGAGGCATTTATGACTCCATTGGCACTAAGTATGATCATCTCCGCCTATTTATTAGGTTCGATCTCTAGTGCTGTGTTGATCTGCCGTGTTTTGCGCCTACCAGACCCACGAGATGTTGGCTCAAACAACCCTGGCGCCACTAACGTGCTACGTATTGGCGGAAAAAAGGCCGCGATTGCCGTTTTGCTCTGTGACATGCTAAAAGGCACTATCCCGGTCTGGCTTGGCTACTATCTTGGTATCGATCCGGTGTTATTAGGCTTAGTTGCCATCGCGGCTTGTCTTGGCCATATGTACCCTATTTTCTTCCATTTCAAAGGGGGGAAAGGCGTTGCGACCGCATTAGGAGCCATCGCTCCAATCGGCTTGGACCTTACAGGTCTCATCATGCTGACTTGGGTCGTCGTGGCACTGCTGTTTCGCTATTCTTCTCTCGCAGCTTTAGTTACCGTGTTACTGGCTCCATTTTATACTTGGTTGATCAAGCCACAATACACACTTCCGGTTGCCATGCTGTGCTGCTTAATTGTGTTTCGTCATCATCAAAATATTAAGCGTCTGTTTGCCGGTACTGAACCTAAAGTCGGCGAGAAAAAGTCGCTCGAATCGTAAATGTGTTGATAAAAAAATAAGGCCTCTTTCGAGACCCTATGTCAGATGATCTTAGCTTAACGACTATTGATAAACGTTAGCCAAAAACTTGTGCAAAATATCTGTTACATATTCAGGTTGTTCCAAACTACTGATATGGCCTGCACTAGGAATGATCTCCAATTGACTGCCTGTAATGCAATCCTTCATTAAATAGGATTCAAGCACTGGTCTTGGAATATCTTCAGCCCCGACAGCAATCAGCACTGGTAGTGCGAATTTCTCAACCTCTTCGATCATGTCGCGTCGGCCAAAGATCATTCTACCCATGCGTGCCACTTCGACCGCTTGCTGGCCTGATAGGCCGATTAAATACTGCTTAAAAGCGGCAATGAGTTGAGGCGATTGTGTCGCCGCTTCTTTTGCAAAAAACATCGGCACGACAACTTCGGCGATAGGTGCAGGAACTGATTGAGTGGCACTAATCGCATCAAGCATGGAAAAATATTTTTTATGCGTCACTTCTGGCTCTAAACCAACAAAAGTATCCATCATCACCAAAGATTTAACCCGCGTTGGCGCTAAAGCAGTCAACTCAGCTCCCCACATGCCCCCCACAGATAAACCAATAACAGAAAACTGTTCGATGTGTAGGTGATCCATAAGATCGAGAATATGCTGCGCATAATCTTTGAGTGTTGTCATCGATTGTGGCGCAAAATCAGACTGACCATGTGCCCATAGCTCAGGCACAATACAACGATAATGTTGGCTCAATACCTCAACTTGTGGTGCCCACATGGCGCTATCCCACAGGTAACTGTGTCCAAAAACAAGAACCTCACCTTCCCCACTATCGAGGTAACACATATTTTGGCCATCAACGGCAAATGTTTTCATGAGAACTATCCATTTAATATCGTAATCGGCGACTCTATCATTGATGAGCCTAATAACAGCTCTGAGCAGAATTTAAGAACCTACTAATTAACTTAATGATAAATAAAAGAAACGGCTGCTAATAAAGCAACCGTTATAAGAAGGTAAAGCACGCTAAATACTAAGCAATAGGCTTTAGCTGATCAATCGGCCAACGCGGTGTGGCTTGTACCGCTAAGTCCACCACTTCACCATTTTTCAGACGCTGCATACCAGCATAGGCAATCATTGCCCCATTATCGGTACAAAACTCAGTGCGAGGATAATACACCTCACCACCGATTTTATTAGCCAATGCAGCTAATGATTCACGCAGTTGTTTATTGGCACTTACACCACCGGCAATAACGATACGTTTCATGCCTGTCTGCTCTAAAGCGCGGCGGCATTTGATCACCAAAGTGTCACATACAGCTTCTTGGAATGCATAAGCGATGTCCGCTCGAGTCTGCTCATCATTATCGTTTGATGCGATAGTATTGGCCGTAAACGTTTTAAGGCCAGAGAAGCTCATATCCAAACCAGGGCGATCAGTCATTGGGCGTGGGAATTTAAAACGACCAGGGGTGCCTTTTTCCGCCAAACGAGCAAGCAGTGGACCTCCTGGGTAGTCAAGGCCCATCAATTTAGCCGTTTTATCAAACGCCTCACCTGCCGCATCATCAATCGACTCACCAAGAATTTTGTATTCACCAATTCCTTTCACTTCCACCATCATTGAATGGCCACCAGAAACAAGAACAGCAACAAATGGGAATGGAGGCGGATTATCTTCTAACATTGGGGCTAAAAGATGCCCTTCCATATGATGAACTGGCACAGCGGGCACATTCCAAGCGTACGCTAAACTACGACCAATTGTCGCGCCAACTAACAAAGCTCCGACTAAACCAGGGCCTGCGGTATAAGCAACACCATCAATGTCAGCAGGTGTCAAATTCGCTTCCACCATCGCAGCTTTAATTAGCGGAATGGTTTTCTTTACATGGTCGCGAGAAGCAAGCTCTGGCACCACACCACCGTAATCGGCATGCAATTTTACTTGGCTATACAGCTTGTGGGAAAGCAACCCTTTCTCATCGTCATAAATGGCGATGCCAGTCTCGTCACACGAGGTTTCAATACCAATAATGCGCATATTTTTCTCAGCACGCTTTCATCAACAATCGGAAATGGCCGCCATGTTACCTTGCCTTGGCTTCGTAAACAAATTTTGTACAGACTATAATCGACAAAAGGCTTTACAAAGCCATTGCGATCGGATTAAAATTCCGCACCATTTTTGATCAAGCTGATTACAGAGCAAACCGACAAGAAATCTTGTGGTTTAGCTCTCAAAATATCAGCGTTAACGAATAACCCCTGAGGTGAAAGGCATATGCCAATAGTTAAAGTACGTGAAAACGAACCGTTCGATGTTGCATTACGTCGTTTCAAGCGCTCTTGCGAAAAAGCAGGTATCCTTTCTGAAGTGCGTCGTCGTGAGCACTATGAAAAACCAACTACCGTTCGCAAACGCGCTAAAGCAGCAGCTCAAAAGCGTCACGCTAAGAAGCTAGCTCGCGAAAACGCACGTCGCGTTCGCCTGTACTAATAACCCTTTTCCACTAAGGAATAAGAGTTATGGCTCTGATTGATATTCTCAAAGAAGAGCAAAAATTAGCGATGAAAGCCAAGGATAAAATACGCCTTGGCACTATTCGTTTAGCTCTATCAGCAATTAAACAGCGTGAAGTCGACGAACAGATAACTCTGAGCGATGACGATATTCTTGCCGTGCTGGTTAAAATGGTTAAACAACGTCGCGACTCTGTCGCTCAATATGAAGCTGCAAATCGTCAAGATCTCGCAGATGCTGAGCAAGCAGAAATTACTATCCTTGAGGCGTTTATGCCTCAACCACTGAGCGACGATGAAGTTTCTGCATTGATTGACAATGCAATGACAGAATCTGGCGCAGTTGGCATGCAAGACATGGGGAAAGTAATGGCTGTCTTGAAACCGCAAATTCAAGGGCGTGCAGATATGGGTAAAGTCAGCGGATTAGTTCGAACTAAACTCGCTTAAATACCCACATCAAATTGCATCAAGCCGTGCTATCCTCTGGAACGCACGGCTTGTTTGTATCTAATCATTCGTTTTGGTCTTTTCTTTTAGGTTTTATGGCAGGACACATCCCTCGTAGTTTTATTGATGATCTCCTCGCTCGACTTGATATTGTCGACATCATAGACGCACGTGTGAAACTTAAGAAAAAAGGCAAGAACTACGGTGCATGTTGCCCATTCCATAATGAAAAAACTCCCTCATTTAGTGTAAGCCAAGAAAAGCAGTTCTATCACTGCTTTGGTTGTGGTGTGCATGGTAATGCCATTGATTTCATGATGGAGTATGAACGCCTAGAATTCGTTGATGCCATTGAAGAGCTCGCCTCGTTTGTTGGCCTTGATGTGCCCCGAGAACAACGCAGTGGCGGTGGGTTTTCATCAGCCCCCAAAGCCAATAGCGAAGAAAAACGTACCCTTTATGATTTGATGGGCAGCATTGCACAGTTTTATCGCAATCAACTTAAAGTGGCAGCCAACCGCCATGCTATCGACTATTTGAAAGATCGAGGACTCTCAGGAGAAATCGTTCAGAAATTTGGTATCGGCTTTATTGCTGATGAATGGGATTTGGTTCGTAAAAACTTCGGCCAACAGCGTGATGCTCAAGAGATGCTCGTGACTGGCGGCATGCTGATCGAAAACGACAAAGGCAATCGTTATGATCGCTTTCGTGGCCGAGTAATGTTCCCCATCCGCGACCGCCGTGGGCGTGTAATTGGCTTTGGTGGACGAGTAATAGGTGACGGAACACCTAAGTATCTCAACTCTCCTGAAACGCCCATTTTCCACAAAGGAAAAGAGTTGTATGGCTTATATGAAGTCATGCAAGCCTACCGTGAACCGCCTCAAATATTGGTCGTCGAAGGTTATATGGATGTGGTAGCACTCGCACAGTATGGTGTTGATTATTCAGTAGCCTCACTGGGTACTTCGACCACCGGTGATCACATCCAGCTATTATTTCGCCAAACCAATACTGTGGTGTGTTGCTATGATGGTGACCGAGCTGGTCGAGAAGCCGCGTGGCGAGCCTTAGAAAATGCTCTTCAGTATTTAAAAACCGGCAATACACTCAAATTTCTATTTTTGCCTGATGGTGAAGACCCTGATAGCTATGTTCGTAAATATGGCAAGGCTGCCTTCGAACAACAAATTGAACAAGCGACACCGTTGTCTAGCTATCTATTTGATAATCTAATCGAAATTCATAAACTCAATTTAGGTAACAACGAAGGTAAATCAGCACTTCGTGCTCATGCTAGCGCCTTGATAAATAAGATCCCAGACCCTTATTTTCAAGAGTTACTTGAGAAGTTGCTTGATGAACGCACAGGCTTCGATAATCACCTTAGACAGCGACGTCAAAAAAGGGCAGAAACTAGACCACAGCCACACAAAGAGCTAAAACGAACGCCAATGCGTGAAGTGATCGCTTTGCTTATTCAAAATCCAAGCTATGCTGATATGGTACCTGACCTTTCAAGTGTCAAAACCCTTCCCATACCCGGGATAAGTTTATTGATAGAAGTACTTGAGAATTGTCAAGAGTACCCCAATATTACAACAGGCCAACTGCTTGAGCACTGGCGTAATAGTAAACATGAGGCCCTTCTGTCTCGTCTTGCTAGTTGGGAAATCCCTCTCGTTGAAGACAATCAAGAAGAACTATTTTTAGATTCATTGGACAAAATTCTTGCTCAGTGCATCGAAAAACAAATTGAAAACCTGCAGGCCAAAGAAAGAAGCGTCGGTTTATCAACCGAGGAAAGACGGGAGCTGCTAGCACTCATGCTAGATTTAAAAGCGTAACCCAGTTTAAATAGTCAGCAATGAATAAATTTGTTAGTATATGTGGTTTGCATTTCGCATACTAATTCCTTCACCAGATATGAAGTTGGATACCGTCTATGGATCAAAATCCGCAGTCACAGCTAAAACTACTTGTTATTAAAGGCAAAGAGCAAGGCTATCTGACCTACGCCGAAGTAAATGACCATCTACCTGCAGAAATTGTAGATTCTGAACAGGTAGAAGATATCATTCAGATGATCAACGACATGGGTATCAAGGTAGTAGAAACTGCCCCAGATGCTGATGATCTTGCTCTTAATGATGACAACGCAATCACCGATGAAGATGCGGCAGAAGCTGCTGCAGCTGCATTATCCAGTGTAGAAAGCGAAATTGGTCGTACTACAGACCCAGTACGCATGTACATGCGTGAAATGGGTACCGTAGAACTGCTGACTCGCGAAGGTGAAATCGATATCGCAAAACGCATTGAAGATGGTATTAACCAAGTTCAAAGTGCGGTTGCTGAATATCCAGGCACTATTCCATACATCCTAGAACAATTTGATAAAGTTCAAGCTGAAGAACTTCGCTTAACGGATCTTATTTCTGGTTTCGTTGATCCAGACGATGACGGAACCAGCGCACCGACAGCAACGCATATCGGTTCGGAACTTGCTGAGTCTGATCTTGCTGATGAAGATGACGACGAAGATGAAGACGACGAAGATAAAGATGATAGTGAAGAGGAAGAAGTAGACACAGGTATTGATCCTGAACTTGCTTTAGAAAAATTCACTGAGCTACGCAACACCTATCAAAATCTTCAGCTAGCGAAAAACGAACACGGAAACGATAGCGCGAAAGCCGCTCAAGCAACAGAGCTAATGCTCGATATCTTCCGTGAATTCCGTTTAACG
This sequence comes from Vibrio aestuarianus, assembly GCF_012395185.1. Lineage (GTDB taxonomy): Bacteria > Pseudomonadota > Gammaproteobacteria > Enterobacterales > Vibrionaceae > Vibrio > Vibrio aestuarianus. The sequence goes on from NZ_JAAZTU010000005.1 coordinate 14,090, forward strand.
CCAAAGCAATTTGACTATTTAGTCAATGAACTACGTAAGTCAATGGAACGTGTGCGTACTCAAGAACGCTTGATCATGAAGCATACGGTTGAATATGGCAAAATGCCGAAGAAATCGTTTGTTGCGCTATTTACCGGTAATGAGTCGAGCGATGCATGGTTTGATGAAGTATTAGCTTCAGACAAACCTTACGCCGACAAAATTAAACAAAATGAAGAAGATATTCGCCGTTCAATCCAAAAATTGCGCATCATCGAACAAGAAACTTCTTTAACGGTTCAAAGCATTAAAGATATTAGCCGTCGCATGTCAATCGGTGAAGCGAAAGCTCGTCGTGCGAAGAAAGAGATGGTTGAAGCTAACTTACGTCTGGTTATTTCGATCGCGAAAAAATACACCAACCGTGGTTTACAGTTCTTGGATCTTATTCAAGAAGGTAACATCGGCTTGATGAAAGCGGTTGATAAATTTGAATACCGTCGTGGTTACAAGTTTTCAACTTATGCGACATGGTGGATCCGTCAGGCAATCACTCGTTCAATTGCAGACCAAGCGCGTACCATTCGCATTCCAGTTCACATGATCGAAACGATCAACAAGCTGAATCGAATTTCACGTCAAATGCTGCAAGAAATGGGACGTGAGCCTCTGCCAGAAGAATTAGCAGAACGCATGCAAATGCCTGAAGATAAAATTCGCAAAGTACTGAAGATCGCTAAAGAGCCAATCTCGATGGAGACACCAATTGGTGACGATGAAGATTCGCATCTAGGTGACTTTATTGAGGATACAACGCTTGAACTGCCTCTTGACTCAGCGACAGCAACAAGTCTAAGAGCAGCAACTCACGACGTTCTTGCGGGTTTAACCCCTCGTGAAGCAAAAGTACTGCGTATGCGCTTTGGTATTGACATGAATACTGACCACACTCTTGAAGAGGTGGGCAAACAGTTCGATGTAACACGCGAACGTATCCGTCAGATCGAAGCAAAAGCATTGCGTAAACTTCGTCATCCAAGCCGCTCGGAAACACTGCGCAGCTTCTTAGACGAGTAAGCAGAGCATTTAGAATACAAAAGGTGAGCATGGGCTCACCTTTTTTGTATAAAATGGTTTAAGTGGATAAAAACTAAGCGCATTTACCCTACTTTGCGGGTAGACACTCCGAAATGCATCCCCTATAATCGTTCACCTAATTTGGCCCCTTAGCTCAGTGGTTAGAGCACTCGACTCATAATCGATTGGTCCCCAGTTCAAGTCTGGGAGGGGCCACCACTTTCTCTTCTACATATGTCTATCAACGTCTATCTACCCCAGTAAAATCAATACTTAGAAAGCAATCTTTGTCTATAGCTGTCTATGCTCATCTTGTAACATCCGAGTTTTAATGTACCATCGAATGTACCAACGGCTAAATATCGACTATTTTGGTGGTACATCATGGCAAAAAGAGTAGTCCCTTTAACTAACACCCAAGTTAAACAAGCTAAAGAATCCGACAAAGAATACACTCTCTCTGATGGTGATGGCCTTCAATTGCGTGTTAAAACGAATGGCACAAAGTTATGGATTCTGAAATACACTCATCCAATAACCAAAAAAAGAAACAACATAAGCTTTGGTAGTTTTCCTGATGTCTCTCTTGCCGAGGCAAGGAAAAGACGTTCTGAAGCAAAAACTCTTTTAGCTCTCAATATCGATCCAAAACAGCATAAAGATGAACAGCTTTTAAAAGAAAGAGCAGAGCTTGAAAATACCTTTGGTAAATTTTCTGATAGATGGTTGGCACTCAAGAGAGAGAGCGTAAAACCAGAAACAGCAGATAAAGCTTATCGTGCTCTTGAGAAACATATCCTACCTAAACTTGGGAATGTCCCCATCCAAGACATCAAACCCAGAACGGTACTCAGTATTCTTGAGCCAGTAAAAGCACAAGGAACTCTAGAAACAGTTAAAAGACTCTGCCGTATAATCAACGAGGTTATGCGTCTTGCTGTAGCATCCGGTGACATTGAAGTAAACTACCTAGCAGACATCACTAAGCTCTTTCCGGCCCCTAAACGCCAGCATATGGTAACTATCGAACCAGAAAGACTACCAGAATTGATGCATGCTATAGCTGGTGCAAACATTACACTATCTACTCGTTGCTTACTTGAGTGGCAACTACACACAATGACAAGACCAATTGAAAGCGCTACAGCACGTTGGCAGGACATCGATTTTGAAAATAAAGTGTGGGTTGTTCCTGAAGAAAGAATGAAGATGAAGCGTCCCCACACAATCCCTCTTACAGAGCAAACTTTGGCACTTTTAGAAATAATGAAGCCAATCAGTGGTCATAGAGAATTCATTTTCCCAAGTAACAAAGACCCGAAAAGCCATGTAAATAGTCAGAGTGCTAATATGGCACTGAAAAGGATGGGGTTTGAAGGACAGTTGGTTTCTCATGGGCTAAGGGCATTAGCAAGTACCACTCTCAACGAACAAGGATTTAATCCTGACGTTATTGAAGCAGCGTTAGCTCATGTTGATAAGAATGAAGTTCGGAAAGCTTATAATCGAGCTGAATATCTTGAGCAACGCAGAAAGCTCATGTGCTGGTGGAGCGATCATATCACCGCTTCTGCTGAGGGTAATGTATCACTCACGAGACGAAAAGGGCTGAAATTGGCAGGTTGATTACACATACAGCTCTATGCTTATACCCACCACATGGAAGCGGGCGTTCTGCTAGAGCGCATAAAATAAGACTTTTATACCTTTTAGATCATAATAATAAAAACTGCTCAGGGTACGGCTTGGGGTACGGAGACGATAAAAGTCTAACTCCAAGCAATCACAAGAAAAGGGCGTTACCTTAATAGCCCCTTTAACTAACAGCCAAATATTACCGCCTTGAGATAGAACTTCTTACACGCTGTACAATTACAGCATCATGGCTAGTGAAGTGGTTTAAGCTTGAGAGTTTGGTATATATTGGGCTGTTCGTAAGATCCAATTCATCTGCATATACGTTGAGGGCATTGAGGAGCCAACCACCAAGTGCAACGATGGCGCCCCCCTTGATTCCTGCCATCTCCATTCCAGCTCCAGCAGCGACAGAAGGGAATCCTGATATGTTTAATCGCGATATTCGTTCTTTATTTTTTTCAATTTTAGCCACTTCTTCCTTGAGCGCTCTCAGCTTATGAAACCGCTCACCTTCATCCATACCTGCAAACTGATTAACGATATTGGGTAACGAGCGCATTAGGCTATTAGACAACGCTGAGTCGAGCTCAAGAATGTCCATATCGTTATCAATAGCAAATATTTCATTAAGCAATGTACCTAACTCAGATTCTTGAATCTTCTGCGAGTGAGAGCGAACGCCATTGTAAAAACCAGTGATCACCTTGCAGGCTGCGACTTCTGAATATTGCTCACCATCGAAAGGAAAGTGATGAGCCCTAAGTCCTTGTGCATATTCATACGCCATCGCCGCAGTTGACAATTCAAGATGAATATCCCGCCCTCTGCGCTCAAAGCCTTTGGCCGCAATCCTGGAGACCCCCAGCCTATGCGTTGATACAGCCCCCTCTTTATTGACCATGTATTCACCATATTGCCATTGCTCTGAAAGCACTTGCGCAAGGTTTTGTATAGACGCATTTTCAATAAAGGAACATTGATGAAGGAATTGATATTGCTCATCACTTGAGAAAGTGGTTCCAATTATCCCTGACTTATTCTGTATGCCTCGAATAGTTGAGGCAGCAAGCCGCCTTGAGAAAATTATCGAGTCTGGTGCAACCATAAGGATATCCGCCAGTAACTCCTGAGAATAACGGTGAATATTCTGTGGCGCTACAAACAGTAATCGACCGCGTGCCACTAGCTCTTGAAACTCATATTGACCCAGCTTAAACATTTCATAGAAGTACTCGGCCCCCTTATCCAATGGCAATGCAATGATGACCTGTTCGTACAGAGTTAAGTAAACCCTCAAGTTCTGACGCGGAAAAACAGACGCATCCACGAAGCAGCGTGACTTATTTTCAACAAATTTAGGCAAAAGGAACGGAGCTTTTTGGTCTGTATCATCGCCACTGAATACCGAATGTCGATTTTGAACCCAAAAATCTTCATCCTCCTCATACCTTGTGAGCAAAGGCTTGGAGAACTGCTTTTGCATTAATCCACTAGCTGTGAGTAGTAGGTTATTGTGAGTATTAGATTTGTACTCGACCTTTCCTGGAAAATGGGAGATGGTAGGATCAAATTTAAAAACAAAGTCATAGCCTTGATAGCCTAGAGCCTCACAAATTAGCTGAATATCTTCTTGTTCACTTATCGTTATCTTCGATTTGAAAGTCAGGTTAAATTGGTTGGTGTTAAATAAAAAGTCCACATGAAATGGATGATATTTCTTAGGAATGTGTAGCACGAACAAGTTGATGGTTTCATCCATCGTCATAGGCTGCCCATGTGTGAGCGACTTTTCTAACCTGCTGCGCGATTCTATCAAACGAAACGCTTGTGTAACTTTACTAACTATTTTGCCCGTTGGTATACCAGCAGTATGATACTTACGATAGTGTTCACTTAGTTCATCAAGCAGTGATTCATTACCTTCTACATCCGATATAACGGCATATAGCCCCTTACCATCAGTAAATAGACCTTTGTGGTCATACCGGTGAGTATCAAATCGAAAACGCTCATAATCATGCCTGATAGCGTCCATTAAGGGTATACTAAATGGAAATGTGTCGGTCATTTGTTTTGCCTTACCTCAGACATAAAAACACGCCCGAAGGCGTGTTAAGTAAATCATCAATTAGCGATCTCGACGGTCGCTTGTACTCTCACTTCATTTTCAATTATCGCCTTCACTTCACTATATAAATCAACATCAACTTCTGGAACAGAGAGTGATACGACTAAAGCATATCTAGCTTTAGAGTTATACCGCTCATGTGCTTTTCGTGTTTTCCACCAACCATTTGCTGGATAAATAGCAATTTTCCCTCTAGCAGCTAAATCAGCCGCACTACCGCGCCAAATATCTTTGTGGATAGAACCCTTATGGCGCTGCTGCTTTCCGATGAGCCAATTACCATCTTCAAGAGCATCTGGCTTATCTCCATCAGCCTTAGCATTTATTCTTCGCATAAATTGCGCATCTGACTCACCATGATGCTTAACATCAAATCTAAGTTGATGACTAGCATAATTGTATTTATTTAGTACGTTGCGACTTGAAGGATTAGGCTCGATAAAGTAGGAAAGAGTTATCGTTAATTCTACGTTTGCTTCACCTATTTTTAGTAATTCACCTTTCGGCCAAGGTAAATCGTGTAAGTGCATATCTTTGGTTTTAGTATCACCTGAACGAGGCTTAATAAAAGGTTGTAACTCATCCTGAATCACCATTGAAAGTGAATTGTCAGCACTGTTAAGAGCTTTTTCCAAATTAGGTACACCATAGCCTACTTTTCTAATCAACTTAACCATATCTGATTTTTTGATGCCATCATCTCCACGTTTTACAGAAATAAGTGCATACATTGCATCAGTCCAATCAGCAGAGTGCACAGCTAAAGCTCTTACCGTTTCAGGCCAGATATCACTGTAGTGGGACTTAACCTGTGCAGAGAATCTTGCAGCTAATGCTGTGGCAGCACTTGTTGCATGTGATGTTCTAAAATGTCTCTGCGAATAATCATTGTTGGTTGTTAACAGGTGCAAGTCAGGTTCATTGCCGCAAAAACCATCTTCATCTCGAGCAATATTACCCCCTTCAAATACAACTTCTGGTTTGAAAGGAGCATTACTTCTGTCCCACAATAAAGATGTTGTCGAGTATGGAGACAAACTTCCACGTGGAGCTAAAGGCATTAAATCACTCGACTGAGTTAAACTATCCTTCTCAGTGAAAGCCCCAACAGTTAAAACATTCCATGCTTGTGCTGGATCATGAACATCACTCAAGTAGTTAATATTGGGGTATTCTGCGCTACCATTGATTCTTGTGTTACCAGCACAAACAGTGAATAAACGAGGCGTCATTCCCTCTCCTGAATAATCTACCGCCAGCATATCCATAGCACTAGACCAAGAAGACGGTCTCCCCCTATCCGTTCCTTTACCTGAAGAAAGAGACATAGAAAATATGCGGGAGCGTTCAGGTTTATATATCTCCATTTCAGACACAGCGTTCGTTGTTACTATGCCCAGCGACTTACCTGCATTGTCACCATTAAACCTCATGGTTTTAATCGATTCGAGTCTGTACCCAACAACCTCCTCATTCAAGGAACCGAGCTTTTCAGTCAAATCTCCCCACATTGCCAGCCCAGCCATCTCTGTTCCATGGCCAAGAATATCGGTTGGATCGTTATCATCGGTAATCGTTCTTTGATCTGATAAATCTGAAAAAGGAGCAAGTAATGGATGCTGAACGTTTACTCCAGAATCAATAATACATACGTAGGGAGAACTATCAGAGTAAGAGTGTTTTAGACGCTGCAAAAGTTCGTCGGTCCATTCCTTTTGTTCATGATTATGCATCACATCAAAAAATTCAGCGGTAACCTTAGGAAAGCGAATCTCTGCCACTCTGAAAAGTAGTGAAGCATTTTCTTCCAATTTCTTTTGGCTAGTAAATACTTGAACGACTGTATGCTCTGGAAACCGTAGTTTATGCTCAGATACTCGCATATCAGCGATAGTAGCTAATCGCTTAAAATCAGATAAAATTTCTTTATAATGGTTGTGTGTCTGACGGCTCTTTCTTGGCGTGGCTAACCAAACTTCCCACCAAATATTTTCTTCTTTATTTTCAGGAAGAAGACTTTCATCGTCTGCCCAAATAGCAGAAAAAGCCGCTCGTTTAATACTCTTTATCGAATCAATGAGTTTTTGGTGATCACCTGAATTACCATTGGAAAGTGTCCTGCGCTCTTCATATTCATTGAGTTTTTTCTGATAGAAGCTCAGTTTCCCTTCAGGCACAAAAGCAGTTGCTATTGTCGTTGTCTGCCCTTCATGTTCAACAGTTTTAACATTGTGCAACACAATACCTTGAGGATCATTTGCTAAGCTCTCTACAGCCATCATTACATCTGGGAAGCTTTCGAATTCAATCTGGATGCCAATCCCCATATTCATTTCTGAAGACGGTATGCTTGTCTTAAGGTCAGCAAAGTCATTTGCTACATTTTGAATATCATGCCTTAACTTGGCACTATGGCTTGATCTATCTTTTGCGGGGATTTCAACTGGAGATCCACCACCTCTAGCAGGTGATGTAAACTCGTGAGGGCTAGCTGAAGAATTAAAAAAGAAGTGAGGTTTATTGAATTCGGTTCGAGCCATTAAAGTTCCTTCTTACTCCATAAAGTGTTGGCTGATGCTTTTCCTATCTTCTACTGCTTGCTGAAGCATACTAATCGTAATGAAATTATGGTCATTAATAAGCATTTCTTTGATTGCATCATTGGCAGCCAAAGTAATTTCTGCATTGCTCAGGCCTTCAGACATAGAAGGAAGTTTCTTCCAAGAGAAGTTTTTAGCAACATATGGCTTTAAGCGACTTTTAAACAACTGGACAATTTCATCTTCAGAAGGTAGTTGGTATTTAATTACATCATCAAAGCGCCTAAACAAAGCGTGATCAAGCGCTTCTAAATGGTTAGTCGCACAGACGATGACACTGTTAGAGCTATCTTGCTCTATCATTTGTAAAAAACTATTTAAAATACGTCTCGCTTCACCGACATCGTTATTAGAACCACGATGTGAACCCAGAGCATCAAACTCATCAAAAAAGTAAACTCCTCTTACTTCTCGAATCGTATCAAAAATCTGTCGTAATTTAGCTGACGACTCACCTAAATACTTAGTGATAACTGCATCTAGACGCACTTCAAACAAAGGAAAATTGAGCTCACCAGCAAGAACGGAAGCAGTGAACGTCTTCCCTGTGCCCGGTTTACCAGCTAGCAGTAACTTGCGGCGAGGGGAAAGACCATGATTTTTTAGCGTAATCAAGTGTTTCTGCTCTCTAACCAATCTTTCCAGTTTTTCTTTCACTGCGGGATTAACGATCAAGTCTGAAAACCTAAGTGTTGGATGACTTGTTGTTAATAAGCCAGAAGAATCCTTCACACTGCTTGCAATGGACACCGGTAAATTTTTTGCGCTATTTTTCTTTGCTTTTTCAACTAATAACTTAAGCTCTTGTGCGAGCTTATCATGTCCATTTCTAGCTTCGTGCGCCGCAACCTGAAGCGCGACAGATAAAAATCTGTCGTCATCTTTGTCTATATGCGATTGCATCAATGCTTTAATTTGAGTAGAACTAGCCATGAAAATTCGGTCATAAATTGGTGTATAAGCGTTCAAATTGTACATGAAATGGTGGCTTTCATCCATAAAGATTAAAGTGTTCAGACTCACACGAATCCTACTTTTATCTAGTGTTTCCAGTTCCAGTACCTTACCCAGTGTAAAATGATTCACACACCAATCACTGACCTCAACCCAAAAATCTTCAGGCATATGTCATCAATGTGAATACCCATCATTGATTCCGACAGGAGCTTGAAATGAATCCCAAAACTTCCGATTACCAAAAGCAGCAACGCTATCAGGAAAACGAAATCCTAGAGCATGCCGCTGAGATACTAGCAACACGCTACGTGCGTGGTGATGCCCTAACTAACCCTGATGCCACTAAAGAGTATGTGCGCTGTAAGCTAGGTAGCCATGAGCGTGAAGTGTTTGCCTTATTGTTACTGGATAACCAAAACCGACTGATTGAGTTTAAAGAGCTGTTTCATGGAACAATCGATGCGGCCAGTGTCTATCCACGTGAAGTGGTGAAAGCGGTATTAGAAGTGAATGCAGCAGCAGTGATATTTGCGCACAACCATCCATCTGGAGACTCAACACCGTCTCAAGCCGATAGACGCATAACCGAAAGACTCAAAGACGCTTTAGCGCTGGTGGATGTCCGCGTTCTTGACCACATCGTGACAGGCGATACCTGCACCTCGTTTGCTGAAAGGGGGTGGTTATGATTGAACAACATTATGGTGAGCTGTGCATTGATGATGCGTTACATGCGTCACTGGAAGCGCTTTTGAATAGATACAACATCTCGGATAACGCAGAACGACTCGTGTTGAACTGCCGCCAAATGAGTTACTACCGACATCGACAAGGTTTACATCCCATTGAGGTACAGCTTAAACGTGAGTCAACCTCAAGCCCTTGGCTGGTGGTGTTCTTTGCCAGCTTCTCTTATCCCGATGACAACAGCACAACCGTTGAACCTGAGTTGTACTTTCACCTTGCTAATCGCTGGTGCTATCAACCCGATGTGGGGAGTACTGATTTATCCCACCCAGAGGTACAAGAGCTGCTCTCGGTCTGGATGAAAGCCTTTGCTCGTCACCTTTCCAGAAACGTCTTTGATGACGTGCAACTGACAATGGTCGGCACGTTCAACTAAATCCTAATCTCTCATTTCTTATTTGAATCCTGAAACAAGGAGGACTCACTATGTCCAAATTAACCTTCACAGCATCATCACTACCTGTATCGAAGAAACTGCATAAGCTGTTAAGTGAGCAACTCACCGCTCATTTGCTGAGTAATGAAGCACTGACCACCAGCCGTTATCTGGTGTTTAACTTTCGCGATAAAAGTTACAGCGCGGATGAAGGCGGCTTCCACCCGGTTGAGATGGCGATTTGCCAAACCTCAACAGGGGAATGGAGTATTGAGTACATCACCGACTTTGCTTATATGGGAAACTACTATCCAGAGTTAGAGCGCAATTTGGATTTTGATTTTCGGGTTGGACAGTTCTTTGTAGCCTATCGTGGCTGGCTACCAATACAGGGTAGCCGTGATGCCAAAGAGCTGTATCAACTATGGGAGAATAATTTTCTTGCCTATGTTGATATGGACGCTTACAACGAGATAGCCGTCACCCCGCAATAACTCATGACTTCCCTTCTTCTACAAATCATCAAACTTGTCACTACCCTCATTACGCTAATCTCCCTTTCCCCGTTCTTCGGTGCTATTGGAACCCTATCCACTTTAGGTTTTCTGGTGGTGCTGTTGATTGGGTTATTGGCAGCCATTGCTGAGCTCAGTGATAAGCATAGGCCTCGTTAATGTTAATCGGCTCACGCTTTGGTGATGCCGATTGATGCTGTTTTCACCGTTGGACATTATGTGTCTGACCCACCTCTATTCTCCCGACATTAAATGTCCGACTCCGGTGTGGAGCTTTGATGTATTGAGAGCGTAGTCATGAGCAATAAAACCAGCATTGAAGGGTTATCCGCTTTGCTGCACACGCTGATGCTTATTCCTCAACATCGATGGATTACTGTTAGGGAGTTGCAGCAGCAGTTAGCCCTACTCGATATCCACCGCACCACGCGCAGCATTAAACGCTACCTCGATGACATCATTGTGGACGTGTTTAACGTGGAGTGTGATTCGATGAGCATGCCCCATGTTTATCGGAAAACCTCAGAGCAATTACTGAAGCTCAACAAACAGGAAATGCTCTATTGGCAACTGACCAACAAGTACTTACTGCCGCTGGTTCCTGATGCACTGAATTATGGGCAAGGGTGCTCCTCGGAGAGAGACAAACCCTTGTCCCATATAGGTTCAGCACATTCAAAAGAGCAAGCATGGTTAGCCAAAGTACATGTAGCTTTGCCCACTATTCGCGAGTGGAGTGACGAGCAACGGCAAGTGTTAAATGCAGTACACACGGCATTACTCAACAACCGTATGCTCAAGATATCTAGCCAAGTATTGCAGCAAGAGAAGGCGCTCATTGAGCCACTGGGACTCTCGGTTCAGTGTGACGCGCTCTTGCTGCTCTTTCGATTATCCGGTCAACACACGATACGCACCCTCGCCTTGCCTTTGATTGATGAGGCAAGTGTATCGACGTTTTCTTTTACCTATCCGACTGATTTTAATCTTGAGCGGTTCATGCGTGAACACGATGGAATCAGTACGCCTGAATTTTACTCACCGATAAGGAGAGCACCGTTATGACATTAATCAACACCCTATTCAGATACACTGCTATGACCATCCTATTTATTGGACTCACCGCTTGTGGCGACCAAGACGAAACTCAAGCAACAAAGGCAGATATTGAAGTGTCGATATCGACTAACTCGCACTGGGGAACATTGGTCTTTGACCTGCAAGCCATCACCGACAACACCGTAATTAGCAATGTGATCATTAACCGTGGCAACTGCCGATTACCCGCAGGTACAGCCTCAGAGCTATCAAGAAACATTTCATTGCAGTTCGGCCAAACCTACACCGGATACAGCAACAACTGCACTGTAGACAACGTGAAAGAAATCGAAGTCACCTCTAGTGCTGGCACCTTTGTCTACACCTTCTAACTTTCAATTCCCAAATAACACACTCAACCAACTCGTAAGGATCAACTATGAACAAGTCATCTCTACTCATCACAACAGCATTAGCTTTCTCAACATCTTCCGCCTTTGCTGGTGGAACACTGGGTGGCAACCCATCCGCGGATTCGGGAGCCGTAAACGTCAGTGTAGGTAAATGCACTCAATACAAAATGGATGTAAAAGCGGCTCAACAGGACGGTAAGGACACATCGACCATCACAGTGCCTAAAGGCTGTGAAGCAGTCAAAGAAAAGTAATACCTACCACAAGCGACGGTAAAAAACGACAATGGGGAGCAATTACGATCCCCATTCTTTTTTTGCTTCTATACCTAAGCTTCCCATCTAAAACACTTTTGGACAAAAATGAGTTTAATAGAGTCATGTATTAACACTTTGTGAATTACCTCAGGTATGTAAAACTCCAACGGGCAAAAGGCAAAACTTGACCCTAGTCACTTATAGTTCTCTAAATTATATGTCGCCAGTTGATTATGCCAATCTAGCGGCCTAAACATAGAAAACTTCATCGAGATAGTGCTATTAATCTTGGGGAAAGGTCATAACAAGTTTAAGTCTATATATGCTTTGTTTCATAATGGGTTAAGTTTGGCTTTGGTATATCAGCCCAGAGGTGGAAAATGCACGTAACAATTGTTAATGAACCAAAAGAACCGCTCCCAGAAAAAAATGATTATCGGCTGTTAGTAAAAAATGGCTTAAAGGTAGTTGAGAAGTATGACACGTCTGATCAGGTTTTTAGTAATAGTGAGATATTTAGCACTAGTATGAGAGCGGTTTTTGATGGCTTACAATCTGCAGACGAGATGAACTGGTCAGGTGACTACATAAAGTTATATCACTTTCACAACCAAATAATTAATAGACCCAATATTAACGACATCATAAATGGTGAAGCTCTACCATGCAGTAAGCATAATCAAGTCTGTTATGTTTACAGCAATTTAAGAGCTACTTTAATTCAGTATTACTTAGGCGATTGTACTAAGTTGGATCTCCATAATGCTGTCGTTCAGCTCGAGCTCTGGGCATCAAAAGTAAAGACAAATGACGAGTTTGACGACCAAGTACGTAAATACATACGGTTATCTAGAGAAGCCCTGAAAGGTCTGTCCCCTTACTACATAATTAAGTTTAAGTTCGCATTCTCTCTTCCAATACCTGATGGTGAGTACGAGGTTAACACCCAACACTTGCAAACATTCACGGTTAAATCATTTTCAGACTCCACGTTAGTCTCAAAAGTCGGTGACAGATTTTTCTCAGAGATATCACTAAAGATGACTGGGTATACTGTTACTGATAGGCATTGGTGTGGACCATGTATTGATGGGCAAACGGAAGTTCATACAGATTTCTGTTTAAATTTTATCAATGAATTAATATTAAAGATCAAAATTGCAGAACCTACTGTGAGAATAGCGGAGTTGGCCGAAGATGATCTCGGAAACGTGTCCATTGAGCAGTATACACATAATAATGAGCGCCTAAACAGTACATTACATTTCAGTATGGGAAGCTTATCTGTCGCGAGCATTCTGTCGAAGCAAGTCTTAAACCCAGAACAAATCGATAATGTTTTAACTAGCGAAAGTTTGCGTCTTTTTGAAAAGCTTCATGGCCAAGCTTGTATTGCGAGAGATAGAGGTGAAGATGTTAAAGCCTTCTATATATTGAATTCTGCTTTGGAGTCAGCGATTGCATACTATTTAGATAAACTGGCTAATGAGTCGCAAAAGATGCCAGAATTGACTGAATTTTTAGAAGGGCGTTCTAAATGTTTGGACTGCGAACTATTCACTGTGTCTGAATTGCAAGAGCCACCGCATGGGAATATGGTTCCTTCTATATCGGCACAGATTAAGTTTCTAAGTAATATATCGACAGTAACTGGTGCTCAAAGAAAAAGGCTTAACTCTTGTGTTTATAAAGTGAAAGGGCAGGATGTCAGAAATGATTTAGTTCATGGGAGGATAGCCACTGTACCTAAAGATAATTTGTACCAAGCATTTGAAGCGTATGTTTCTTGTGTGGATATATTGAGTGTGTTGACGCCTTTGGAAAACAACTAATGCAAATGGGTATTAAAGAAAGTGACTAGGCTCAGGTCTTGCTTTTGGCCCCATTAGCTTAAGTATTCAAAAATCAGAATTCCATCATTCGCTCTGATACAAGTTTGTCTGATACAAGTTGCAACTCATTTGGGGGACAGAAATGAGTTATATGTTTAGCTAAACACAGATTAGTAGAAATAAGGCTATCTCTACTAATCTGTGTTTCAGTTCCACAAAGAGAGCGCAAAAGTCTTCGACTTTACTATTTACTCTGATTCATTGAGCAAATCCTCAAGATAATGAAAAGGAACTGGATATCGGTAGCAGCGACAAGCTGTTAGTACCAAAGGAGCCTTACCTTTAGTAACGGCTGACATACTCTTGAACGAATCAGCATTGACACACTCTTGCTTTATGTGTTCTAGCGCTGCGCTTCCGTTCATTGGAAAGTTTGTTGATGCTGAGCCATGCGTACTTGAGTTAGAGTACATATCTTGTTCACTACTTTGGTTTGGATACCAATACTGTAACGTGCTATGTGTAAGTCTATTTTTGATAAACTTTTCCAAATCTTGGCTTACTGAATCTAGTTTATACAGAGAACAGAAAACAGCTAACAGCGGGTATAAGACACTAGCCTCCGTAACTCTATTCTTATAGTTGCTGTTGGTCTTATCTTTATTTCTATGCTCAAGCAACTTTTCATAAGAGTTGTGCACGATTGGATACATACCATCACACTCGAAAGTGAAAATACACTTATCGACCACCCCCGAGAGCCAACTCCGCACAAAACCATCAAGTTCTGAATTATTTGAAAGTAAAGTTAAAGCTAAACCAAAATCAATTGCCTGTGAGTCTTTGTACGGAGACAACAACATTGGATTATTAACAGCCAAAAGATTAATTGCACTAGTTACGTCTCTGAGGCGAAGCCGTAATCTTTCCTGCTCTTCACTCTCCCCATCTGTTGGTGGTTTTTTAGCATAACTCTTAGAGAGTGAATCTAAAATCCAATGACCTTTGACGGCCAAGCGTCCTAGTACATCAAACAGCTTAAAGTTTACATCAATAGGACATGGCGAATGAACCGCATGAGAGAGCGCGTATTTAAGTCCAACATATGGAATTAAACATCGGTCCACATAACAGTCAGTAATTTGTTGATACGTATCCAAAATACTATCGAATGATTTTGAGGGCTTGTTCCTTCCTGTGTAGTGGCCTTTAACTTTATCCCAAGCCAGCAGTATTGCTCGCTCCGATGAAAGATATGCAGCTTCTAAATTCCCACCGTCACGACACCATGAGAATAGAACCCATAAACAAACGTTAATCCGAGTTATGGATGATGCAATAGAGTCGGCATCAGTGGCATTTGACAAAACTTCATCAATCAATAACGAAAAGTGTTTGCTTGAACTCTCGGGCTCTTCAAGTAAAGCCAAGGACTTTCTTAACAAAGCTTGGCTGGAGCTAGGCAGCAGTTCCTCCTTCAGCAAGTACTGTTGAATAAGCTCTGAAAGCTTATCGCCATTCCACTCTTCAAAAGAAATATTGTCTCGCGTATTCCTCTGTTCATAACCAGAGACCTCCTGTCTAATCCCTGAGTTAACATCTCCACCAAAGCATAAGCAGATGACTATTTTTTTATCCCTATGTTCAGGCGGTAGGCGACTAAGGATAAATGAGTCTTGAATCTCATCTAATGAAGGTCTAAGAGCTTGGTCTGCACTCCCATTCCAAGTCTCACGAGTAAGGTTTCCAGACTTAACAGAGAACAAATAAACTTTTTCTTCCTGATCATTTACTTGTCCCACAGCCGCTATATCAACACCGTATTCTTTGACTCCACGAGTAGGTGAAATGAACACATTCATCCCCATACTGCTCAATAGTTCAGGTAATACTGCATCCAGTTCCTGACGCTCCCTCAACGAGGCTAAATACTGCTTAAGAATTAGCTTCATTTTTAATTCTCTCACAACGGTAAACTCGTAAAATATAATCTAGTGACTCTGGATCTAAGACATTTAACCTTGGCATTTCAGTCGAATGGGAAAAAGAATGCATTTGCATCTCTTGTCGCACTTGCTCTCCATCTCCCAATTGCATGTAATAAATTGAGCTATTGCCATACAAGAGGGTCTGCTTCGTTGCTATCAGATCGATAAACGATCCTCTTGATGCATCTTCGTAGGCTGCCTGCATACTCTTGTTAGATTCTTTCCAATAAACACTTATATTTTCTCTGGGTGCCATCAACTCTTTTAGCCCAGAGACTTTTTCAATATCAGAATGATAAGCCTGAAGCTTACCCAGCAACCGCTCACATGGTTGTGCTTGAAAGCCTTTATCAATGCACGATTGGAAGAATCGCTTAAGCTCCCCTGGATAACTTAAAAGCAAGGGGTCATACAAAATCTGTTCAAGCTCTTTACGAGTAGTTCCCGAAGCAGTTTCGTAAATAGATAGAATGAAGCTTGCCGCCGCTATAGGCCGAGTAAACAGCCAGCCAACAGCCTTGTGACTAACAAACACTTGCTTCACTTCATCACCTAGCAATACCATTTCTGTCTCTAACTCGACATCCTTGCCCGTAAAGTCATGAAGTAGATCTGAAACACCATGACAAAGTGAGTAATCACCAGACAAAAACCACTTTGTGACAATATGATTAAGTAGATCGCGATGCTTGCTCAGTAGTTCTCTGGAAAAGTAATCCAGTTGGGAGAACTTCACGCTCACAGTCAAAATCGATTCCAATAAATTCAAGGCAAGGGAAGAGGCTCCCTTCTCGACTAGATTGACCAATAAATGATCGACATTGTCTATGATGCCTTTGTGCTCAGGGGAGATATTGGCGAACTGCTTTAACAAAATCTTTAGAACACCCTCTGGTAAATCAACTCTCTGAAAGGCCACAATATCTGATATCTCATAGAGAACCTCTGGAGGAGTCCCCTCAACAAACGTAAGTAGGAACTCTTCAATCTGCGGCCAGTAAGATGGGAATGCATCACCAAAGCTAATTATTGCCCGCAGTACCGAAGCACAACAGCCACTTTCACGTTCACCATTTCCACTAAGTAGTTCCCAAATGATATTCGCCTGGGCTTCACCTACATCAAGCCTCCCCAAAATATAATAGGCTTGGCTTCTTACCATCTCATTTCTA
The DNA here is from genome assembly GCF_012395185.1 of Vibrio aestuarianus. Taxonomy (GTDB): domain Bacteria; phylum Pseudomonadota; class Gammaproteobacteria; order Enterobacterales; family Vibrionaceae; genus Vibrio; species Vibrio aestuarianus. The sequence goes on from NZ_JAAZTU010000005.1 coordinate 30,807, forward strand.
TCAGCGATCAGGTTTTCTGTCGTTTGGATAGCATCGGTTACACAATCTGAGTCGTATGCGAGGATTGAGCTGGAAAGAAACGGGGCATATGCACTTAACTCTCTTTGTGCAAGGATAAATTCAACACTATCTCTGGGACGCTGTGCTTCTACGCTACAGAAACGCTGAAAAGCCCCGTAGACTCCACCAATAGCCAAGTCTCTGCCAGCCTGTTGCGTTAGGTGTAGCAGGCAACGGAGGACATCTTCAATATTTGCATCTAATGAAGGTAGTGCATTTTCAAAGGCATGTAGAATTGTGAAAAAATCGTGACCACTGGAGCTTTTATCAACTCCTCTTACTAGCTCGACAAGATCAATAGCTCCTGCGTTGTGCAACTGAGACAGCGCATCTTTCAAGAACTTCTCTTCAGACCGTATTTCCTCGATATACAGATCATTAACCTGAGAAAGTAGCTCTTCTGCCGTTTCGCTTGCCGCTAGTAACCGCGTTTTTGTTTCTTCTAATGACATTCTACGTCCCTTACTCAACAACCATTAAGCACTTTGCTGTATAAGGGCAATTAGGTCAAATTAAAAGGTACTTAAGCTAAGGGCTAGAGATGTTCTAAACCGTTTCGGGGCAGAAACTTGCTAAGAGAGCGGTTAGTCTAATGCCCGATCTCGCTTCCACATCGCATCCACCTTCAGATATATGTTATCTAGAAAAACGTAAATAACAGGCAGTAGCGGCTTTTTGACATAATCCAAAAGGCCGCATTTTTACATCAGTCTATATCGCTTCTAGCAGCATCAACTGCTAGCGAGTCCGCAATCTCATTCCCTCTGACACCTGAATGCGCTCTGACCTTTTCCACTTCGACGTACTTGTCTGCGCGAAGCGCATCGACTGTCTGCCACAAGCGGCTATTTTTAATCGGGCTTTAATCCGCTCTATGCCAGTTTTTCTTCTTCCAACTATCACAATGTCTGAAGGCAGTGAAGCCAGCAAAGAAAAGTAACTTCACCAGCAGCGGTAAAAAACGACAATGGGGAGCGTAATTGCTCCCCATTCTTTTTGTATCAACACACCAGTTTGAAGATATATGTTATCTGTTAAAAAAGCTTATCCACGAAAAGCGATTAATAACAAAACAGGGAGACCTGTTAGCCACACATTAGCCAATAGAGTCGACAGTCTATATATAGGATAATCAGAGCCATAAATAGATTGGATGCTTTGACGCCACTCTTGAATCTCTTCCTTCGGTATTCGCCAACCGTACCTAAGCATGAGGTATGCGTACCATATGTGACTTGTAGAACTAGCAAACACCCATGAAAGATTACTCTCTAAAATAAATTTAGCTCGTTCTCTAAACTTAGATGGCGCACTATTCACAATGCTATGAAGCATCTCGTACTTTCTCTTCCGAAGCTTAATTGATAAGTAGAGATTCAAGATCAAGTATGGGAACCCGCCTACTACTAGCAGTAACACTCCAGCTTTAATCACTAAGTCAATCAAAGATCATTTCCTCAATAACTTTCCCTGTATCGTTCGAGAGTTCTCCTCCATACATTCCCCAAATAAAAGATCCACCAGCGACCAATGCAATTGATAGTCCTCCAGTAACAGGTATAAGAGCGATTCCCCATCCTATAGCAAGTCCACCCAAAACGTTTGTCAGGCCTGACGTACTATTTCTAACAACACTCCGATTGCAGGTTTCCTCAAACCAACCACTCGTATTGCATGTCTTTGCTACATCCACAGCATTACCATACAAGCCTGCCCCAATCACTAACCCATTGGCAACACCCAAAAATCGACTGAAAGACATAGCTTGCTTATACAAACTAGTCATCTCAATGCCCGACAGCGCCTTAGAGAAATCTTTCGCGCGATACAATTGTCGCTTACCGACATTAAGGTAGTCATTGATACGCTTCGCCTGAACATTTTTAATGTAACCTGGCTTACCAACCTCCGAAAGAATAGATTTCATCTCCTTTTGAAAGTCTCTCGCTTCTTTTCGCCATGACTTGTAATCAGGGTTAGAATAGAGAGCCTGCCCTGATAAGCCTTTGGTTTTCTCTGCAATATAGCGTGAATATTCGGCAAATGACTTCATCCGGTTGCCAAGCTTATCTCCTTGAACCTGAGCTCCAGCAACTACGGCTCCAGTTCCTGCTACTATGTGATTTAAGTTAAAATCGCTAAGTTCTGTTGAAGCAGATTCACCTTGGTAAACATCTAGGCCGGATGTCGCCGCAACGAGTAAAGCATTGGTTGCCGTTTCATGATGCTCTGCAAACCATTTCTTCTCTTCACTGGAAAGCTTCAAAAACTCCGTCATAAGATCATTAGCTTGTTTGATCGCTAATTCTTCATCTGGATGTTTTTCTACCCATGGCGACACAACTAAAGGCATCCCTTCAATAATTTGGCTAAAGCTACGTTTGAGGTGAGGATTCGATTTGAATACATGGTCAATAATCGCCTTATCTTTTGATAAATAGGTTTCTTGCGCAAAATCTTCCACACTCATTTTCTTATCGGCGAAGACAAGATATACATCATCGACATCCTGATGAGAGATTTGTGCCAAGTTAGCCACGACAAGGCCATTATCCAGAACAGTCTCGCTGCTGATAGGTTTAACTGATGTTCCCTGAAAATTACCGTTGTAAGCATAGTGAGTGTTTGCAGCTTGATTGTATGTCTTGGGCTCCACTGGCGGTAAATCACGTTGAACTATTTTGGTACTATCAAGATCTACAGGCTGTTGAACCGTCAGCCTATCTCCGACTTTCAATGACATCGGGTCGGCATTGTACTTCGGATTCAAATCAAGCAACTGTTTCGCCGACAAACCATATTGCTCTGCAATGGCTACCCATGATTCCCGTTGGTTCGTGTTTGAGTCTGTCCTAACAGTATGCGTTTCTGGCTTGCTCTCTGCTTTCTCTGTTTCCGCTGGTTGAATGGCTTGTCTTTCTGCGACAGGCTGCTTGGGCGCAGCAAGCAATTCGTTGATATCGAGCTTAATTCCATGTTGCGCAAACCAGTCATCATTGAGGTTGTCGAGCTCTTCTTGGGTAATTTGCTGTTCAAGATAAATCAGATGTTGGTTTTCAACGTCTTTACCTTCGAGCTTCCAGTAGACCAGAATGGCACTTTGATAAACGTTGTAGCCTTGCTCATCATTGAGCTGCTCGTGGGTGGAACGTGTCGCATAGAAGGCCCACTTGCCATTTCCTAGCAACTTGTACTCTTGAACTAAACGGCCATTGTAAAAATGATAGTAGTAACCTTCTGTTGGTAATCCCAAACGCTCACCAAGCTGCACTGAAGGTACAACTGGGATAAAGGCTTCTCGCACTGCACCAGAGCCTATAGGCTTTACCTGCACATTGTCGGTGACACTAATTCCCAGAGCATTGGACGCTACTTTAGCGACTAATTTTTTCGGTTCATCAAAGGCGGTATGGGCGGTATATTTTGTACCGTGCTCGGTTGCCTCCGTCTGCCAACGGCCAATCAGGGCTTCTTGTTTGGTTTTCGCCAATTCAAACGCATACCCCACGCTTTTTCTCAACGTCTCATCCGAGCAAGCCACTTCAAAGCAATATTCGTATTGCAGTTTTGGTGGTGCATCTGAGGTATCGGGTTTGACGGGCTCAGGAACATAGGTTTCTTCAATGTTAGACACATAACCAGCGGCGCTTTGAGTGGGCGCAGCACTGCCCGCACTACCGCCAGACATTTTCGTTCTGGAAAGGTAGGCACTTTTCGCTTCTGGCGATAACACCTCTTGCCCTTCCGCCGACAAGCTCCATGATTTGCTCATGCCGTCTCTGAGCATCACAGGCTTAGAAGGGGAATCCGTCAATAGTGCTAACTCACCACTTTTCAGCTTCTCCATAAAACGGGAATAGCTCATCCCCTGAGGGAGTGCTGAGCCTAACGCTCTTTCGTCCAGTCTTTCTATATCACCTTCAACCTGCCCAAACTCATATGCCATCAGTTCGGTTAACCGTACCACTCGATAACCCACAGTTAAATCCATCCGCTACTTTCAATGGGTGTATTCTACCTAAGCTGCGGGAGTTGCAGGATTTATAACCATAAGTTCTGTCTACCAATTGCAGACATTGTGATTTTCACCCAGTGGAACCAAACCTATTGATAATGACTTCATCATTAACCAACGTATCCCAAACAAAAAATAGGGCATAGCTTGAGAGGTGTTACCCTCCCAAACTATGACTTCTTGTATTAGTCAGCTTCCGCCGCTTCAACCGCCAACAGGTCAGCTCTTTCATTCCCTTCAATACCCGAATGTGCTTTGACCTTAAATACCTCGACGTACTTCCTAGAACTCAACTCGTCCACTTGTTGCCAAAGCTGGCGGTTTTTAACCGGTTTCTTATCCGCTCGACGCCAACCTCGGTCTTTCCAATCGTCCATCCAGATATTGAAACCTTTCACACAGTAATCGCTGTCCGAATAGATAACGTCCCCATCTTCTGCGTATTCCAATGCTTCAATTAAGGCCAGTAGTTCCAGCTCAGCATTGTCGGTTTTTCGATTGATGGTAAAGCTCTCTTCATGAACAATCTCATTGTCTTCATCCATAACCACCAGCCCAATGCCACCTCGTGTACATCCGTGTTGGTTGTTTGGTGCAGCGCCGTCTACGTAAATTGAATAGCTCATTTCTTATCTCTCTCTAATTGTAAAAAAGGGCGCATGACTTTGCTTAGTCAGCGCCCCGTTGATGATGTGATTTGATGTTTGTGTTACTGAAAGGATTCTTGGTTGTCTCGCAGTGCTAGACGTTGCTCCATCCATTCCTCTATTTCACTTTCGACCCAAGCCACGGCACGTCCACCGAGTGGGACACTCTTCGGAAAATCGGTTTCATCAGCCATGAACTTGTAGATAGTGGAGCGGCCTAGCCCTGTCAGTGACATCACGTCTTTAAGTCGTAAAAATCTCATTTTCACTGGGAATCGTCTCCTGCTTTGTATATACCCATGTGATAAGCCGCCACTGTAAAAAAATGCAGTCGGTCTACTCCAAGCTAGAGCCAAAGCAATAACGCTTTTCTTCCCACGCTTCAGCAAGGCTGCTCATCCGTTTATAGACGCAGTTCTTTATGTCTGTATCTGTGCTCTTGCAGCGTGTACCCAAGCTATAATTCCCTCGGTCGTTCAACTGGACCATTGAGCGCTCATTACCTTTGTAGTGCTTTTTAATCGCTTCTCCCCAAGCTGTTTTCAGATGCCCCACAATTTCATTACGCTTGTCCATGGAAATAGCATCACCAAAATTCTGCTTATAATCACTAAACAACATCACTTGATAATGGTGCGAAGGGTTATCCGCTCGCTTACGCCACACGTAATGCAACGAATTGGTGTTCAGCTTCTCTTTCAGGATTTCAAAGTAGTCCTTAAGGGTACTGAGATCAGTATCTTGATGATCTTTAGGCAGGTATAAGTCCAAACGTGTAGCTAGAACGGTTTCAAACTGACTGAGTGCCTGTTCAAAGACATCGACCATTGAGGTCAGTGCTGATTCGTATAACCCCTTGTCGCTGTAATACAGCGGGTAATCTTCAAAAGTTCTATCAAGGGTAATGCTTGGGAGGTAGGTTCTATTCGCCATGAGTAATACCTTTTGTGTGTTAATGACATAGGCATTACTCGCTCTGTATTTTTTTAAGGTGAGTCGTGACTGCAACCAAAGCTCTTGTTGAAGTGATCGTTCCGGTTGGCAATGGGCTTCGCAAGACGACTGATTCGATAGAAGAATTCGTTTAACTGTAACGGGAACGTTTCTGTATCGGAGAATAGTTCAAAGCCCTCATTAGTCGCGGAATACGCTAATCCAGAGCATGGTTGGCTGTAATAAGCTTCAACCACCCTATCCCATGTCTTCCTCACTTTTTTGTAGAGAAAACGTCCCCAACTCTCTCGACCAGTGCCTAAGTTTTGAAAGAGATCCCTATCAAAGAGCAAGATAAGATGATGGTGCTTGCTGGTGGATTCGCTCGCCTTCGCCCAAATATAGTGAATGACCGTTTGCTGGTATTGATAAGTTCTGTCGGTTTATTTGTCTTTACAGAGCTCATTAGTCTCCGATTCCAAAATACGAAAGAAATGGGCAAACACCGCTAGGTAATCACCCTCAAAGTCACTCGGTAGGTTTAGGTTGATGTGAACAGCATAGATTCTTGGATATTGGTTTAGTGCTTCTTTCAGCACTCGGTCTATCTCCTCTAGGTATTCGAGGACGAGACCATCCTCAAAGTAGTAGAGTGGCTTCCCATTGAAGGTTCTGTCATGAGTGATGGTATGGGCTCTTTGATGAGCCACGTTAAGTTGATGAGTCATGATTGGTTCCTGTGGTTTGTTGTGATTCCCACAGGAACTGTTTCCAACGTAATTTTTAAGGGGATTAAGAGCTAGTAGCGAAGTTTCTCATAGTCCCTCCGTATACCTTTGAATTAGGTTTAGCGAAATAACACACCCTTTTGAATAGCTCATTCTTCGATTGTGCAATATCTGATGCTTTCAGGTTTAAGCGATACACACCATTCTTGCAGAAATGAACTAGTGCTGGTTTCTCCTGTTTGATTGCACTGCACCATGCTTGCTTAATCAAGTCGGCTAGAGAGCCGTCTGACGCCCCTACATCCCCGAGTTGATAATAGATATCTTTGTTCAGGAAGAGTGCAACGTGGTAGTGGTACTGCTCAGAGGTATTCTTCTCTTTTGCCCAGATGTAACTGGTCTTGTTCTTTAAACCCCTTCCCCAGCTTTTCTCTTTACGTTTTATATCTACGTCCAATTTGGCATTTAGGGATTTGAAGAATCGAGTGATGACTTTCGAATCTGCATCATCGAAATCTTCGGGTAAGTGTAGGTCTATCCGAAAGACGGATAGCCTAGGATGATACTTCAATGCTTTCTCTATCAATTGAGAAATCTTGTAGAGGTAAAACTTACGATAGAAGAATCGTTGCTTTCGTTTTGTTGGTTGAGGTAGGTCGTAGTTGTTGAATTTGTCTTCAGATGTGTACTGGTGATTCATGGTGTTGTTATCCCTATTCGTGTGTCTCTCATACACACAGGGAGTAACGTAAATTTTAGTAGTTGGTAGTTATGTATATTACCTATACCAACATATCTCATGACATCGAAACGGCCTTGCCACAAAAACCAATCCCCTTTTTATAAAAACAGTAGTCTTTTTACGCAAAAATCAAAAAAACAGACTTAAGGATACAAATAATCATGTTTCCTTTCACTCGAAACTTATCACCTTGGATTTTCAATTCATTAAAACACACACACTATAACCAGAGGATGACATCCCATTCAGTTTATATCAAATCGTTAATTTGATTATCTATCAGATATGCTTTATATTAAATCCACTCAAAGTGAAAAATAACTTATGTCATATATCAGATGTGGATGACCTGTCCACTTTTTGAACACTGCTAAATGACATTCGAAATTATCGATCCTGAGTTTAATCTGAAACCTTATAGAAAAATCAGCAAAAAACCCACCACCAACCAACATAAAACCCACAAATTATAGTTGTAAAACTATCAATTCTCCTACATTTCTCCTACACTAGACCGACAAAAATCTTGCACAAACGAATGACCATGAGTACTAGAAGATATTTAGAGCTGATCAAAAACTCATCAGAAGAAGATCTAAAACTTTATATTTATATAATTAAATGGGAATTAGAAAATAAAAGAGATGAGGTGATTGATTTAAGCAATAGGAACAAATCAAGCCTACAATTAATATTAAAAGAATTAATTAGAGACAAGCTCGATATTGAATATAAATACTTAGAAGGAGATGATTTAACTGAATATGAAAATGAAGATTTGGATGATTTCATTAGCTCTTTATTTTCACGCGCTCAGCAAATAAGAGGAGATATTAGTAAACAGATAGAATGGTTATCTGAACCAAGGCCACTATATTTTTTCTCAGTATTGATGCGCGCTGTTATCAATAACAACATTACTGACTTGTCTTACCCTGTAACATCAGTTGACTTCAAAAAAACAAAAATTGACTTTAAAACAGCAAAGTCAACAAAAGATACTGATACTGATACTGATAAGCACAAACTCAGTAAATTCGCTCAAATGGCCTTAGACTATGCCAACCAGCCACATTTCCTTGCAGCTCTAAAAAACATTTGTCCAAACAAAACATCACCAGCTCAGGATAGTATCGCCAGAACACTTGAGTATATTGCTGTTTCTTGTCATGTAGACGACCAAAGAGTAATGCTAGAAATAATTAATGATATAGAAAGTCTCTACCAATTGAGTTGTCGTTACGTAAACACAGAGTGGAACGTGTTTAACTCAAACGATGAAAAATTGAACGCTTGGTATTACCATTACTTGATGAAAAAGTATCCAGGAACCGGCTTAAACACAACTAATGATTCCATTAAACAAAAACATACCATTATGTGCATTTTTGACGTACTTTGCGCAACAACCTCACCTGATGATTTGAGTGAAAAAAGTAGCGAGGTTACAACATTTAAAAAAGTTGTAAAAGAACTCACTGATTCGTTTTCAAGAAAAGCTAAGTCTTCATCTTCACAAAGCAACGCCTTCAAAACTAAAGAAGAAAAAACACTAACATTCAGTGAGGTGGATTGGGCTAAGTTGATCGAGCTTACTGGCAGCGATGGAAAAAATGAGATTAAGGCCAAGCTTAAAAAGTTGATCGATAGAGAATTGGAAAATCGAAAAAATGCTAAAGAGGGCAATGTAGATCAAGATTCCAACGACAATCTTCAAGCAACTCAAACTCACCAAGAACAGCAAGATGATCGTTTTTTACGTCGTTTTTTCTCTAAAGAAAGAAAATATGCTGATCTGTTGTAGTCAATGAAACGGCAGAACAACATAGTTACGCTTTCATCCAAAACAGTGGAGCGATTAGGTTCAGGCTAATTGCAATGTGATCTAGCCAAGATTTTTCGTAAATCACTCTGATTTTGAAAGAACGATGCTGTTGGTTTCTCCGTGATGTACCACCAAATGTACCAATAAATAAAATACAAACCAGTAAAATTTTTATTTAACAATAAGTTAAAATACAAAATTGAGTCTGGGAGGGCACCAAATTCTTGAAGGTTAGTAAGCGTAGTGTTTACTAACCTTTTTTTGTACCTAACGATTTTGGGTCAGGTAAGCCCCGCTCACGCACTCTTCTCTGTCTTCTTCCAATACTAATCCGAATACTACGCTGTTGCCAAATGTGCCCTTCTGGCTAATAAAACTCTCTCATAGAGAACAAAGAGAGGTATTAAACTCGCAAACCAACCATAAGTAACTTAAATTGCACTTATAGATAATTTCTTATACAGCCACCACAAAAGTGAATTATAGTGAACTTATATGTTAAGACGAACCCAATAGCGACAAAAGTACATTAAAAGGCACTTATGAAAAAAGGCAAGATGGTAAAGGCACAACCTATGCCTGATTTGAATACCGAGTTCAGTATGGAAACACTAGGGAGCGCCATTCGCGCAAAGCGCACCGATAGAGGCTGGCGTATTGATGATCTCGCTTCAAAAGCCAATTTATCTCGTAGAACAGTCATGAAGGTAGAAAAAGGCGATACTAGTGTCACCTTTGCCAATGTACTCGTCCTCATGGATATTGTAGGACTGTCGTTACGCCTTATCGACTTAAACCTATTTGTTCGTCCACATAGCCAAATAACCTCCCAAGCTGAAAACAGCGTGAGAAGCAATGAGGACGGTTGGTATGAGTAAGTTACAACAGTTAGACGTGTTTATCGGTACGAATACCAAAATTGGTCGTTTGATTCTTCCTGTCGGAACAGAAACAGAGTTCTCATTCATCTATGAAGATGAATGGAAACACACTGGTTTCCCGATTTCGCCACACATCCCTTTCGATGATCGGGCTTCGCCACGTAGTATTGAGAACTACCTCAGAAATCTCCTTCCTGAAGGAGAAGCCTTTGAGGAGATGATACAAAACACCACTATCTCCAAAAGCAACACGTTCGGGCTGATTCGTAAGCTTGGTGCGGAAACTTCTGGCGCACTATCTTTTCGAGTTCCAGGCTCAGAACCTGGGGAAACCAGCTTTAGATCTGTACCTGATGATGAACTAATAGAACGACTAGAGCGAAATCTAGGGCCATTAGTTTATTGAATGGTTAATGCAGGAGCTATAGTAAACAATTTATACATTATTATTGGACAGGAACGCGTTTCCGAAAATCGAACATTAGTAATTGATGAATAACTTTTTATAGTGCAAAGAGTGTTCTTTGAGTTGCGTTAATAGTGCGTACTCTGTGATTGGATTAATGTTAAATGCTCGACGGTCAGTACAATAGCTATAACACTGACCGCCACTGAAAGGCTTGTTTAGTAAAGTTAAAAATCACTTGTCAGGTAAAGAACTACTTGTTTGCTGCCTTCTGGGTGGAATCTTAATGTAGCGTCGACATTGTTTATTCTTTCGCGTTCTCTGAAGGCATGAACCTGTTTGAGTTCTTTGAGTAGATACGTTCGCTTTGCATCGTCGAATTTATCACCATCTTCAGCAAACCCTATTATCTCCATTTCTGGATCTAACTGCTCTAATGCTTTCATCATTTCTTTAACTTTCATTTGGCTAAATCCTTTAATTTATTATCCGATAAATTGTTAGTTGGTTGTATTCCCCACCAAAAAAACAATACCACGCAAACCTTCACAACTCAACCTAACTCATTGTTTTAATTATAGTTATCATTATGGTTACATTATAGGGTAACCCTTGGTTATGCGACGTTCAGGCTATATCATCCATGAAAACTGGCATTAAATATGAGCAAGACAGCATGAGGAAGGTTGATGTTTTGGTGGATAGATCCCTAATACAACATGGGGACCAGCACCGACCAGCAATATAAGTGTGGCTAACTTTTAGTAGGGGAAACTAACGTTAACAATACATGAATGATAAAGGGGCATTTTTGATTTAGAAATGACAGCGTACCGATGAGAACGCTGCCATTTTAGTATGAGACTTCATTACTCCCATACAACCCATATCATTCGTACAGAGTATTACTCAACCGTTACCGCTTTCGCTAGGTTACGTGGTTGGTCTACGTCGGTCCCTTTGATCAATGCAACGTGATAGGAGAGTAGCTGCATTGGTATGGTGTAATAGATAGGTGCTGTGATATCACTGACATGCGGCATGGTGATGATTTTCATGTTTTCATCACCTTCAAAGCCTGCTTTTTCGTCAGCAAAGACATACAACAAGCCACCACGAGCGCGAACTTCTTCCACGTTTGATTTTAGTTTTTCAAGCAGTTCATTATTCGGTGCAACAACGACTACTGGCATGTCTGCGTCAATTAATGCTAACGGGCCATGTTTCAATTCACCGGCCGCATAGGCTTCTGCGTGAATATACGAAATCTCTTTCAGTTTTAACGAAGCTTCCATCGCAATCGGGTAGAATTCACCGCGACCTAAAAATAACGTGTGATGCTTGTCAGCAAAATCTGTCGCTAACGCTTCAATTTCTTTATCAAATGACAAGGCTTGTTCAATTTGAGCTGGCAATGCATGCAATGCTTCTACTATCTCTGCTTCTTTTTCACGGCCAATCACACCTTTTTGTTTGCCAAGTGCGGTAACCATCATTAATAAAGCGGCTAATTGAGTAGTAAAGGCTTTGGTTGATGCAACACCGATCTCGGTGCCAGCACGAGTCATGAAGGCAAAATCAGACTCACGAACCAAAGATGAACCCGCGACGTTACAGACTGTCATGGCTGCCATGTAACCTTTTTCTTTCGCTAGACGTAATGCAGCCAGAGTATCGGCCGTTTCACCAGATTGAGAAAGGGTAATTAACAAACTGTTTGGACGAGTAACAAACTTACGGTAACGGAACTCTGATGCAATCTCAACATCACAACTTACGCCAGCAAGTGATTCAAACCAATAACGAGCCGCCATGCCAGAGTTATAAGATGTCCCACATGCGATGATCTGCACGTGTTCCACTTTGTTGAGTATTTCTTCAGCATTGACACCAATGGCGTTAGTAATAACAGAATCAGCTGAAATGCGCCCTTCCATCGTATTGATCAACGCTGTTGGCTGCTCAAAGATCTCTTTTTGCATGAAGTGACGATATTTGCCTTTATCACCAGCATCATGTTCAGCATTAGACTGTGTTTCTTCACGCTCTACTGGGTTGCCATTGGTATCAAAAATAGCGACTTCACGACGAGTGATTTCAGCAACATCACCTTCTTCAAGGTATATAAAGCGACGAGTTACGCTTAAAAGCGCCAATTGATCAGAAGCTAAGAAGTTTTCACCAACCCCTAAGCCAATTACGATAGGGCTACCTGAACGCGCGACAACAATACGGCTCGGATCTTTACGATCAACCACGACCGTACCATAAGCACCACTTAGTTGCTTAGCCGTTTTTTGCAGCGCTTCACGCAAAGAAGAAGAACTACGAAGCTCCCACTCCACTAGGTGTGCAATGACTTCTGTATCAGTTTGAGATTCGAATACGTAGCCACGTTCACGTAACATTTCACGTAATTGTTCATAGTTTTCAATAATGCCGTTATGCACAACAGCGATGTCGCCCGACATGTGTGGATGGGCGTTAGCCTCAGAAGGTTCACCGTGTGTCGCCCAACGAGTATGTGCAATGCCAGTACCACCAACAACGTTTTGTTTTTCAACGGCATCAGCAAGTTCTTGAACTTTGCCTAAACGACGTACGCGAGTGAGGTTGCTTTCACTATCAACAACGGCAACACCAGCAGAGTCATAGCCTCGGTATTCTAAACGACGCAGTCCTTCAACTAGAATTTCTGCCACATCTCGTTGTGCTACTGCACCGACGATTCCACACATAAGGTTTCACTCCATTTTAGATTTATGTTTCATCCCTAAAGCCGCAAGCGAAAGGCTTAACTTAGAGACGTTTAATACGTTGTTAAGCGCGAATAACTCGAACTTGATGAGATTCAATCAGCGCAGCCTTTTCGTCGCTCAGTTCATTATCAGTAACCAGAACGTTGATGTGTTCCCATGCCAGCTCTAGATTAGGAATTTTGCGTCCAACCTTGTCAGATTCAATCATGACAATCACTTCACGGGAAACTTCAGCCATCACTTTGCTCAGCCCCACTAATTCATTGAATGTGGTGGTGCCGCGATCTAGGTCGATACCATCGGCACCAATAAAGAGTTGATCAAAATCGTAAGAGCGCAAGACTGACTCGGCGACCTTTCCTTGAAAAGATTCGGAATGAGCATCCCAAGTCCCGCCGGTCATTAATAATGTAGGTTCACTTTCTAATTCGTTCAGAGCATTCGCCACATTTAATGAGTTGGTCATCACCACCAGACCACGTTTTTCATTCAACTGCTGAATTAATGCCGCTGTAGTGCTACCACAATCGATCACGATGCGGTTATGGTCACGGATCAGCTTTGCAGCGGCTCTTGCTAGCTTTAACTTTCGGTTCGAAACTTTAGGGCTAAATTCATCACTCACCACTTCTTTAGGCAAAGCGATGGCACCGCCATAGCGACGCAGCAACTGACCATTTTTTTCAAGAGAAGCCAAATCCTTTCTAATCGTCACCTCTGAGGTTTCAAATTGACCGGATAGAGCCTCAACACTGACTTCACCTTGTTCATTCACTAAGTTAGCGATGGTGTGTCTTCTAAGCTGTGTGTTTCGTTTCGACATGTTTATTTATTTTCAATATTACGAACCGAAACAAATAATATCCGAAACGAAACTTTACTGTCTATTTATTTCGAACCAAAAAATTAATAATTCACACTAAAACCTTGTCCTAAGACAATTCTTAGACAGTGATATTGAACTCATTAGGTGGTAGAATTCGCGCCGAAAAGAAAAAAAATTACAGAATTGACCGTTATTTTTTTGCAACTTACTGGGTTTAGGCTAAATAAGTGGCAGAATTACGACACAAAATCCGCAACAGTTGGTCATAAAATGACTAAACTGTTGAAAGACTTTCAGCTCTTTGGTCACAAAATCACTGAAATTGATGTAGGGTAATAGATAAGAATAGATTGCCACTTGTGATGACTTGAGAGCACAAAACTAACTTTCAAATTGTAATAAAATTTACCGGAGAGAACCTTCCATGAAAAAGACCAAAATCGTATGTACGATTGGCCCTAAAACTGAATCTGTAGAGAAACTAACTGAACTAGTAAACGCTGGCATGAACGTTATGCGTTTAAACTTCTCTCACGGTGACTTCGCAGAGCACGGTACTCGTATCTCGAACTTCCGTAAAGTAATGGAAAATACTGGTAAGACTCTAGCTATCCTTTTGGATACTAAAGGCCCTGAAATCCGTACTATCAAACTAGAAAACGGCGATGACGTTGATCTAGTTGCTGGTCAAGAGTTTACATTTACTACTGACACTAGCGTTGTTGGTAACAAAGACACTGTAGCTGTTACTTACGCAGGTTTTGCGAACGACCTAACTGTAGGCAATACAATCCTTGTTGATGACGGCCTAATCGAAATGGAAGTTATCGCGACTACAGCTACTGAAGTTAAGTGTAAAGTTCTAAACAATGGTGCACTAGGCGAAAACAAAGGTGTTAACTTACCTAATGTTTCAGTAAACCTACCAGCACTATCTGAAAAAGATAAAGCAGACCTTAAATTTGGTTGTGAGCAAGGCGTTGACTTTGTTGCTGCTTCTTTCATTCGTAAAGCTGACGATGTACGTGAAATTCGCGAACTGCTAACAGCAAACGGCGGCGCTAGCATCCAAATCATCTCTAAAATTGAAAACCAAGAAGGCGTTGATAACTTTGACGAAATTCTTGAGCTTTCTGACGGCATCATGGTTGCACGTGGCGACCTAGGTGTAGAGATCCCAGCTGAAGAAGTTATCTTCGCTCAGAAAATGATGATCGAAAAATGTAACCGCGCACGTAAAGTCGTTATTACTGCAACTCAAATGCTTGATTCTATGATCAAGAACCCACGTCCAACTCGCGCAGAAGCTGGTGACGTTGCGAACGCAGTAATGGATGGTACCGATGCAGTAATGCTTTCTGGTGAAACTGCTAAAGGTAAATACCCAGTTGAAGCTGTAACTATTATGGCGCAAATCTGTGCTCGTACAGATAGTGCTCTAAAAGCAGAACTAGGTTCACGTCTAGACAGCCCTCGCCTACGTATCACAGAAGCGGTATGTAAAGGTGCTGTTGATACAGCAGAGAAGCTAGCTGCACCACTTATCGTTGTTGCAACTGAAGCGGGTAAATCTGCACGTTCAGTACGTAAATACTTCCCAACAGCGAACATCATCGCAGTAACAACTAACGCGAAAACAGCGGCTCAGCTAGTGCTGACTAAAGGTGTTACTCCTGTTGTTGTTGATAGCATCGAAAACACAGACGCTTTCTACATCAATGGTAAAGAAATTGCTCTAGCTTCTGGTCTAGGCAAAAAAGGTGATATCGTGGTTATGGTTTCTGGTGCTCTTGTTGCTTCAGGTACTACAAACACAGCATCTGTTCACGTTCTATAATCGAGCGTCGAATAAAAACAGAAAAATCGGGGCTTGCCCCGATTTTTTGTTTCTGCAATTTGAATTATGTAGGCTGATCACCAAGGTATTTGCATTTACCAACCAAAAAATTCTTTGTGGTGAGTGTTAAGCAATAACACCATAGGTAGAAAATAAAGCGCACTAAGCTTTATTCCCAGTACGACCAAACAACCGATGGTCAATCTCACTAGAAAATAATTATACATACTATGCCTCTCATGCCCGAAGCGTATGATTTCCTTATCTTTTTGCTCAAAAATGAATAAAAAGCTAACTTCCTGCCTAGAACAGGGCAAACTGGTGATTAAAAAAGCAACAGTTTACTTATTATTCAGTTTAGCTCAAGTGAAAAATGACATTAGACTTTAGTCTCGATTAAATAAAAACGTGACACGACGCGATATCATCACTACTGCGGCACAATGATATGCAATTACAACCTGATATTTTTGACTCATATAAAGCAATGTCGGCATACTGGTAAAAGCATTTACTGTCTTCGTTTAGGTCGGTAAACCCAACACTGATGATCACAGCTAGACTTTAGTCTAACTCCCCCGTCAGCAATACACGATTTCAAACACTATAAACCTCAACAAGAAAGATACACAAACAGCATCATCTGTATTTTTTAGTCATCTATTTTATACACAACATCGACTCTATCTCGGATAGTCAACGTTGAATCTTGGTAACCATTAGACTCTGACTTAGCATCCATAGCCATTGCTCTCATCATGATCGGCTGGGTGCTAGGAGTGTTGTAATCAATTTTCCATACCTCACCCAACTTCAATTCAAACCCCTCAGCCAACGAACGAGCTTTTGCATTGGCATCTTTAATCGCTGCTAATCGTGCTTGTTGTTGGTATTTTTCTTGTTCACGAACTTTAAGTTGAATCTTATCAACTTGGTTGATTCCTTCACCCAGTGCAACATCTAAATATTGGTTTAATTTACTGAGATCAGAAACTTCCACAGTCACACTACGAGTTGCTTGGTAACCGATTAACTCTGGTTTGCCAGATTTAGGATAATGGTATTGCGGTGCGAGGTAGAGGTTAGAGCTAGAAATCTGCATTGAAGTAACACCAGACTCTTTCAAGCGAGCTACAAACGACTCAACAACCTTATCGACCGTTGCTTTAGCCTGTTCCGCTGTAAGTGTCGACTCGACGACCTTTACAGAGAATTCAGCCATGTCTGGTACAGCAATCACTTCACCATAGCCAGTGGTGGAAAGGTGAGGAAAGCTCATATCTTGCGCCCACGAACCAAAACTCATTAATCCAGTTAATACTGCAACACTTGTTATCAATTTCATGTCTCTACCCTAATTCAATTACATGACTACATAATAGGCGATGTCAGCAGTAATCAAATAGCAGCAAAACGAAATCACACAACTCTGACGTTGATCATTGAGGTAAGGCAGTTCGAGCATATTCAAGGATCGCTTGTGAGATCGCCTGCAATATGCCGGTTTCTAATTGCCAATGATGCCAATAAATTCGGTTGGTCAAAATAAAACCAGGAGTGATATCGATGAGAGCCCCTTTAGCGAGCTCTTTTTCTATCTGTAAACGAGGGATCAAACAATAGGCGGCACCTGATACCGCAAGTTTCACAAAAGCTTCAGAACTTCCAACCGTATGATTGATAACAGAATCTCTTGGAACGTTAAAGTGATCATGTAAAAATTTCTTATGTAAATCGTCATATTGATCATAGGAAACAGCAGGCGCTTTTTTTAAGGTATAAAAATTAACGCCTTGTGAGAAGTAACGCTGATAAAAGTCGGGGTTGGCCACACAGACATAATCCATTCTTCCAAGGTAATCAGCACTACAGCCAGCAATGGGTTGGGACTCTAAGCTAATCGCCCCTGCAACCTCACCACTTTTCAGTTTATCAATGGTTCGAGACTCACCAAAAATCGCTAAATTTAACTCAACTTGCCGAGTTTTCATGATATTTGATAATGCAGGAAGCAGCCACGTCGCTAGACTATCAGCATTAGTCGCTATTGAAATCGAAGTGGGACGCGCACACTCTTCATTCATTAATTCAGGAACGAGATCATTTTCTAACAATAGAACACGTCGATAGAGCCCTAGTAGTTTTTTACCAATCATTGTCGGCCTTGGTGGCTGTTCACGAATTAAAACAGGTTGAGCAACAAACTTTTCAAGTTGTTTGATTCGCTGGGAAATAGCCGATTGAGAAATATAGAGATTTTCTGCAGCTCGTTCAAAGCTGCCTTGTTTTAATACCGCATCCAGTGCTTCGATCCATTTATAATCCAATCCTCTCATGAATTATTTCCTTATGTTCAAATCTCATTAGACTTCCTTATATATTATTAAAATCATTAATTATACTTATTTTAAAACTGCCGCTATCTTGCACGCATACTTTTTATTCACAATATGAGGATGGATGTGAATTTTTGGATTTTGCTACAAGGGTTTGGCTTAGGCGCGACGATGATCATTCCTATCGGCGCACAAAATGCGTATGTACTCAACCAAGGTATTAAGCGTAATCACCACTTAACGACCGCAACCATCTGTAGTCTTTTAGATGTGCTATTTATAGCTCTGGGCGTATTTGGCGGTGGCGCGATTTTGTCACAAAATGAGTCACTACTCACCGCAGTGACATTAGGTGGAATCGCATTTCTCTCATTTTACGGGTTTCTTTCTTTAAGAAGTGCTTTTAACCCACAGAAAAATCAGGAACCAAACAGTGAAGTGATTGCTCGTGGCAAGCGAACCGTCATTCTAGGTGCATTGGCCGTCACAGTATTGAACCCACATTTGTATTTGGATACTGTCGTCATATTAGGGTCGATTGGCGGTCAATTTGAAGGCAACGACCGGATTTTATTTGCCATAGGCACTATGATGGCATCGTTTGTTTGGTTCTATTCATTGTCCATCGGTGCGGCTAAATTAGGGCCAACACTTTCCAAGCCTAAAGTAAAAAAAGGTATCGATATAGCGGTAGCGGTGATGATGTTTGCCATTGCCTTTATGCTGACCAAAGAACTAGCTCTTAGCTATTCCCCTTAGGAGTAAAACATGACTCGGCTAGAAGCCATATTTAAAGCAAATCTCGACTTATTAGCACAGGCAGGAATCACCTTTAACCAATGGCGGCATGAACCGATCCTAGATTTTGCGACCGATGAAAAAATAGCGAAGCAATTGGATTGGATCGGCACACACAGTAAAAGTCTATTTCTAAAACTTAAAAATGGCGACTTTGTACTCTACTTGACAGAGAAAGACAAACGCTTAGACAGCAAGCAACTTAAAGCGTTGCTAGGTAAACGTCCTTCTATTTGTAGCGATGAAGAGATGATTGAACAATTAGGTTGTGTACCAGGTGCCGTTTGCCCATTTGGACTTCCGCCCCACATTATTATGGTTGTTGATCGCACCTTATTTCAGCATCAAGAACTTCTGTATACGCCGGGCGATCCAGAATATACATTCGGTATTACTGGGCAAGATTTAGACCGGTTGCTATCACTACTTCCAAACACAATCCATACCTTATAGATAAGCTAATGACAGTAAAGGCGTGAAATGATAACTCATTTCACGCCTTTTTCTTTATCTAAATAAAATGGATTCTTACAAACCGAATCAATCTAGTTTGTTTAAATGCACATCCATTTGTGGGAATGGAATCTCGATACCATTGGCATCCAGTGCTTCCTTAATAGCTTGCATTGAATCAAAGTATACACCCCAGTAATCTTCAGTTTTTACCCATGGACGTACTACAAAGTTTACAGAAGAATCAGCTAGCGCCAGTACACCAATTGTCATGTCTGGATCTTTTAAGATGCGCGGATCTTTTTCCAACGTTGCACGTAACACTTGCTTGGTTTTTTGCAGATCAGCTTTGTAAGAAACACCGATCACCATATCAACACGGCGAGTTGCATGACGTGAATAGTTAGTAATGGCTCCACCAATAACGCCAGAGTTAGGAACAACAACCATTTTGTTATCAGGTGTTTTTAGAATGGTTTGGAAAATTTGAATAGCTTCAACAGAACCCGCCACTCCACTGATTTCAACATAATCACCGGATTTAAATGGGCGGAATGCGACAATCAACACACCTGCTGCAAAGTTAGAAAGTGAACCTTGCAGTGCTAAACCAATAGCTAAGCCTGCTGCACCGATAACGGCAACCACTGAAGCGGTTTCAACGCCTACGCGCCCTAAAGCAGCAATCAGTACAATAACAAACAACAAATAACGGACTAAACCATGGATAAATTCAACGACCGCATTATCCATTTCCTTCTTTTTCAAAACCTTCGCGACACTACCCGCGACGGCTTTGACCACGATATTACCGATAAACAGGATCAGTACCGCAGAGATAATATTGACACCGTATTGCACCAAAAGATCTGAGTTATCCATTAACCAAGTATTCGCTTGCGCTAAACCATCGACCAATGGGACTTCAATTCCCATAGATTCACTAGCCATATTCCGTATCCTCTAAATAAAATCGTCATAATTTTGCTGTTGTATTTGAACATCAAGAGTAAAAACTTACACTCACCGTGCGATGTCATTTTTTTGGCACAATATCTTACTTTGATAATTTTGCAAAGCCAGTTTAATGATAAGACTGACAAAACAGAAAGTTACCCCAAAACTTGATATCAGCTTGTTACAGATTAAGCAATATTCTCATAATTCGCCAGTGCTTAGACTGAATTTTGACAACAAAAAAGCCCGCTCAATGAGCGGGCTAATATCGTATTCAATTTAATGAATTATAGTACGTCAACCGCGTTAAGGTCAGCGAATGCTTTCTCTAAACGAGCAACCATTGAAGCTTGACCAGCACGTAGCCATACGCGTGGATCATAGTATTTCTTGTTCGGAGCAGATTCGCCAGTAGGGTTACCAATTTGGCCTTGTAGGTAATCGTGGTTTTCTGCTTCGTACTTACGGATACCATCCCAAGTCGCCCACTGTGTATCAGTATCGATGTTCATTTTGATAACACCGTAGCTGATTGATTCTTTGATTTCAGCTTCAGAAGAACCAGAACCGCCGTGGAATACGAAGTTTAGAGCGTTAGGCGCAATACCAAACTTCTCTGCACAGTATGCTTGAGAATCACGTAGGATAGTTGGAGTCAGTACAACGTTACCAGCTTGGTAAACACCGTGTACGTTACCGAAAGAAGCCGCAATAGTGAAACGTGGGCTAACTGCACTCAATTTTTCGTAAGCGTATGCAACATCTTCAGGAGAAGTGTAAAGCTCAGATGCGTCCATATCAGAGTTATCAACGCCGTCTTCTTCACCACCAGTACAACCTAGTTCGATCTCGATAGTCATACCCATTTTAGCCATACGCTCTAGGTATTTCGCACAAGTTTCAACGTTCTCTTCTAGAGACTCTTCAGAAAGGTCTAGCATGTGAGAAGAGAATAGAGGCTTACCAGTTTGAGCAAAGAACTCTTCACCCGCGTCTAGTAGACCGTCGATCCAAGGAAGTAGTTTCTTCGCTGCGTGGTCAGTGTGCAGAATAACAGGTACACCGTAAGTTTCCGCTACTGCGTGAACGTATTTCGCGCCAGCGACAGCACCAAGAACTTGAGCGCCTTGACCTTCAAGTTTAACGCCTTTACCAGCAAAGAAAGCTGCGCCGCCGTTAGAGAACTGAACAACCACTGGTGCTTTTACTTTTGATGCTGCTTCAAGTACCGCATTGATTGAATCAGTGTTTACTACGTTTACTGCTGGAAGTGCAAAGTTGTTTTCTTTTGCTACTTCAAATACTTTCTGTACGTCATCGCCAGAAATCACACCAGGTTTTACGAAATCGAAGATCTTAGACATGGATTTGATCCTATTTATTCTGTCGTTTTAAAAATAAAACAGTTAAGTTTAAATTCTTGCAAACGTTTGCTCACAACTGACGCTATTCTAGCAGAATAAAAACGCCTATGCAGCAAACAAGAAAGCGGGAGTAATCCCCCGCTCTCATTCATGATTATGCTTTAGCGCGCGCTTCTAGCATTTCAACCGCTGGTAACACTTTACCTTCAACAAACTCAAGGAAAGCACCACCACCAGTAGAGATGTAAGAAACATCAGCTTTGATACCGAACTTGTCGATAGCCGCTAGTGTGTCACCACCACCTGCTACAGAGAAACCTGCAGATTCAGCGATTGCTTTAGAAATACCAGCCGTACCCGCTTCAAAGTTTTTGAATTCAAATACGCCTACAGGGCCGTTCCAAAGAATCGTTTTTGCGTTAGTAATGATTTCAGCAAGTTGAGCAGTTGAATCAGGGCCTAGGTCGAAAATCATGTCGTCATCTTGGACGTCAGCAACGTTTTTGATTTCAGCTTCTGCGTTTTCGTCAAATGCTTTAGCACATGCAACGTCAGTGGCTACTGGAATAGAACACTCTTCCATTAATTTTTTAGCAGTTTCTAATAGGTCAGCTTCGTACAAAGACTTACCAACGTTATGGCCAGATGCTGCGATAAACGTGTTCGCAATGCCGCCGCCAACAACCAATTGGTCAGCAATTTTAGATAGCGACTCAAGAACTGTCAGTTTCGTTGAAACTTTAGAACCACCAACAATAGCAACTAATGGGCGCTCTGGGTTATCCATTGCTTTGCCTAGCGCTTCTAGCTCAGCAGCAAGTAGAGGACCAGCACACGCGATAGGCGCGTTCATACCAACACCGTGAGTTGACGCTTGTGCACGGTGAGCCGTACCGAATGCATCCATGACGAAGATGTCACATAGTGCAGCGTATTTCTTAGAAAGCTCTTCTTCGTTCTTTTTCTCGCCTTTGTTAAAGCGAACGTTTTCTAGAACAACAAGCTCACCTGCGTTCAGCTCTAGGCCATCTAGGTAATCTTTTGCTAATTTAACTTCGCAATCTAGCGCGTCGTTTAGGTAGTTTACAACTGGTAGTAGAGAGAACTCTTCCGCGTATTCGCCTTCGGTTGGACGACCTAGGTGAGAAGTAACCATTACTTTAGCGCCAGCCGCTAGACAGTGCTGAATTGTTGGTAGAGATGCAAGAATACGTGCATCAGAAGTTACTTTGCCATCTTTCACTGGTACGTTTAGGTCAGCACGGATAAATACGCGTTTACCTGCTAGGTCCAGGTCGGTCATCTTGATTACAGACATGGTTTGTCCTCTCAAATATTAATAAATAAAGTTTTTGGAAACCCGGCAACCTTGCCGAGCCTATTAATTCTTCAAACTGGTTATTGATATGGAGATTATCATTATTTATTTCAAGGATAAAAATAAATAATTCTCCATCATCCTGCTACTACTCGGATGCTTGCATTGCGAGCGCCGTATCCAGCATACGATTCGCAAAGCCCCATTCGTTATCACACCAAACGAGCATTTTTACTAACTGCCCATTACTTACTCTTGTTTGTGAACCATCGACAATCGCACTATGGGGATCATGGTTGAAATCGATGGAAACAAGCGGCGCTTCAGTATAGTCAACAATGCCCTGTAATGTACACTGAGATGCGTTAACTATGGTTTGATTTACGTCATTAACTTTCACATTTGTATTAATTGTGACACTTAAATCCATAGCCGTCACATTTACTGTCGGTACGCGCACTGATATGGCTTCGAATTTGTTAGAAAATTTCGGAAAGATCCTTTCAATCCCCTTATGCAACTTGGTATCAACCGGGATGATAGATTGGCTGGCAGAACGAGTACGACGCAAGTCTGTATGGTAAGCATCGATCACTTGTTGATCATTCATTGAAGAGTGAATAGTGGTGATGGTTCCCGAATCGATACCAAATGCTTCATCAAGCACTTTGATAATAGGAACAATGCAATTGGTAGTGCAAGAACCGTTAGAGACTATGCGGTGTTCCGCACGAAGCGTTTCATGGTTTACACCGTAGATGATGGTGTTATCCAGATCATTCGCCCCCGGGTGAGAAAACAACACTTTCTTTGCACCGGCTTCAATATGCTCTAGACCATCAGCCTTAGAACCGTACACACCCGTACAATCTAAAACAATATCGACGCCTAAATCGCGCCAAGGCAGTAGTTTAATTTCGCTAAGATGCAATATCCGAATCGAGTCGTATTTTCCCTTTGCTTGCGACAAAGCGTCATGGTGGATATAAATGTGCTCTTGATCATGGCTGATTTTTTTTCCAAATCGACCATGACTTGTATCATATTGCAGAAGGTGAGCCATCGCATCAGGCTGCGCCAACTCGTTCACGGCAACTACTTTAATGTGCTCATTCTTTCCACTTTCATATATCGCACGTAATACATTGCGTCCGATACGCCCAAAACCATTGATTGCGACTTTAAGCATTCTTCTATCATCTTAACTTTTTTAAGTGGCACAAATAGTAACCGATAGCAGCTAAGAGCAACACCCTAATAAAACGTTAAATAGAATTTCCCTGAACGCTTTGATTCTCACTCGCAGTGTTGATACGTCAAGCAAATAAAAAATGACTCACATTAAGCGAGCCATTTCTACCGAAAGTTAGAAGTTAATATCCATACCTAACCAGTAACGACGTCCATCTTCAACGTAGCCATATTCTTGATAGGTGATTTTTTCATCGAGTAAATTGTAAATTGCAGCTTTCAAACTTACTTGAGAAGAAAGCGCGTAAGTGATTCCAGTATCGATAAACTGATAAGCGGGTTCAATCAAACTGCTATTTGAAGGCCCAGTCACTGGGTTACTTTCTTTACCACGATAAGTGAATTTCAACCAATTATTTAAACGGTCTGTCGCTTGCCAATCAAGATCTGCACTAAACAGGTGTTTAGGCTGTTGATTTAATGGCATGCCTTGGTATTGACCCGTTTTTTGTTCAGAGTCTGTGAAGGTGTAACTCGCCGTGAAATAAAGCGTTTCTGTTACAGGTACCCCCAAAGTACTTTCCACTCCACGAGTATACGCTTCGTCAACATTAACTCGATAAGTTGGATCAGAACCCCATTGATTTGGACCATCACTACAAACATTACTTGGACAAGCAACACGCGTGATTTTGTCTTTAAAATCATTATGGAAGAAGGTTAGGCTGGCATTTAAGCTGGCGCCATTTTGATACATTACACCCAATTCTTTGTTGAGTGATGTTTCAGGTGTCAGATCCGGGTTACCGTAAATATTGCCGCCACCGCTCACTTGTGCCCAGTTTGGTGTCACTTCTCTTAATTGTGGAGAACGAAAACCTGTCGCAACCCCACCTTTGATAACCCACTCAGGATTTAGTGTCCACACACCATAAGCTCGAGGACTAAAATGTGAACCATAATTTTCATCATGATCAAAACGCCCACCTAAAGTGAGTTTAAAGGACTGAGCAAGCTTCCATTCATCTTCAACAAATATCGCCCATTGCGTATTGTTAATTTGTGTCAAATCCGATGCTTGGTTTGATGTGAAATCTTCCAATTCGGAATGTGAGAATTCCACCCCTGCCGTGACAGTATTATTCGTCAATGGAACGACTAAACTGGATTTCGCCATCGTATTGATAATTTCCATCTCACGGCTTTTATTGTTGCTCACTTCACGCTGCAGGTAACTATCAGAAACACCATACTCACCCCAATTCCCTTGGTGAGATAACGTGACATATGTGCGACGGTATTCATTTAAACTGTCTTCACATTCACCTCTACAACCCGTGGTTGGCACCGACAAACCAACATTGCCGCGACGATCTTGCGCTGACGCACCAACTTCCAGTACCAGCTCATGTTGTTCATTAAATTGATAATTCAGTTTTGATGTTAAACTTTTTAAGCTCTTATCTTGGTAACCATTTTCAATATTATCTTCTTTTCGCTCAATACTTTGACCATACAGTTGCAGAGATAAGTTATCGGCAAGCGGCCCCGTTAAGAAGAAATTAGCACTATTTTGGTCCCCAGAGTCTCTGTTTTCTTGCAGCAAAGTGTCTAATTGAACACTCCCAGACCACTCTTGGTTATCTTTCCGGGTAATGATATTGATAACACCGCCAATAGCGTCAGACCCATACAGTGTCGACATTGGGCCACGTATCACTTCTATACGATCTATCGCTTGCAATGGTGGCATCCAGCCTTGTTCGATACCTGGTCCGTCACTATTAGGGCGAGTTTGGCGAGATGACTGACGCTTTCCGTCCACCAGCATCAAAGTGTAGTTTGAGCTCATACCGCGCAGACTAATATCCGTTTTGTCACCCCCGCCGGTCACTAGCACGCCAGGCACACTGCGCAATGCATCCGTTACATCACGGTAATAGCGTGATTCCAACTCCTCTCGAGTAATAACGCTAATACTTGCTGGAGCTTGAGCCTGCGTTTGCTCAAAACCTGCAGCGGTTACCACCACTTTCTCATGGTGTTGAATATCGTCTGCTAACGCGTGAGATGAGGCGAGCAATCCGAGCGCGGCAATAATTGCGGCATTCAGCGGATTCAGTCTGGACATGTACCACTCCTTAAATGATAATGATTATTAATTTCAGGGGTGAATTATTCATAATTTGAATGATTGAGATAGATAGACAGATGGAATGGTCAGTACCAAAAATGGAACGTCATTGTTATACGATGCCGTTGTTACTTACTAAAGAGGCCATCTACATTATGCATGACTTCAGTGCAATCAAAGCCTTCCACGCACTTTGCCAACACAAAAGCCTAACGGCTGCCGCTAAAGCACTTGAGCAACCTAAATCGACCCTTAGCCGACGGTTAGCATCCTTAGAAAGTGATGTCGGACAAGCCTTAATTGCACGTCAAGGAAACCGCCTCGCTTTAACCAAAGCAGGACAAGTGTTTGCGGTCTACACAGAGCAAATGTTGGAACTGGCTGAAAAAAGTCACGAAGCATTGCAGGAATTCAATAACCAAATTAGTGGTGAGCTTACGCTAGTTGTGCATCCTAATTTGATCCGAGGTTGGATCAGTCAGGTATTAGATGAGTTTATGCAGACACACCCTGAAATAACTATTCGGCTCTACAGCCAATATTTGACTGAAAATGCGCACATAGAACCGGACTTAATCATCTGGATTGGTCCTATTGCGGAGAAAAGTTGGCGACGAGAATTATTGGGCTGTTGGCGATATTCGCCATACGCGTCACCGCATTATTTGCAAAGCAATACTCAGCTCAGTCATCCACAAGAATTGATCAAACACCCTTGGATCGATTTCATCGCATTTCGCCAAGAAGATCTCACACTGCTTCATCCTCACAATGGCAGCTTTATATTACCGGCGCTCTCTAGCCGTTTACAAAGCGACAATTTGGCTATGCAAGCCGATGCCATCGCCAAAGGTAGAGGAATTGGTTTACTACCAACATGGTTTGCCGAAGGGTTTGAAAACGCACATCCAGGCAGTGTCGTTTCTTGTCTACCTGGTTGGGTATCAGAGCCTAGCGAAATTGGTTGCTATTATCCAACTGGTCGCCACCCTCTAAGGTTGCGATTATTTATCGATGCATTGCGTCAAGCTTGCCCTGATGACTGGAAGTGAGCTAAATGATGGCATAAAAAAGCCCCGCTTATCACAAGCGGGGCTCTGTTTATTGTATGCCTAAAGTCAATTAAGCAAGCAGCTCATTTGCTGTTTTCACTACGTTTTCAGTGGTGAAGCCAAACATCTCGAACAACTGATCAGCAGGCGCTGACTCACCAAAGGTGGTCATACCGATGATCTTGCCGCCAAAGCCAACGTACTTGTACCAGAAATCCGCAATGCCTGCTTCAATCGCGATACGTTTAGTCACGTCTGCTGGCAATACGGCTTCGCGGTAAGCGGCATCTTGCTTATCGAATGCATCAGTTGCAGGCATTGAAACCACGCGTACTTTCTTACCTTCTGCGGTTAGTTGCTCTGCAGCTTTCACTGCAAGTTCAACTTCTGAACCAGTCGCGATTAGGATGAGCTCAGGCTTACCCTCGCTGTCTTTCAGGATGTAACCACCCTTAGCGATATTTGCCACTTGCTCAGCAGTACGTTCTTGCTGTGCTAGGTTTTGACGAGAGAAGATAAGCGCTGACGGGCCATCTTTACGCTCAATCGCCAGTTTCCATGCTACCGCAGATTCCACTTGGTCACATGGACGCCATGTGCTCATGTTTGGCGTTAAACGCAGTGAAGCGATTTGCTCAACTGGTTGGTGCGTTGGGCCATCTTCACCCAAACCGATAGAGTCGTGCGTGTACACTTGAATGTTCTGAATTTTCATCAGAGCGGCCATGCGCATTGCATTACGTGCGTATTCCATAAACATTAGGAACGTCGCGCCGTAAGGAACGAAACCGCCATGAAGCGCAATACCGTTCATGATGGCAGTCATACCGAATTCACGCACACCGTAGTGAATGTAGTTACCTGAGAAATCTTCCGCCGTCAGCGATTTAGAACCAGACCACATAGTAAGGTTAGAAGGTGCTAAGTCAGCAGAGCCGCCCATAAATTCTGGTAGCATTGCACCAAAGGCTTCAAGCGCATTTTGTGACGCTTTACGTGATGCAATATTGGCAGGGTTAGCTTGCAAGTCGGCAATAATTGCGCTGGCTTTTTCTTCCCACTGCGCTGGTAAATCACCATTTAAACGACGTTTCAGTTCTGCCGCTTCCGCTGGATATGCCGCAGCGTATGCTTTAAATTTGTCGTTCCAAGCGGATTCTTTTGCTTGACCTTCTTCTTTTGCATCCCACTGTGCATAAATATCAGCAGGAATTTCAAACGGTCCGTGTTCCCAACCTAGGAATTCACGAGCCGCTTTAATTTCTTCCGCACCAAGAGGCGCGCCATGACAGTCATGTGAACCCGCTTTATTTGGAGAACCAAAACCGATAATCGTTTTAGTACAAATCAAAGTTGGGCGACCAGTTTCAGCCTTCGCCGCTTCAATTGCCGCATTAATAGCTTCAGCATCGTGGCCATCAACCGCAGGAATAACGTGCCAACCATACGCTTCAAAACGTTTAGGTGTATCGTCAGAGAACCAACCTTCAACGTGACCATCAATAGAAATGCCGTTGTCATCCCAGAAAGCAACCAGCTTGCCAAGACCTAACGTACCCGCTAAAGAACAAGCTTCATGAGAAATACCTTCCATCAAGCAGCCATCACCCATGAATACATAAGTGAAGTGGTCGACGATGTCGTGGCCTTCTTTATTAAATTGTGCGGCTAGTGCTTTCTCTGCCATCGCCATACCAACCGCGTTGGTAATGCCCTGGCCTAGTGGACCTGTAGTCGTTTCAACACCCGGTGCATAACCATATTCTGGGTGACCTGGGGTTTTTGAATGCAGTTGACGGAAGTTTTTCAGATCATCAATCGATAACTCGTAACCGCTTAGATGCAGCAAAGAGTAAATCAACATTGAGCCATGGCCGTTGGAAAGAACGAAACGGTCGCGGTCTGCCCATTGTGGGTTTTGTGGGTTGTGATTTAGGTGAGAACGCCAAAGTACTTCAGCGATATCAGCCATCCCCATTGGTGCGCCTGGGTGACCAGAGTTGGCTTGTTGAACACCATCCATGCTAAGAGCGCGGATTGCATTGGCTAGTTCTTTATTAGAAAGAAGGTTACGGGAAGACATGTCTGCTCCTGAGTGCATTAAGCGAATTCAAAGTAACGAAATTGGGCTGAAAACAGCGCGGCTATTCTCTCAAAGCACTTTTATCACTGCAAACGTTTTACTGAGGAAATCCGGCTGTTTGTGGCTTATTTTTAGGATATTAACCCAAATTCAAAAATTTTTGAGCAAACCTAAGCAATCGTTTGGCTTTCAGATCAGAAAAAAATTACTTGTAATTCGACCATTCAAAACTAGAATAGACGTCTAGATGTAGAAACACCTACATAAATTAATGAATTGAGGTGGTAAGTTGCTAGCGACTTGCCACCGACCAACTACTTAAATTGGAGCTCTCATGGCTAAGCACCTGTTTACTTCTGAATCCGTATCAGAAGGTCATCCAGATAAAATTGCAGACCAAATCTCTGACGCTGTCCTTGACGCCATCTTAGAACAAGATCCAAAAGCTCGTGTTGCTTGTGAAACTTACGTGAAAACAGGCATGGTGATGGTTGGTGGCGAAGTGACCACTTCAGCATGGGTTGATATTGAAGAATTAACTCGTCAAACAGTACGTGAAATCGGTTATGTGCACTCAGACATGGGTTTCGATGCAAACTCATGCGCCGTATTGAATACTATCGGTAAGCAGTCTCCAGACATCAACCAAGGTGTTGATAAAGCCGATCCTAAAGAGCAAGGCGCCGGTGACCAAGGTATCATGTTTGGTTACGCAACTAACGAAACTGAAATCCTAATGCCAGCACCGATTACCTACTCTCACCGTCTGGTACAAAGACAAGCAGAAGTTCGTAAAAACGGTACTCTTCCTTGGTTGCGCCCTGATGCAAAATCTCAGGTTACTTTCCAATATGACCAAGGAAAAATCGTTGGTATTGATGCAGTCGTTCTTTCAACTCAACACTGTGATTCTATCTCTACACCAGACCTACGCGAAGCGGTAATGGAAGAGATCATCAAACCAGTATTGCCAGCAGAGTGGATCAGCAAAGAAACCAAATTCTTTATTAACCCAACCGGCCGTTTTGTTATCGGTGGCCCAATGGGTGACTGTGGTTTGACTGGTCGTAAGATCATTGTTGACACCTACGGCGGCGCAGCGCGTCACGGTGGTGGTGCATTCTCTGGTAAAGATCCATCAAAAGTAGACCGTAGTGCAGCATACGCAGCACGTTATGTAGCGAAAAACATCGTCGCTGCAGGCCTTGCTGACCGTTGTGAAATTCAACTTTCTTATGCAATTGGTGTTGCTGATCCAACATCTATCATGGTTGAAACATTTGGTACTGAAAAAGTTTCTGAAGAGATCATTATCGAAGCAGTACGTCAACACTTCGACCTACGCCCATACGGCCTACAAGAAATGTTGAACCTACTACAACCAATCTACAAGAAAACTGCCGCTTACGGCCACTTTGGTCGTGAAGAATTCCCTTGGGAAGCAACAGATAAAGCCGTTATTCTTCGTGAATTCGCTGGCTTGAAATAAGCAACTGCAGTGTAGATGAAAAATACACAAGCCCTTACTTTTTAGTAAGGGCTTTTTAGGAATAAATACGTGCAAAACTTTGAGTTACATTACCGCGCTCAAGCAAAAGTTAAACAATGTATTGATATCGCATCCGACCATTTTCGACATCCCTTTCCTTTGCCAACATTAAATTACCAACTCAGAGGCAAAGTCGCTGGAAAAGCTTACTTACAACGTTGGGAAATTCGCTTAAATCCCATTTTATTTGCAGAAAACGCACAAGCTTTTTTAGATGAAGTGATCGCACATGAAATCGCTCACCTCATTACTTATCGACGCTATGGTCGAGTCCGTCCACATGGAAAAGAGTGGCAGAGTGTGATGAATCAAGTCTTTCATTTACCCGCCAATACCACTCATCGGTTTGAAGTCTCTTCTGTGCAAGGCAAAACCTTTGAATATCGCTGCGACTGTACTCGCTATCCTCTGACTATTCGTCGCCATAACAAAGTGTTGCGCCATCAAGCCACTTATCGCTGCCAACAATGTTCGCAAACTCTGACCTTTACAGGCGTACAGCTTTCTTAAATTAGTGTTCTATTCGCTGCTTTTCGTGATGACCATCCCCGAAAATTAACGATAAAAACATCATTTATAATTCCTCATCCTGAGTGTTAGACTGAGAAAAACCATACTTATATCAGTCTAAATTATGTCGTATTTTCGTTTATTGTCTGTCGCAGGACTCTTAGCATTACTCTCGTTTAGTGCACTATCAGCACCACCCTCTTCATTTTCTAAAGCAAAGAAAGAAGCATTGAAGATCTATCAAGATCATCCAATTAGTTTTTATTGTGGCTGTGACATTGAATGGCAAGGCCGTAAAGGTACACCAGACTTACAAGCTTGTGGTTATCAAGTACGTAAACAACAAACCCGCGCCAGCCGCATTGAATGGGAGCATGTGGTTCCTGCTTGGCAATTTGGTCACCAGCGTCAATGCTGGCAAAATGGCGGGCGTAAAAATTGCACTAAGAATGATACCGCTTTTCGTTCTATGGAGGCGGATCTACACAACTTAACCCCCGCGATCGGAGAAGTTAACGGTGATCGCTCAAACTACAATTTCAGTCAATGGAATGGAGTGGATGGTGAAACCTATGGTCGCTGTGAAATGCAGGTCAATTTTAAGCAGCGTAAAGTCATGCCACCGGATAGAGCGCGCGGGTCGATTGCTCGTACCTACTTGTACATGAGCCAAGAATATGGTTTTCAGCTATCAAAACAACAAACTCAGCTAATGCAAGCATGGAATCGCCAATATCCGGCAGATTCATGGGAATGTAAGCGTGACCAACGCATTGCTAAAGTACAAGGCAACCACAACCCATTTGTTCAAAAGCAATGTGGTTCATAATCCGTTGAAACGTTTAATCTTGATGGCTGAAACTCATTCTTGCCCCTTGTTTTTTCAGCTAAAAGCATCCATGTTAGTGGCTATTCAATGTCAGGCAGGAAGTTACCATGCGCATCCCTAGAATTTATCACCCGACCCCAATTTCGCAGCTCGGCACCATCGCGTTAAGTGATGACGCGGCTGGACATATTGGCCGAGTGTTACGCATGCAAGTTGGTCAAGAAGTGCTGCTATTTGATGGCAGTGGCGCTGAATTTCCAGCAACTATCAGCGAAGTGACGAAAAAAGGCGTGTTAGTCGAAGTAGCAGAACGCGTAGAGAGTAGCTGTGAATCACCATTAAACTTGCACCTTGGACAAGTCATCTCTCGTGGTGACAAAATGGAATTCACCATCCAAAAATCGGTTGAGTTGGGGGTGAATACTATTACACCACTGATTTCTGAACGTTGCGGCGTTAAACTTGATGCTAAACGATTCGAGAAAAAACTCGAACAGTGGCAGAAAATTGCGATCAGTGCCTGTGAGCAATGTGGCCGCAACACCGTTCCGGTGATTCGTCCTATCATGCAGCTAGAAGCTTGGTGTGCAGAACAAAGTGATGCATTAAAACTTAACCTGCATCCAAGAGCTAAATATTCAATTAACACCTTGCCAGAGCCTGTCACTAAAGTACGTTTATTGATTGGCCCTGAAGGCGGATTATCGGCACAAGAGATCCGCATGACGGAAGAATATCAATTTGAAGAAACCCTGTTAGGCCCACGCGTGCTTCGCACTGAAACGGCTGCCTTAACTGCAATTACTGCCCTTCAAGTTCGTTTCGGCGACCTTGGCTAACCGGAGAAAATCAATGATTAAACTTGGTATCGTAATGGATCCCATTGCATCCATTAATATTAAAAAAGATTCCAGCTTTGCCATGTTGCTTGAAGCACAGCGCCGTGGTTATGAAATCCACTATATGGAAATGAATGATCTACACTTAGATCAAGGCGTCGCAGTCGCCGATACAAAAATCGTCGAACTGAAAGAAGATCCAAATGGCTGGTATGAATTTAAATCACAACAAACCATTAAATTAGCCGAACTTGATGCAGTATTGATGCGTAAAGATCCTCCGTTTGATACCGAGTACATCTACGCCACCTACATTTTAGAGCGCGCAGAAGACGAAGGCACTTTAATCGTTAACAAACCACAAAGCTTACGTGACTGTAATGAAAAGCTATTTACTGCATGGTTCCCAGAACTGACACCAACCACAATTGTTACGCGTAAAGCAGAGAAAATTAAAGCCTTCCGCGAGCAGCATGGTGATGTGATCTTAAAACCACTTGATGGAATGGGCGGCGCTTCAATATTCCGAGTCAAAGAAGGTGATCCTAACGTCTCGGTGATCATTGAAACATTGACCAACCACGGTCAAAACTACTGCATGGCGCAAACCTTCGTGCCAGACATCAGTAATGGCGACAAACGTATTTTGGTAGTTGATGGTGAACCAATGCCTTACTGCCTTGCTCGTATCCCAGCGAAAGGTGAAACACGCGGTAACCTAGCTGCTGGTGGTCGTGGTGAAGCTCGTCCACTGAGCGAAACCGATATTAAAATTGCGCAGACAATCGCTCCAACACTGAAAGAAAAAGGCTTAATTTTTGTAGGTCTTGACGTTATTGGCGACAAGCTAACTGAGATAAATGTGACAAGCCCAACCTGTATTCGTGAGATTGAGGCGGCATTTGATATCTCAATTACCGGTAAGTTGATGGATGCTATCGAGCGTCGTATCAACAAGTAACGTTTAATAGGGTAAGTCATTACACTATTACTCGCGGAAGGGTTGGAGGCAGTATGAATCTTACAAATCATTTTTTAGTCGCCATGCCAAGTATGCAAGATCCTTACTTCAAGCACAGTGTCATTTATATCTGTGAACATAATGAAGAAGGGGCGATGGGGCTAATGATCAATGCACCGATAGATATCACTGTCGGGGGCATGTTAAAGCAGGTCAACATCGAACCAAGTTATCCGCAGATCCAAGTGGATAGCCTGAAAATGCCGGTCTTAAATGGTGGACCGGTTGCAGAAGATCGCGGGTTTATTTTGCATCGCCCGAAAGATCATTATGAGTCGAGTATTCGCATGAGTGATGACCTTGCCGTTACCACTTCGAAGGATATTCTGTCTGTACTAGGTACTGATGCTGAACCAAGTAACTATCTGGTTGCCTTGGGCTATTCTGGTTGGGAACCGGGTCAGCTAGAACTGGAACTTTCAGAAAACTCATGGCTGACCATTGAAGCAGACCCAGAGGTCATCTTTAATACGCCAATCCATGATAAATGGAGCCAAGCGATTAAAAAACTCGGTATCGACCCGATACAGCTGTCTGGCCTGGCTGGACACGCGTAAACCGATCAAGAACGTAATTATGACTTCAAGAACCATTATGGCTTTTGACTTTGGCACCAAAAGTATTGGCAGTGCCATTGGTCAAGAGGTAACAGGAACGGCTTCACCGTTGAAGGCTTTTAAGGCCAATGACGGCATCCCTAATTGGGATGACATAGAAAAATTGATCAAAGAGTGGCAGCCCAACTTACTCGTAGTTGGGCTGCCTACTGATCTGCATGGCAAAGCACTAGAAACCATCACGCCGAGAGCGAAAAAATTTGCTCAACGTCTACAAGGTCGTTATGGCTTGCCAGTTGAAATGCACGATGAACGCCTATCGACCAGAGAAGCTCGCGCCGACTTATTTGAGATGGGTGGCTACAAAGCGCTTAGTAAAGGAAATGTTGACTGCCAATCGGCGGTCGTCATATTAGAAAGTTGGTTTGAGGCGCAGTGGGGCGAATAATCGCACCACTTTCCAATACCTAATCCCAAACTAGTTTTGGGATTTTTCTTTTTACAATAGCTAAAAGTTAATCCATATCAATCTGAACATTATCTAATGAGCCAGATCCATAACGGTCACCGCGTTTGGCTTTGAGCATCAAACGTAAATCATTGGCTGAATCGGCACTATGAAGTGCGTCTTGCTCGCTGATCTTGCCATCAATCACTAGTTGGTAAAGCGCTTGATCAAATGTCTGCATACCTACCTGTTGTGATTTCCCCATGGTGGCTTTCAGTTCGTGCAGTTCACCGCGGCGGATCAAATCAGAAACGCGCGGACTATTGAGTAGGATCTCAAACACACCATGTCGCCCTTGTCCGTTTTTATCGCGGATCAACTGCTGGCCAATCACCCCTTTCAGGTTCATCGACAGATCAAACAAAAGCTGATCTTTTTGCTCTTGAGGAACCAAATGAAGAATTCGCTCTAACGCTTGGTTGGCATTATTAGCGTGTAACGTTGCCATGCATAAATGGCCCGTTTCAGCAAAGGTCATCGCATACTGCATGGTTTCTCGAGAACGTATTTCGCCAATCAAAATCATATCAGGCGCCTGTCGAAGTGAATTCTTCAGCGCCACCTCGTAGCTTTCGGTATCTAACCCAACTTCACGCTGCGTGACGATGCAGCGTTGATGCTCATGCACAAACTCGATCGGATCTTCCACCGTTAAAATATGCCCGGTTCGATGCGTATTGCGATAGCCCGTCATCGCCGCCATTGTGGTCGATTTACCCGACCCCGTAGCTCCAACCACAAGTACTAAGCCACGCTTTGCAATCGACAGATCCTGTAAAACGCCTGGTAACTTTAGGTCATCAAAGGTCGGAATATTGGTTTCAATGCGGCGGATCACCGCTCCCGGTAATTCACGCTGAAAAAAGGCGCTGACACGAAAACGCCCAAAATCACGCACAACCGCGAAGTTAGCTTCATGAGTGAGCTTAAACTCTTCACGACGTTCGCTATCCATCATTGCATCAAGTAAATCCATCACTTGTGAAATGGTTAGCTTTTCACCTTGCGCTCTCAATTCGCCATCAACTCGAAACAAAATCGGGGCACCGACCGTAATATAAAGGTCCGATGCTTTTTGACTTAACATGCCCTCAAGGCATTGATTTAATTCCATGGGCTGTCTCTTAGAACGGAGATGAATTCAATTCTAACTTTGCTTGCACTTCTTCAGCGTCAACCATGCCTTGAGCAATAAGCTGTTTCGCATTTTGTTCCATGGTTTGCATCCCATGAGCCGCCCCAGTTTGAATAATGGAAAACATCTGAGCAACTTTGTCTTCGCGAATCAAGTTACGAATGGCAGGCGTCCCCAACATAATTTCATGGCAAGCAACCCGGCCACCACCGATTCGTTTGAGCAGTTTTTGCGCTATCACAGCACGTAATGACTCTGACAACATAGAGCGCACCATCTCTTTATCGCTACCGGGAAACACGTCAATAATTCGGTCAATGGTTTTTGCCGCAGAGCTAGTGTGCAAAGTACCAAACACCAAATGGCCAGTTTCCGCTGCGGTTAACGCTAAACTGATCGTTTCTTGGTCACGCAATTCACCTACTAAAATAACGTCTGGGTCTTCACGCAGAGCGGAGCGCAAAGCCGCCTTGAAACTGTGTGTATCACGGTGTACTTCTCGCTGATTGACCAAACATTTATTGTTGTTATGTACGAATTCAATGGGGTCTTCAATCGTTAAAATATGCTTGTTGTGATGGGTATTAATGTAGTCGACCATCGCCGCCAAAGTCGTTGACTTACCTGACCCTGTTGGCCCGGTCACCAGTACTAGCCCCTTTTCGTAGTTGGCAATTTTGCTGAAAATCTCTGGCGTTTGCAGCTCTGCTAATGTCGGAATCGTAGTTGGTAT
Organism: Vibrio aestuarianus; assembly: GCF_012395185.1. Classification (GTDB taxonomy): domain Bacteria; phylum Pseudomonadota; class Gammaproteobacteria; order Enterobacterales; family Vibrionaceae; genus Vibrio; species Vibrio aestuarianus. Next base: position 67,833 of record NZ_JAAZTU010000005.1, read on the forward strand.
CGTGCGAAAAACCGCAGAGCAGCCACGAGATTGATGAAAAGCGTTGACACGAAAACGCCCAACATCAGGTAACTCAAACGAAAAATCGACTTCCAATTTCTCTTCAAATTCACTACGTTGAGCATCGTTCATGATCTCAAAAATCAAACGATGTACGTCTGCATGAGTAAAAGCTGGCACTCCAAGCTTTCTTACTTCACCATCTATACGTACCATAGGTGGAACACCAGCAGAAAGATGTAGATCCGACGCGTTGTGCTTTACACTAAAATCCAGTAGCTCAGCGATATCCATTTAATTTCCTTAGTAAAGTCAGGCTATGAGTAGTATTCAACAAAACATTGAACAGATCACTTCACAAATTGAAAGTACACAACAAAAGTGTGGACGCGCTCTAGACAGAGTGCAACTTTTAGCGGTCAGTAAAACCAAACCTGTCGAAGCTATTCTAGCCGCAGCGCAAGCTGGGCAGACTGTGTTTGGAGAAAATTACGTGCAAGAAGGGGTCGATAAGGTGCAATATTTTGCTGCACAACACCCTGAACTGGCCTTGGAATGGCATTTTATTGGCCCGATTCAATCCAATAAATCACGCTTAGTCGCTGAAAACTTTAGCTGGGTGCACACGGTAGATAGAAACAAAATTGCACAACGTTTAAATGACCAACGCCCATCAGCTATGCCGCCACTACAGGTGTTAATTCAGGTTAATACTAGTGGTGAAAGCTCAAAATCAGGTATTTCTGAACAAGAAATATTTGAATTGGCAGAGTTGATATCCTCTCTTCCCAACCTCACTTTAAGAGGGTTAATGTCAATTCCTGAAAATGTCACAGACCATGCTTCTCAACTGGCAGCATTCCAAAAACTAGCCACGTTAAAAGCACAATTGTCTGAACATTTTGCAGGGTTAGATACGCTATCGATGGGCATGAGTGGTGACATGGAAGCTGCGATTGAAGCGGGTAGCACAATGGTACGGATCGGTACCGCTATTTTTGGCGCACGCGATTACGGTCAAGCGTAACGAGCGCACCAACCACAAGTTAGGAATCTTTTAATGGAACACAGAAATATCGCTTTTATCGGTGCGGGGAATATGGCGAAGGCCATCATTGCAGGCTTGGTTGCCAGCGGTTATCCGGCTAATAAAATCACCGCGACCGCACCGTCAAAGACACGACGTAAGCCGCTTGAAGCCGATTATGGCATTCAAACCACCAGCGACAACTTGAGTGCGGCGCAACAAGCCGATGTCGTCGTGCTGTCGGTGAAACCACAACTGATGGCTAGCGTTTGTGAACCATTACAAGTGATCGACTTTTCTAACAAATTGGTTATCTCGATTGCCGCTGGTATTTCGATTTCACGCCTGAATGAGATGCTAACCAGTGATTTGAACATCGTGCGCGTTATGCCGAACACACCATCATTGGTCAATCGTGGTATGAGTGGCTTATTTGCAGCACCACGAGTTTCTATGCAAGATAAAACTTTTACCGCTGAGTTGATGCAAGCGGTTGGCGAAGTATGTTGGGTAGAACAAGAGTCGGGTATTAACGGAGTAATCGCCGCTGCAGGTAGTGCGCCGGCCTATTTTTTCTTGTTTATGGAAGCGATGCAAACCGAAGCAATTGCACAAGGTTTTGACCAAGCGACCGCTCGTTTGTTGGTTCAGCAAGCCGCACTAGGTGCCGCAGAAATGGTGGTAGCGAATCAAGATATTGAGCTATCCACACTGCGTGAACAAGTGACCTCCAAAGGTGGCACTACCGCAGAAGCCATTCGTACTTTTAATGACCACCAGCTGTCAGATATTGTGGCAAAAGCGATGCAAGCAGCCGTCGCACGTGCACAAGAGATGGAAAAACAGTTTTAATCCTAGTGTCGTTTCACTAAGCTATAGCGCAAACGACACACTACTCGTATTAAGGGCCATTTATGAATTCAATGAGTTTTTTGATATCCACCCTGTTTGATCTGTATATCATGGTTGTGATCTTACGTATCTGGCTTCAAGCAGCGCGTGCGGATTTCTATAACCCATTCTCGCAATTTATCGTTAAATCAACACAACCAGTCGTGGGGCCACTGCGCCGCGCAATCCCATCGATTGGCAGTCTTGATTTAGCCACCGTACTGTTTGCTTATGTACTGTGTGTACTTAAATTCGTCGCATTGATCTTAATCGCCTCGGGCGGTTCAGTTAGCTTCAGTGTGGACTTTTTATTCCTAGGCTTACTATCTTTGATTAAAGCGGCGGGCGGTTTACTGTTTTGGGTATTGTTGATCCGAGCTATTTTGAGCTGGGTTAGCCAAGGCCGTAGTCCAATTGAATACGTTTTCCATCAATTGACAGAACCAATGCTGGCGCCTATTCGCCGTATTTTACCTGCAATGGGTGGCTTTGATTTAAGCGTATTAGTGCTCTTTATTGGCCTTCAATTTGCCAACTTCCTGATGGGCGATCTGATTGGCCCAGTGTGGCACCAGTTGTAATGTCAGTTGCCGCTTGGCAAGAGGGCGACGATTTAATTCTCAAGCTCTACATTCAACCTAAAGCAAGCCGCGATAGCATCGTCGGCTTGCATGGTGAGGAGCTGAAAGTCGCCATCACTGCACCTCCGGTCGATGGTAAAGCTAATGCACATTTAACTAAGTTTTTGGCCAAACAATTTAAAGTGGCTAAAAGTTTAATAGAGATTGAAAAGGGAGAATTGGGCCGTCACAAACAAGTCAGAGTCCATTCACCACAAGTGATACCAGCACCTATTGAAGCCATCTTGTGATGGCTTTTTATTTAGTAAACCTGCATGCATAAGGAGCAAACCATGCGCAAATGGATTATCGCCCTACTGATGGCAGTCCTCTCACTGCCCACTCTAGCCGAGCAGTTTAAGACCATTAAAAATGTGGAAGTGCACTACTCCGCCTTTAATTCCACCTTTTTGACACCGCAAGTGGCGCGCAGCTACCAGCTCAAGCGTAATGGCTATTCCGCGATTTTAAACATCAGCGTGCTGGACAACTCATCGTTAGGTAAACCTGCGGTCGAAGCGAAAATTACCGGTTACGCCAAAAACCTCATTGGTAATTTACGTGAGCTAGAATTTAAACAAGTAAAAGAGGGAGATGCAATCTATTACATTGCTCAATTCCCGATCACCAATGAAGAAAATTTGAGTTTCGATATTGATGTTAATACTGGCTTAAAAGGGGCTGGCAAACTTAAATTTTCCCAAAAATTTTATGTCGAAGAATAAAGAGAAACATTGAAGATGAAAAAAATAGTCTTAGCCACCGGCAACCAAGGCAAAGTGCGTGAAATGGCCGATCTCCTCTCTGATTTTGGCTTTGATGTGGTTGCGCAAAGCGAATTCAATGTGTCTGAAGTAGCCGAAACTGGCACCACTTTTATTGAAAATGCGATCATCAAAGCGCGTCATGCCGCTAAAGAAACAGGCTTACCTGCGATCGCTGATGATTCAGGCTTAGAAGTTGATTACCTACAAGGTGCTCCGGGCATTTACTCGGCTCGCTACGCCGGTGAGAAAGCAAGCGACCAACAAAACTTAGAGAAACTATTAGCAGCAATGGATGGTGTGCCAGATGAACAACGCAGCGCACGTTTTCATTGTGTTTTGGTTTTAATGCGCCACGAAAACGACCCAACACCTTTAGTTTGCCATGGCAAATGGGAAGGGCGAATTCTCCATCAAGCACATGGCAGCAATGGTTTTGGCTATGACCCAATCTTCTTTGTACCGGAAGACAATTGTTCCTCAGCGGAACTAGATCCTGTGCGTAAAAAGCAGTTGTCACATCGCGGCAAAGCACTGCAAAAGCTATTTCAAGCCATCAATGAGCAAAAATAATAATGCTGCAACCACCCGCACTTAGCTTGTATGTACACATCCCTTGGTGTGTACAAAAATGCCCATATTGTGACTTTAACTCACACGCGCTAAAAAATGATATTCCCGAGCGTGAATACATTGATGCGTTACTGGAAGATCTCGATACCGACATCGCCAAATATCAACTGGCTGACACCCCTCGCCCACTGCATTCTATTTTTATTGGTGGTGGTACACCAAGCCTGTTTTCCGCACAAGGTATTGCCCGCTTACTGCAAGGCATTGAAGCACGAATCGCGTTTAAACCTGATATTGAAATCACTATGGAAGCGAACCCTGGCACGGTAGAAGCCGAGCGCTTTGTCGGTTACCGACAAGCTGGTGTGACCCGAATATCGATTGGTGTACAAAGCTTTGAGCAACAAAAACTTGAGCGCCTAGGTCGTATCCATGGTCAGCAAGAAGCCGTCAATGCCGCCCACTTAGCTCATCAAATTGGGCTCAATAGCTTTAACCTTGACTTGATGCATGGTTTGCCGGATCAAAGCACTGAACAAGCACTAGCAGATTTAGACAAAGCGATAGAGCTTAACCCTCCGCACTTATCGTGGTATCAGCTAACCATTGAGCCAAATACCATGTTCTACTTCAAACCACCAACGCTACCTGACGATGATGCACTGTGGGATATTTTTGAATTAGGTCATCAAAAATTGGCGGCAGCTGGGTACGTACAATATGAAATTTCAGGCTACAGCAAGCCCGGCTATCAATGTCAGCACAACCTCAATTACTGGCGCTTTGGTGACTATCTCGGTATTGGCTGTGGCGCTCACGGTAAACTGAGTTTTGCTGATGGTCGAATTGTACGCACCACCAAGGTCAAACACCCTCGCGGCTATCTCAACTTACTTAAACCTTATCTGGATAGTGAAATGGAAGTGGCTGACAGTGATCGCCCATTCGAATTTTTCATGAACCGTTTTCGACTGATGGAGCCTTGCCCAAAACAAGATTTTGTCGAAACCACAGGCTTAAGTTTAGATGTCATCAAGCCGACCATTGATTGGGCACTGGCAGAGCAATATTTAAGTGAAAACGCGACACACTGGCAAATCACCGAGAAAGGAAAATTGTTCCTCAATGATTTGTTAGAAGCCTTTATGGCTGATGAAGAGTAACGCTAAGACGCCTCTCATAAGAGGGGCGTCATTAATGTATAAAACGGTTTGTAAACGAAAACAATGTATTAAAAGATAGAGCGGCCAATACGTTCTGCTAATAACTCTAATGCTTTTGTCCCAGCCAGAGAGTTTCCTGAAGGATCGAGCTCTGGAGACCATACAGCAATCGTCATTTCCCCCGGGACAATGGCAACAATACCACCGCCTACGCCAGACTTGCCCGGCATACCCACTCGATAAGCAAACTCTCCCGCTCCATCGTACAAACCACATGTGGCTAGTAGTGCATTAATTTGCTTGCTTTGAGTGGTCGTCACAATCGCTTCCCCCGTCTGTACCGACACACCTTTATTGGCCAGGTAGCTAAAAGTTTTCGCCAACTGGACGCAACTCATTTTTAGTGCACAAGCGTGAAAATAGTTATGAAGAACCGGAATAACCTCGTTGTGAAAATTACCAAAAGAACGCATCAGGTAGGCTATCGCGGCATTACGGTCACTGTGCATCATTTCAGAGGCAGCCACAACTTTGTCGTACACGATACTCTCTTCACCGGATAGCTGGCGCACAAATTCAAGCAAACGTTGTCGAGGCGCAGACAAGCGACTATGCAGCATATCAGCTACCACTATTGCTCCTGCATTGATAAAAGGGTTACGAGGAATACCCTGTTCCATTTCAAGCTGAATCATCGAATTAAACGCTTGGCCTGAGGGCTCTTTGCCAACACGTATCCATAACTCTTCTGGCTTATACAACATCATCGCCAATGTTAAGCTCAGTGCTTTTGAAATCGACTGAATCGAAAAACCTTGGTCTGCATCTCCCGCTTTAATCACTTCGCCTTGGTTGGTATAAACCGCAATCGCCAGTTTTTGATTCGAAACTTTCGCCAACGCAGGAATATAGTTGGCGACCTTGCCGTGACCGATAAGAGGGCGAACCTCATCCAAGATGTCCGCAAGTATTGCTTGTGTCGGTTTCATTGATGACCTTACCTTCGGTGAGAAATGTACTTTCTCTATTTTTATAATGGTGATGTTTTGTAGGGCGCTAAGGCCGAAAAAGCCAACATTACTATAATGTTGGCTTTTATTTAATCGTTTATTGTAGTGAGCATGCTTAGCGGTAATGGATCACGACTAAACGCACTTCATTTGTAGTAGTGATACAAACACGCCTTATGCAATACGCTTGTATTTAATATCCCACACGCCATGACCTAAACGGTGGCCACGCGCTTCAAACTTGGTCAGTGGTCGTTCATCTGGGCGAGGAATATAGTCACCATCGGTTGCAATATTGGTAAAACCTGGCGCTTGGTTCATTATCTCAATCATATGCTCAGCATAATTTTCCCAGTCTGTCGCCATATGGAAGATACCGTCTTCCATTTTTAGTTTTTGACGTACCATTTCAGCAAATTCTAACTGTACGATACGGCGTTTATGGTGGCGCTTTTTATGCCAAGGGTCTGGGAAGAACAGTTGCAAAGTATGCAGGCTGCTCGCTGGGATCATGTGCTCAAAAACTTCAACCGCATCATGACACATTACACGTAAGTTAGTGACACCCGCTTCGCGCGCAGAAGCTAAACACGCACCAACACCAGGACTGTGTACTTCAATACCAAAGAAATTTTTCTCAGGTGCATTTTTAGCCATTTCAACTAATGAGGCACCCATACCAAAACCAATCTCCAACACTACTGGATTGTCATTGCCAAAAACAGCGCTCCAATCAAGTAATTGTGGCTGGTAATCAATACCCATTGTTGGCCAACATTCATTCATCGCAGCTTCTTGGCCTTTAGTTAATCGACCTTCACGACGAACAAAACTACGGATTCTACGTAGGATCTTGCCTTCTTCGGTGTATTCGTTGGTGGTTACTTCACTCATTGATCTTGCCTGCACATTGATTAATCAAAGCGGGGATTATCCAAAGAATCATTCTCGGTGCAAGTGTTATCGAAATAAACTTGCTGGATAAACCCACACAGTTTGTCGGTTTTACAACTCATCATTTATGTGGTGCAATTTTGCCCCACTAAAACTATAAACTAAAGAGCACGTCGTGACACCTTTCGCTAAAGCCATTTTAAAATGGTATGACGCCTATGGGCGCAAACATTTACCGTGGCAACAGAATAAAACCGCTTACAGCGTTTGGCTGTCTGAAATTATGTTGCAGCAAACCCAAGTAACCACGGTGATCCCCTATTTCGAACGCTTTATGCAACGTTTTCCAACCGTGGTTGACTTAGCCAACGCCGAGCAAGACGAAGTTTTGCATCTGTGGACAGGGCTTGGTTATTACGCGCGAGCACGTAACCTTCACAAAGCGGCTCAAATTGTTGCGAGTGAATATGGCGGAGAGTTTCCCCTTGATATAGAGCAAATGAATGCTCTACCGGGTATTGGCCGCTCTACAGCGGCAGCGGTACTCTCTTCGGTTTATAAGCAGCCACACGCTATTTTAGATGGCAATGTAAAACGCACATTAGCGCGCTGTTTTGCTGTAGAAGGCTGGCCGGGACAGAAAAAAGTCGAAAATTTATTGTGGCAATACGCCGAAACCAATACACCCAGTCAAGATGTCGATAGCTACAACCAAGCTATGATGGACATGGGAGCCATGGTTTGTACTCGTAGTAAACCAAAGTGCACGCTCTGCCCAGTTGAATCCTTTTGTATCGCCAATAAACAAGGTAACCCTCTCGATTACCCGGGTAAAAAACCCAAAACAGAAAAACCAACCAAGCAAACTTGGTTCATCATGATCCATCATAATAATCAGGTTTGGTTAGAACAGCGTCCTCAAAGCGGTATTTGGGGGGGGTTATTTTGCTTTCCAGAAAACCCTAATAACGCGATTGAAGATCAACTTGATCACAGGGCAATAAAAGAAAGTACCGTGCGTTCAATTCGTCCTTTGATCGCATTTCGTCATACTTTTAGCCACTACCACTTAGACATTACGCCAATATTGGTTGAACTGTCTCAACAACCCAATATCATCATGGAAGGAAGCAAAGGTCTTTGGTATAACTTATCGCAACCAGAACAAATCGGCTTAGCTGCCCCTGTAAAGCAGCTATTAGAAAGCCTTCCATTTGAAATTAACCCTTAAAAACTTAAGAGGAAGTCATTATGAGCCGCACTGTATTTTGTGCTCGACTAAATAAAGAAGCCGACGGTTTGGATTTTCAACTTTACCCAGGCGAATTGGGTAAACGTATTTTTGATAACATATCAAAAGAAGCATGGGCGCAATGGCAGCATAAACAGACCATGCTAATCAACGAGAAAAAACTCAATATGATGGATCCAGAACATCGTAAGTTGCTCGAAACCGAGATGACCAATTTCCTATTTGAAGGAAAAGAAGTCCACATTGAAGGCTATACGCCTCCAAGCAAATAAAAGTAACCTTATTTATTTCAAGGATAATCAATGACATCATAGTCGACGCTCTGATGTCATTTTTGTATTGGGAACCTAATGAGAAAGCTGACTTACTTTTTTATTGCAATGCTGCTGGCTGGCTGCAGTCGAGAATTCATAGAACGTATTTACGACGTCGACTATGAACCCACCAACCGCTTTGCGAAAAACCTAGCGCAATTACCCGGGCAGTTTGTCAAAGATACCGCTGCTTTAGATGCGTTAATTAGCAGTTTCTCCGGTAACATCGAAAAACGCTGGGGTAGCAAAGAAATTAAAGTTGCAGGTAAAAGCAACTATGTGAAATACATCGATAACTACCTTAGCCGCTCTGAAGTTAACTTTTCTGATGGCACCATTACTGTCGAAACCGTATCCCCGACCGACCCCAAAAAGCATCTGCGTAATGCCATTATCACCACCTTATTGACACCTGATGATCCTGCCCAAGTTGACCTTTTTTCATCACAAAATATTGAACTCAAAGGCCAGCCATTTTTGTACAACCAAGTTCTGGATCAAGACAAACAGCCAATCCAATGGTCTTGGCGCGCTAATCGATACGCTGATTATCTCATTGAAAATCAATTAAAAACGAAAAATGTAGATTTCAAAAAAGCCTATTACGTACAAATTCCGATGGTGGTCGACCACGCATCAAAGCGTAGCTACAAGTACGCGGATATTGTGCACCGAGCATCAAAGAAATATGACATCCCCGAAGATTTGATCTACGCGATCATCAAAACAGAAAGTAGTTTTAACCCTTACGCCGTCAGTTGGGCTAATGCTTACGGCCTAATGCAAGTAGTACCTAAAACAGCAGGCCGAGATGTCTTTTCTTTGGTGAAAAAGAAACCAGGTGAACCTAGCCCTGAGTACCTATTTAACCCAGAAAATAATATTGATACCGGTACAGCCTATTTTTATATCCTCAAAAATCGCTACCTGAAGGACGTAAAGCACCCAACATCGCTCGAATACAGTATGATATCGGCTTATAACGGCGGCACTGGCGGAGTTCTCAACACCTTCAATAAAGACAGAAAACGGGCCATGAATGACTTAAACTCACTGCAACCCAACCAAGTTTACTGGGCGCTCACTAAAAAACATCCCAATTCAGAATCAAGAAGATACTTAGAAAAAGTAACAAAGTTTAAAAAGGAATTTAACACCAGTGGCTAGCAAAGGTGTTTTTGTCTAAATTCGCAGCAAACAAACGGTTTTTTGAAAATATTTTAAAAAAGCAGTTGACGATTGAGAGGAAAATCCGTTTAATAGCGCTCCGTTGCCCGGATAGCTCAGTCGGTAGAGCAGAGGATTGAAAATCCTCGTGTCGGTGGTTCGATTCCGCCTCCGGGCACCACAAATTAAATTGTTGGTGCTTAACTTAAGTAACAGCAAGCAATAAATAAAGTGTGCCGACTTAGCTCAGTAGGTAGAGCAACTGACTTGTAATCAGTAGGTCACCAGTTCGACTCCGGTAGTCGGCACCATTTATTGCCTCGATAGCTCAGTCGGTAGAGCAGAGGATTGAAAATCCTCGTGTCGGTGGTTCGATTCCGCCTCGAGGCACCATTATTTGGTGCAAGTGTTTAATAAAGACATTTACACAAGAATAATTCCCCCTTAGTTCAGTCGGTAGAACGGCGGACTGTTAATCCGTATGTCGCAAGTTCAAGTCTTGCAGGGGGAGCCACTTTAAAAGCCAAGTCGCAAGACTTGGCTTTTTTTGTGCCTATTGTTTCTATCCACAATCCCCCCACCTAATAAGTTTCATGTTGAATTGGACTTTTTTTGAGATAAAAATTTAATCATTGTCATATTTTTGTAATCACCTATTACTGATGTAGGTATATTCCTACTATGATGGTTTCATTATTAAAAGTGATACTTAAAATATCACTTATAAGCCATAAACAGAGTATGAGAGTTAGGCCATGAAACTAAAGACACAAGCTTATTTATTATCAGGAATTATCTTTATAGCATTACTAGCCCTTACTACATCAGGCTTATGGACTCTACGAGTCGCCAGTAACTTAGATAACAAAGCTCGAGTAACAGAGTTATTCAAAAGTGCTTACAGTATTTTAACTGAAGTCGAAAAAATGGAGCAAGAAGGCAAACTTCAAGAGCAGGAAGCGAAAGATCTAGCCACAAGATTACTGCGCAACAACATCTATAAAGATAATGAGTACGTATATGTAGCTGATGAAAATATGACGTTTATCGCCACCCCACTCGACCCACAATTACATGGTACAAGTTTTAATGACTTTAAAGACAGTGATGGCAAAAGTGTTGGAGCTCTAATACAAAAAGTTATTGGCAATCAGTCAGGGAAAATTGTCGAATACACTTGGACACAAACTCAAGCCGATGGCTCTATTGAAGAAAAACTCTCTATTGCAGAAAAAACACCGCACTGGGGCTGGGTTGTCGGCACTGGTATTGGTTTTAATGAAGCCAACGCCCGTTTTTGGTCGACAGCACAATGGCAATTAGCACTCTGTGTTGTTATCGCAGGCATTATTTTATCCATTCTGATTTACTCCATTCATAAAATGCTCACGCTACTTGGTGGTGAACCTAAAGACGTACTCAATGCTGTTCAAGCCGTTGCTAAAGGCAGTATTCAAACAAGTTTTGAGACTAAAGCCTCTGACGGCAGTATCTATCAAGCAGTACAGCAAATGAGTCAATCTTTAGCAAACTTAGTGACAAATTTAGAGTCGTCAATGCATGCTCTGCGTCAAGAACTCGCTCAGGTAGAATCTCGCTCTTCTTCGATTGCTTATCTGACCGAAACTCAACAGCAATCAACGGCAATGATTGCGACCGCAATGACAGAAATGGCATCGTCGGCAAATAATGTGGCCGATTCAGCAAGTGATACGGCGCGCAACACAGACCAAGCCGATAAGCAAAGCCAACACACTCAGCAGTTGATACATAATACCGTCGACAATATCCGAGGCTTAGCAGCTCAACTAGGTACCGCAAGCCAAGCAGTATCAAACTTAGATAACGACGTAAACAACATAGCCAAAGTATTGGATGTGATTGGTGATATTGCCGAGCAAACCAACCTACTCGCTCTCAATGCTGCCATTGAAGCGGCTCGAGCTGGCGAACAAGGACGAGGCTTCGCAGTCGTGGCTGATGAAGTGAGAAACCTCGCGGGGCGCACCCAAACCAGCACGAAAGAGATCCAGCAAATGATCAACAACTTACAGGAAGGCTCTCGTAACGCAATTCAAACAATGCAAGTTTGTGCTGATACTAGTCAAAGCACGGTGACGGAATCTGAAGGTGCCTCTGAAGCGCTACAACAAATTGTGATTGCGTTAGAGTCAATCTCTGAAATGAGCCATCAAATTGCCACAGCAGCGGCAGAACAAACCCAAGTCGGTGATGATATTTCAAAAAGAATTAATATGATCGAAGAAAGTGGTGTACAACTTAGCCAGGTGGTTACTGAAAGTCACAATAGTACTCAAACTTTAACCTCACTCTCTAATGAACTTGAACTGTGGGTGAATAAATTCACCATAAAAAACTAGCTCTCTGTATTACAGCAATAGCTCAGCACACATCATCAAATTCAACAAAAGCATGTTTTCGACGTGCTTTTGTTTTTTCTCCTTTTAATTAAATGGCCTTATTTCATTATCTGATATCCATTTCCCTACATAATCCGCTACCATTTCTTAACCTAAATGGGCAAAAACGAGTCACTAAGTATAGAAAAGCAACAAACGATATTTTTTTTGCATTTTAGTGTTGACGTTAAATGCGAAAAACCTTTTAATACACCCCGTCGCCCGGATAGCTCAGTCGGTAGAGCAGAGGATTGAAAATCCTCGTGTCGGTGGTTCGATTCCGCCTCCGGGCACCACAGTTTCTAAATTGTTGGTGCTCAGCACAGACAATAAAATTAAAGAAAATATGTGCCGACTTAGCTCAGTAGGTAGAGCAACTGACTTGTAATCAGTAGGTCACCAGTTCGACTCCGGTAGTCGGCACCATTCTTTAAAACCTGTTCCCCCTTAGTTCAGTCGGTAGAACGGCGGACTGTTAATCCGTATGTCGCAAGTTCAAGTCTTGCAGGGGGAGCCACTTTTCATCAATGAGCCATAGCTTATTGATTCGGAGCCGACTTAGCTCAGTAGGTAGAGCAACTGACTTGTAATCAGTAGGTCACCAGTTCGATTCCGGTAGTCGGCACCATTCTCTTGATGAGAGATAAAAGCATCAATTCCCCCTTAGTTCAGTCGGTAGAACGGCGGACTGTTAATCCGTATGTCGCAAGTTCAAGTCTTGCAGGGGGAGCCACTTTCCAAAGCCAAGTCGCATGACTTGGCTTTTTTCATATCTGAATCATAAAAAAAAGAGCCAGTATCGACTGACTCTTAAATCTACGACTCAAACCGAGTTTATTTGAAACCTTTTACTTTTTTGATTAGGTCATAAGCATTTTGGATTTGTTGTGATTTTTCTTTCGCAACATTCATCATTTCTGGTGGTAAGCCTTTAGCCATTAGTTTATCTGGATGGTGCTCGTTCATCAGCTTACGATAGGCTCGCTTAATTTCTTTGGAATCCGCACTGTCGTCCACCCCCAAAACATCATAAGCGTCTGACAAGCGATCGCCTTGCGAAGCTTGCTGCCATGAACCTGATTGTTGCTGTCCTTGGTGTCCACCAAAACTACCACCATTTTGCTGAAAGCGGAAAGCCGCTTCTTGCATACGTAAACGTTGCTCTAATTGCGCTGAAGAAAAGCCCAAACCGTTGGCTATTTTGTGCAGTACACTACGTTCACTCGGATGCAGAGAACCATCAGCAAACGCTGCGGATATTTGCAGTTCAAGGAAAAACTGCATCAAATCAAAACGGCCACCGGTTGATAAGCGCACTCGCTCAAGTACCTCATCAAGAGGAAAGTGTGGCTCTTTACCATCACGAAATGCTGCTTGTGCTGCGGCTCTTTGCTCGCCATGCAGATTCATTCGTTCCATCATCGTTGTGGCGAGTTGAATCTCTTCTTTGGTCACCTGCCCTTTGGCTTTGGCTACATGCCCCATTACCGCAAATGCAGCTTTGAAAAACTCTTCTTGTCGCTCACTTTGGCTTGGACCAGAGCCAAATGCGCCAGTTTTAAAACCCGCTTGATTTAAGCGGCGAGCCTTATCAAATTGATGCCCGAGGAATAAACCAAACATTGCGCCAAACGGCCCGCCAAACAAGAAGCCAAAAAAAGCGCCAAGAATTTTGCCAAAAATATGCATTATGTGCTCTCAATCTATGAATTTTTTAGTAGTGAAGCTGTCTGATAGTGCCGGGAGCTTCAATTTCCTTTATGATAGGAAACGTTTTATTTAACATTCGGCCATTCACATTCCGAATCAATCAAGTTCAACAGGATAGTACAACTCGATGTCATGTTTTTCCCGCACCATACTAGCCGCTTCAATCAGCGCAGCTCTTTTTGTGCCACCGACTCAAGCAGAAGCTATGTTAGACGATAGTGTGCAGGAACTGCCCGCTATAGATCAATGTTTGATCAACGAACCCGAAGCTGAAGGCGCTAATGAGCAGCCTATCAATGTTGAAGCCGATACGCTAGAAGCAGTGAATGGCGAACGCGCAAACTACAAAGGTAACGTGGTCGTCGTTCAAGGCAAAAAACGTATTTTGGCAGATACAGTGACTCTTCACCAAAAAGAAAACATTGTGGTTGCTGAGGGCAATGTAAACTTTAGTGATGGCGAAGTAAAAACCGTTTCAGACAAAGCGACCAATGATCTTAATACCGACTTAATGACGCTAGAAAACACAAAATATCAGTTTTTGTGTGAACCGGGACGCGGTGAAGCGGTTTATGTTTCAAAAACAGGCAAAGCGGTTTATGAAATTGAAGATGGTTCGATTACCTCTTGCCCCGAAGGCGATAACACTTGGCGTTTGAAAGCATCGAGCATAGATATTGACCAGAACGAAGAACAAGCGACGTTCTACAACCCTCGTTTTGAAATTCAAAATGTACCGGTTTTTTACTTACCGTTTTTAACCGTACCGATTGGTGATACTCGTAAGACTGGTTTTTTGTACCCAACGATATCTTATGGCTCTAGTGATGGTTTTGAGGCTGAAGTACCTATCTACTGGAATTTGGCACCAAACTACGACCTAGAAACCACGTTTAAATACATGCAAGAACGTGGCACACAGTTAAACAGCAAATTTCGTTATCTGAGTGACTTCGGTAGCGGTAGCATTAAATCTGAATATTTACCTGACGATAAAAAATACACTGAACAAGGAAACCGTTGGGGCTTCCAATATGAACATAGCGGTATTTTCAACCAGGTATGGAAGTTTGATATTGATTACTCTCGCGTCAGTGACATTAGCTACTTTTCCGATTTAGATTCTGGCATTGGTAACCGTGAGGATGGGCAGTTAATTCAAGAAGGTCAAGCTACCTATCGCTCTGATAATTGGGATTCATCAATACTGGTTCGTGATTTTCAATTACTCACTGAAGATAAAACAAATACCAATCAACCATACCGTTTAATGCCACAGCTTGCGTTTAACTATTACGCACCAGAGCTGCTGCCCTATATGGACTTCGACTTAATCAGTCATATATCGCGCTTTGAAACCAATGCAACAGGCAAACCCGCTGCAACACGGGTACATATAGAACCCGGCATTACTATCCCTATCGCTAATACCTGGGGGACCTGGACTACCGAAGCCCGACTGTTAGGGACTTATTACCAACAAGATCTCGATGGTGTTACAGCAAGTGAATACCAAGATCTTGAAGAAAGCGTCACTCGCGTTATACCTGAATTTCGCTCTCATGCCGGAATTGTCCTAGAAAGAAATACCGCAATCTTCGAGGACTACACACAAACTCTCGAACCACAACTCCAGTACTTGTATGTCCCGAAAGAAAATCAAAACAACATTGCTAAGTACGATACAACGCTGCTGCAAACCGATTACTATGGGCTTTTCCGCAGCCGCAAATACAGTGGTGTTGATGAAATAGCGGCAGCAAACCAATTTAGCTACGGCGCATCAACCCGCTTCTTTGATGAGCAATATAAAGAACGTTTGAACATCTCTTTTGGTCAAATTCTATACCTTAACAAAAGCAACCGACTGGATAGCAGTAATAACGAAGAGGTTAAATCCAACTACTCAGCTTGGGCGGTAGAAATGGACTTCAACTATGACGATTACCTTTTCTACCACGGTGGCGTTCAGTACGACATTGATACAAGTGCGATGCAACTCGCCAACAGCACCTTAGAGTATCGTGCTGGCTCTGGATATATTCAAACTAACTATCGTTATGTAACGAAAGAGTATATCGAAAACACCGTCGGTGATAGCGTTCCGGTAAATTCAATTACTGTCGATGGCATTTCACAGGCTGGTTTATTAGGCGGTTACCAGATTAATCGTAAATGGAATGTGAGCGGTCAGTACTTCTACGATTTAACGACCGATGAAAGCTTGGAGTGGCTGGCGAACTTAAGCTATACCTCTGATTGTTGGTATATCGGCTTTACCTATAGCAATCAGTTAAGAAGTTGGAATGGTAACTTTATCACTGATCCGGATGCTGACCCAGTTTATGAAAATAACTTTAGCCTAAACTTCGGCATTGTCGGTTTTGGTACCACCATTGGTGCTGGTTCAGGTTTAGCTGGAGTTGATAACGCTGGTAATGCTTTAGGTTATGGTCGCCCATTTACTCTAAGTAACTAATTTATTTGGCCTATGCTATCACGTAGGCTTTTTCTCATCTTTGATAGGACTGCAAATGAAATTGTGGAAACACACCCTTATTGGCTTAGTTGCAACATTAAATATTGCAACCGCTTCAGCGACTCCCGTTGAGCTTGATCGCGTTGCCGTTATCGTCAATAGCGGCGTTATTTTGCAAAGCGATATTAATAGCGCCATAAAAACCCTGTACATCAATGCTAAGAAAAATAACCAAACACTTCCTGATGAAAAGGTCCTGCGCGAACAAGTGATAGAAAAACTGATTATCGATACCGTTCAGCAGCAAGAAGCTGAGCGTATTGGAGTGCGGATCGATGATAATCGCCTTAATGAAGCCATCAATGAAATTGCTAAAAATAACAACCAAACGATTGACGAACTGACTACTTCTGTTGCCGCTGAAGATTTAACTTACGCAGAATTTCGCGAACAAGTGCGCAAAGAAATTGCGGCTAGTGAAGCTCGCAATGCTCTTGTACGCCGGCGAGTCAATATCCTCCCAGCTGAAGTCGATAACCTAGCCGATATCCTTGCCCAGGAAACCAATGCGACCGTTCAGTATAAAATTGGTCATATCCAGCTACGTTTTAGTGATGACCAAGATAAAACCGTTGTTGAGAAACAAGCCAAAGAATTAGCTGAAAAACTAAACCAAGGTGCTGATTTTAGTACCATGGCTTATACCTACTCTAAAGGTCCAAAGGCACTACAAGGTGGTGATTGGGGCTGGATGCGTAAAGAAGAAATGCCAACCATCTTTGCCGATCAAATCAAAATGCAAAATAAGGGCACTATTATTGGTCCATTTCGTAGTGGTGTTGGCTTCCATATTTTAAAAATCGAAGATGTGAAAGGCTTAGAAACGGTCGCGGTAACCGAAGTAAATGCACGCCATATTCTGATAAAACCAACGGTTATTTTAAGTGATGACGGTGTACAAAAAGAGCTGAATGAATTTATCCGCCGCATTAATGCTGGTGAGGCTACCTTTGCCGAACTCGCTCAACAATACAGTCAAGACCCAGGTTCAGCAGCGCAAGATGGTGAATTAGGTTACCAAACACCTGACTTATACGTTCCAGAATTCAAACACCAAGTTGAAGTTTTACCTGTGGGTCAAATCAGTGAACCATTTAAAACCGTGCATGGCTGGCACATTGTTGAAGTGCTTGATCGCCGTGAAGTTGACCGCACCGATTCCGCAATAAAAAATAAAGCCTATCGTATTCTCTTTAACCGTAAATTTAATGAAGAAGCAAGTGCTTGGCTGCAAGAAATGCGCGCCAGTGCATTTGTGGAAATTTTAAAGGATGAGCAAGATGACAATTAAACGTATTGTTGTCACTGCTGGTGAGCCTGCGGGTATTGGTCCAGATTTAGTACTGGCGCTATCTAAAGAAGATTGGGCACATCAACTGATTGTGTGCGCTGATAAAACGTTACTCGAACAACGTGCACAACAGCTTGGTATTAATGTAAAACTTGAAGATTATGACTCAAGTGCGGAGCCGACCCCCCAACAAGCGGGGTCATTAGTTGTTGATCACATTCCTCTCGCAACCCCCGTTGTCGCGGGGAAGCTTGATGAAGCAAACGGTCATTATGTATTAAACACATTAGAAAGAGCCGCTTTAGGCTGTATGAATGATGAATTTGATGCTATTGTCACCGGCCCTGTGCATAAAGGGGTGATCAACCGTGCTGGTGTTGCTTTTAGTGGCCACACCGAGTTTTTTGCTGAGAAGTCAAATACACCATTAGTCGTGATGATGCTTGCAACTGAAGGATTAAGAGTGGCACTGGTGACGACTCACATTCCACTTGCGTATGTATCCAAAGCGGTTACGGAAGAGCGGTTAGAAAAAATCATTGAGATCCTACATAAGGATCTGTTGGAAAAATTTGCTATCACAGAACCGAAGATTTATGTGTGCGGATTAAATCCTCATGCAGGAGAAGATGGCTGCCTAGGTCGTGAAGAGATTGAAACCATCACGCCGACACTAGAAAAAATTCGTCAACAAGATGGCATTAATTTGATAGGCCCACTACCAGCCGACACCATCTTTAACGACAAATACTTGCAAGATGCCGACGCTGTTTTAGGCATGTATCACGACCAAGTTTTACCCGTATTAAAATACAAAGGTTTTGGTCGTTCAGTAAATATTACTCTTGGTCTACCCTTTATAAGAACATCGGTCGATCATGGCACCGCGCTCGAATTAGCAGGGAAAGGGGTTGCGGATACAGGGAGCTTTAGAACAGCACTCGCCTACGCGATTGACTTGGTAGAAAAGAAACCTAATTAATTTTGAGAAAACTATGAGAAATGATGTCCACTTAGGACACAAAGCGCGTAAACGTTTTGGTCAAAACTTCCTAAACGATCCATACATTATTGATGGTATTGTCTCTGCGATTAATCCACTACCAGGGCAAAACCTGGTTGAGATTGGTCCTGGTCTTGGTGCCATCACTGAACCTGTAGGCCGTGAAGTCGATAAATTTACGGTCATAGAGCTGGATCGTGACTTGGCCGAACGTCTCCGTAACCACCCTGAATTATCAAGTAAATTGACGATTCATGAAGGCGATGCCATGCGTTTCGACTTCACTCAATTAGTGAAGCCAAATAATAAACTGCGTATTTTTGGCAACTTGCCGTATAACATTTCAACACCGCTAATGTTCCACTTATTTGAATTTCATAAAGACATTCAAGACATGCACTTCATGTTGCAAAAAGAAGTGGTTAATCGTTTAGCTGCGGGCCCTGGTAGCAAGGCATACGGCCGTCTAACCGTTATGGCTCAGTATTTCTGTAAAGTAGTACCGGTGTTAGAAGTACCACCTACTGCATTTGTACCGCCACCAAAAGTAGATTCAGCCGTTGTACGTTTAGTGCCTTATGAAGTCCTACCGCATCCAACAACCAATATGAAGTGGTTGGAACGAGTGTGTCGTGATGGCTTTAACCAACGTCGTAAGACGGTACGTAACTGTTACAAAGGTTTAATTGAAGCGGAAACGTTAGAAGAACTTGGTGTTAACCCTGCTTTGCGCCCAGAAAACCTAACACTTGAACAGTTTGTTGCTATGGCAAACTGGTTAGACGCTAATCACGCCTAATGACGATTGAGCGATATACTTTCAATGTCTATCGCTCATCTATCAAACAAGGAGTTAACATGGACGTATCTCAACCTTGTATCAAAATCCAAGTCCAAACTAAATACATTGCCGAACAGTCAAGTCCTGAATTACATCGCTATATATTCGCTTACCTCATCACCATCACCAACTTAAGTAAACAGCAAGTTCAACTTATGAGCCGCCGCTGGCTTATCACTGACTCTAATGGTAAGCAAATGTCGATTGAAGGCGATGGCGTCGTTGGAGAGCAACCAATTATCCAAGCCAATGATGAATACTCCTATCACAGTGGAACGGCTTTAGAGACACCAGTCGGTGTTATGCAAGGTCACTATGTCATGCTTGATCAAGATCAGAATGAATTTATCGTAGAGATAGCCCCTTTTCGTCTCGCGATCCCTAACGTTTTAAACTAATGAGGTACTCGTGGCGAATTATATCGTCGGTGATATTCAAGGCTGTTTTGATGAACTTCAGCATCTGCTTGCTACCGTAAAATTTCAACCACAACATGATACGCTTTGGCTAGCGGGTGACTTAGTCGCACGGGGGCCAAAATCATTAGAAACATTACGCTTTGTAAAAGCGCTAGGTAATTCAGCGCGCGTCGTGTTGGGTAACCATGATCTTCACTTACTCGCGGTATCTATTGGGATTCATCCGGCCAAATCTCGAGATAAAACACTGCCGATCCTTCAAGCTCATGACGCTGACGAACTATTAGAGTGGCTACGCCATCAACCACTTATGGCTGAACATCCCGAGTTTGTGATGTGTCATGCCGGTATTTCGCCGCAGTGGGATCTCAATACAGCACGTGAGGCAGCAAAAGAAGTCGCCGCGGTCTTGCAAGGTGAAAACTGGCGCTGGTTGATAGAGCAGATGTATAGCAACACTCCCGATATCTGGAGTCACAAGCTGCAAGGTATAGAGCGTTATCGCTACATCATCAATGCTTATACCCGCATGCGATTTTGTTTTACGGATGGAAGGCTAGACATGGCGTGTAAGCTGCCGCCACAACAAGTTAGCGATGACGCACTCGTGCCTTGGTTTGATGTTCCTCAGCGAATTCCATTAGATAAAACCGTCATATTTGGTCACTGGGCCGCATTGGAAGGCTACCGCAGTCAATGCTGCATTGGATTGGATACTGGCTGTGTATGGGGAGGAACTCTGACCATGCTACGTTGGGAAGATCAACAATATTTCATTCAACCAGCTTTAGCACACAAAAACTAACGGATTAGAACATCCGGATCACCGCTTAATGGCGATCCGGAATCTGTTATTTCTTATCGAAAATCACAAACTGCATGTTGTGTGCATTTTTTTCATCCGCTTGATACGCTTCACGATGCACTTCCTGCCACTCACTTCCCCATTCAGGAAATTGGGTATCCCCCTCAACATTTAAGTCAATAAAGGTGAGGTATAGCTTATTAGCTTTTGTCATACAGGCTTGATAGATAGAGCCCCCACCAATGATCATCACTTCATCCACATCACCCGCAACCTTGATTGCTTCATCTATAGAAGGCGCAACACAGACTCCTTCTATCATCAGAGAAGCATCACGGCTGATCACGATATTATGGCGACCAGGTAGAGGACGACCAATCGACTCATAGGTTTTACGCCCCATGATCACAGGTTTACCTAAAGTACAGCGCTTAAACCACGCAAAATCAGCAGGTAAATGCCATGGCATTTGATTATCTTTACCAATAACTCGCTTGTCTGCCATCGCGGCAATCATACTGATGATCATAAAATAAGATCCTAGAGTGGAATGAGAGAAAACGATATTCCGCTTTCAATGTTCTAAACAATGGGTTTACGGCGATAGAATAACAAGCCTGGAACCGCGAGGCCAACCGCTAAGCCGGCAATAATAAACATTGCCTTCAGAAAATTAGCCATCAGCGTCGAAAATAGCTCGGGGGTGAAGCCAAGATGGTTAATTTCAACCATGGCGATCATTGCTTTAAAAGCAAAGACACCAGGTACCATCGGGATTAACGCCGCAACAGTGAACACTTTGGGATGTGCCAAAAATTTATGCGACCAATTAACGCCCACCATTCCAACAATGGTTGCGGCGAAAAAAGTCGCCCACTCAATTGGAATACCAAATTGCATCATCAAATAACGCGAGCCATGACCAATCGCACCACCTAAAGCACAGTACTTAAGCGCAGGCACGGGCACATTGAATACCAAAGCAAAACCCACCGCAGGAATCGCTGCAAAAAACATATCATTAGCTAAGCCAATCAATAAATTCATCCAATCCATGTTACCACCCCCACACGCCAGTAAGACTCATCGCAGCAACAATTCCAAGGCTAGTTGCCAGGGTCAGTAAGCTGGCCATGACAAAACGAGCAATGCCCATATTGATGTAGCCTTTGAGCATATCAGCAACCGCATTAATCAATGGAAAACCAGGCACTAACATCAATACCGAAGAAGCCATGACAATGGTCGGCTTATTACCTAATTGGTAAATGACCGCTTGAGTAGAAATGGTAGACGTAACAAATGCTGTGACCGCAAAGTTGACGAGCGGATTAAAGTGGCGATGGCCTATTTCTTGGCGAACGATCATGCCTACAGCAGAAGCAATGAAAGTCATTGCAAATACGGTCCAATCTCCGCCAGCCAAACGAGCGAATGCCGCACATGAAAGACCGATCATCACCACCACTAACCAACGATTATAGCGCTCTGGACTTATTTGATTGAGTTTCTTCTGTGCAAGAGAATAGTCTAAAATTCCTTTCTCCATCATGATACAAATGCGCTGCACTTGAGTCACAACTCGCATATTGATACCACGATCAGGGCAACGACGAGCGGTCGTAATGCAGTGGCTATCATAAACGGTAGTCAATACTAACGAACTGGCGGAAAGTGATACTTCCACTTCACTCATTCCACAGGCTGCGCCCATTCGACGCATAATATCACCCACTAAAGTGCTTTCAGCACCATGCGCTAATAACATCTGCCCTGCTTGGGCGACTAATCGAGAAACCGATCTCTGTTTGGATGCCATGATTCCTTTCCTAACGTCCTAAAAGTGCAACATTTTGCACGAAAATAAGTATCTGAAATTTGATTTAGACACAAAAAAGCCGCAATTGCTATTGCGGCTCAATACTTTGGACAAAATTAATCACGAACATAGATAACGTGACCGTCATCTTCTTCGTCATCCCAATCGTCCCAATCATCATCGTCATCTTCAGTAATAACGTTCTGACCACTCATTGCATCTTTATGGTAATCATCCCACATGAAGTCAACTTTTTGCGCTTCGCTTAGCTCTTCTTTTTCACGAGGTAATGTTTCCATAAAGTCAGCCAACTCACGGCATAACTCCGCGGTGCCTTTCTTATTCACAGCTGAAATTTTGAAGTATTTACCTTCCCAAGCCAATGCTTCCAAGATCTCTTGGATCTTTTCATCCGCTTCTTCTTCCAGCATAAGATCAACTTTGTTGAACACTAACCAACGTGGTTTTTGTGCTACTTTCTCGCTGTATTGCTCGAGCTCATCAATGATGGTTAGTGCATTTTGCGCCGGATCACTTTGATCAATCGGCATGATGTCGATCATATGCAGCAACACGCGACAACGCTCTAGGTGTTTTAAGAAGCGAATACCCAAGCCAGCACCATCCGCAGCGCCTTCGATCAAGCCTGGAATATCGGCAACCACAAAGCTCTTCTCAGGGACAACACTCACCACGCCTAAGCTTGGGATTAAGGTTGTAAACGGATAATCGGCAACTTTCGGTTTTGCAGCGGAAACAGAACGAATGAACGTTGACTTACCCGCATTAGGTAAACCAAGCATACCGACATCAGCAAGCAGCAATAGCTCAAGACGCAGCTCACGGACTTCACCTTTAGTACCCATCGTCTTTTGACGTGGAGCACGGTTAACCGAGGACTTAAAGCGAGTGTTTCCTAGACCGTGCCAACCGCCTTTTGCGACCATGACGGTTTTACCATGCTCAGCAACTTCACCAACCACTTCATTGGTATGGATATCAACCGCACGCGTACCGACAGGGACTTTTAGCGTAATGTCTTTACCGCGTTTACCAGTACAGTTACCACCACTACCATTTTTACCACGCTCAGCTGCGTAGAAACGCTGGAATCGGTAGTCAATTAGAGTATTAAGGTTTTCGTCAGCTTGAATGTAGACGTCACCACCATCACCGCCATCGCCACCGTCAGGGCCACCTTTCGCCACGAATTTTTCACGCCAAAAGCTAACGACACCGTTACCGCCATCGCCCGCTTCGACTTTAATTACCGCTTCATCAACGAATTTCATTTGTTACTCCGCACTATTTGCGCTGCGATATCACTGTTACACAATGATATAAATTCTAGCAGATACAGACTCAGAATCGACCTTGGTCATCCTTTGTTTCACCTGCAATTGGAACACATAAGGAGAAACTCTAGCGATTAGAGTGTCTTCTTTTCTGTTCGACTGATAAATAAAAAACCCCACCGTAACGGCAGGGCTTTTGAATTCAGCTAGGTACTAAACTTATTCAGCTTCGATGCTAACAAATTTACGGTTTTTAGAACCTTTAACCTCAAACTTCACTTTACCTTCGGTAAGAGCGAAAAGAGTATGGTCTTTACCAATACCAACGTTAGTGCCTGCGTGGAACTTAGTACCACGTTGACGAACGATGATGTTACCTGCAAGAACAGATTCACCACCGAAACGCTTAACACCAAGACGTTTGCTTTCTGAATCGCGGCCGTTACGAGTAGAACCGCCAGCTTTTTTGTGTGCCATTGTTAAACTCTCCTAAATTACTTAAGCGTTGATGCCAGTGATTTTCACTTCAGTGAACCACTGACGGTGGCCTTGCTGCTTACGAGAGTGTTTACGACGACGGAACTTAACGATTTTAACTTTATCGCCACGACCGTGTTGTACTACTTCAGCAGTAATTTTACCGCCTTCAACAAGAGGTGCACCAACAGTGATAACCTCACCGTTAGCAACTAGAAGAACTTTATCAAATTCAACAGTTGCACCAGTTTCAACGTCTAATTTCTCTAAACGAAGAGTTTGACCTTCGCTTACACGGTGTTGTTTACCACCAGATTGGAAAACAGCGTACATATTTTACTCCGCTCTTTCCGCACAGCCGTATGCTTTTTATTTGAGCAATTTGGGTGTGCGCTAAACTAATCATCAATAGGGCGCAGATTCTACGCGAATGAGTACCCTAAGACAAGCCATATTTTGAAAAAATTGGCGAAAAGCTAATCGCCAATGAAAAGTGCCGCAATCATGCCTTTAAGCCATGTATTAATCAACGTTTTTTAGTGTATTATTCGAGAATTATAGAAGAACAAAATACCTTATAGGTTCTAACTTCAGCCGGATCAATCATGGATTTTAACGCTATCCAAACACTTACTGCCAACGACATGGCAAAAGTGAATGAAACAATTCAAGCTCAGCTCAACTCTGATGTATCTTTAATCAACCAATTAGGGTTTTATATTGTCAGTGGCGGAGGTAAACGCCTGCGCCCTCTGCTGGCCATCTTGTCAGCTCGTGCTCTCGGTTATCAAGGAGAGGCGCACACGACCGCAGCCGCATTTATCGAATTTATTCATACTGCGACCTTGTTGCACGATGATGTCGTCGATGAGTCTGACATGCGTCGTGGCAAAGCAACTGCCAATGCCGCGTTTGGTAATGCCGCCAGCGTGTTGGTCGGAGACTTCATCTACACCCGTTCATTCCAAATGATGACTAAGTTAGGATCATTAAGGATCCTCGAGTTAATGAGCGACGCTGTAAACGTCATTGCGGAAGGTGAAGTTCAGCAGTTAATGAACTGTAATGATCCTGACACCACCGAAGAAAGTTATATGCAGGTGATCTACTCAAAAACAGCACGTTTATTTGAAGCGGCAACTCAAATTGGCGCTATCTTAAACGATGCCCCTCAAGAGATCGAAACAGCTTTACAAAATTACGGCAAATACCTCGGCACCGCTTTCCAGCTCATCGATGACGTGATGGATTACACCTCTGATGGAAAAGAGATGGGCAAGAATGTTGGTGATGATCTAGCGGAAGGTAAACCCACTTTACCACTGCTGTATGCCATGCAAAATGGTACGCCAGAACAAGCCAGTATGATCCGCGAGGCAATTGAAAAATCGAATGGCATGGAGCGTTTAGATGAAATTCTAGCGGTCATGAAGCAGACAGGTTCGTTAGAATATACAACGCAAAAAGCGCAACAAGAAGCCGATAAAGCGATCGCTGAACTTGCTGTAATTACTGATAGCGATTACAAACAGGCGTTGATTACACTGGCTCATATGGCAGTGAACCGCACTAAGTAACCGATAATGATGGCTCGATATAGCTTGCGATTTGTTCTTCTATTTTACCCGCAAGTAATCAAGCATTAGACAAACAGAGATGAAGAGCCTTGTTATCAAGGCTCTTCATCATTCTACTGAACATTAAGCTACAACCCACCTTGCCAAATCATCCCACAAGCAACAACAGCAACAACGGTCAAAGCACACGCGCCAAACTTCTCTCTCCCTTGGAATGGATGAATGCCCTGCTCTCGTTTAGCTTTGATGTAGAAATAAAGCCCTGGCAGATACAGCAATGCAGAGAGCATCAAATAATGCAGACCAGAAGCGTACAGCAACCACAACCCATAAATCGTCGCCGACAAACCAATGATGAGTAACTTACCACGATTTTTCTGTTCAATCGCCAGCTTAAGCGTGAACGCACCGACCAAAAAATATGGCACTAAGATCATTTCAGATGCAAAGATCAACAAAGTGTCATAAGTACTGCCCGCATACATCACTAAAATCAATGAACACTGGATACAAATATTGGTTAACGTCAGCGCCTTAACCGGGCTGCCCGCTGCATTTTGTTTAGCGTAAATGGCTGGAAACACTTTATCTTTTGCGCATAAAAATGGCGCTTCAGATGCCAGCACTGTCCAGCTTAAAAATGCCCCACAAACAGAAATAATAAGGCCGATACCAATGATGTACTCGCCCCATGGGCCAATAATCATGGTCAATACTTTTGCCATTGATGGATTCTGATATTGCGCCAGTTCTACCGGCTTGATCACCCCCATTGACAGCAACGTCACCAGCACATATATCGTCAAAGCTGTCAACAAACCGAGAATGGTCGCTTTGCCAATATCAGCACGATGACGAGCTCGACTAGACACCACGACAGCACCTTCAATACCAATGAACACCCACACGGTAATCAACATTGTGCTTTTGATTTGGGTAAGCAGATCGTGTTCGCTGCCAAAATGGAGCCCAGTAAAATCTAGCGTAAATTTATCCCAACTAAAGGCAAATGCAGCGCAAAGAATAAACAGAACTAAAGGTACCATTTTCGCAAAGGTAGTAATGAGGTTAATAAACGCCGCGGTTTGCACTCCCCTTAACACCAGTAAATGCACAAGCCAGAGTAATACCGAAGCACTAGCAATAGAAACCCAAGTATTTCCTGCTCCGAAAATGACGCTATCTGGGCTATCAAAAAACATTCCCAACGTGCTAAAAACGATGACTAGGTAAGAAACATTGGCGACCATGGCACTAAACCAATAACCCCAGGCAGAACAAAAACCTGCAAAGTCTCCAAAACCCTCTCTGGCGAAACCAAACACACCGCTATTGATGTGCGGCTTATGGATCGCTAGTTGTTGGAAAGAAAGCGCAAGAAAGATCATCCCTATACCAGTGATCCCCCATCCAATCATGACGGCTAAAGGGCTAGCCACAGAGGCCATATTTTGCGGCAGGCTAAATACACCAGCACCAATCATTGAGCCAATGACAAGCGCTGTGAGTGAGCCTAAACCGAGTTTATTATCCATGGTGATGTTCCAGTGAGTATCTACACATACGAGGAAGAAGGCGCTATTTTAGAGAACAATATGATAAGACATAGCCCTAAAGTGATCTTTATCACCTAGATAGTGATAAAGATGGCAACTTCATTGCCGAGGATCAAAAAGATAGTAAGTTCATCATCAAAATAACAGTGCAAACAGTAAAAAACTCCGCATTCTACACACAGAGAAGCGCCTTAATACAAAAAGTCGCACTTACTCAAACAATAACACCAACCTGATCATAAAAATCAAAATTAATGACTAAGAACTGGTGAATATAGCGATTAAATCGCTTAGAAAACACACAAGTGCTAAACCGATTAAAGTGCTGTTATGAAAACATTTATCCCATAAAAAATGCCGCTCTTAAAAGAGCAGCATTTTTAGAGTCATGATGTTTCGCGATTATTTAGCGAATTCAACACCAATAGCGATATCACCTTGCAGTGTTTCAAGCATGCCGTCTAAAGCAGCTTGCTCATAAGCACTTAATACACCGTAGCTTAATACTTCTTCTACGCCGTCTTTGCCTAATTTGATTGGTTGAGCAAAGAAAGAAGCATGTTCGCTACCACCATCAACGTAAGCACACTCAACAATACCAGGTTCACCTTGCAGTGCTTTCA
Organism: Vibrio aestuarianus; assembly: GCF_012395185.1. Classification (GTDB taxonomy): domain Bacteria; phylum Pseudomonadota; class Gammaproteobacteria; order Enterobacterales; family Vibrionaceae; genus Vibrio; species Vibrio aestuarianus. Next base: position 95,883 of record NZ_JAAZTU010000005.1, read on the forward strand.
CTAAAGACAGACCGAAACGGCAAGCCGCTTGGCCCATAGAAAGTGTCGCACTACCGCCACCCGCTTTTGCTTCAACCACTTCAGTACCCGCGTTTTGAATACGCTTAGTTAAAGCTTCGACTTCTTCAGCGCTAAACTCAACGCCTTCAACTTGAGATAGAAGAGGCAAAATAGTGACACCAGAGTGACCACCAATAACTGGTACACGAATCTGGCCTGGATCTTTATCTTTAAGTGCTGCCACAAAGGTTTCAGAACGAATAACATCCAGTGTAGTCACACCAAACAATTTGCGCTTGTCGTACACACCCGCTTTTTTCAATACTTCAGCCGCAATTGGTACTGTTGTGTTTACTGGGTTAGTGATGATGCCAACGCAAGCTTTTGGGCACACTTTAGCAATTTTTTCTGCCAACGCTTTTACAATACCAGCATTAACATTGAATAGATCAGCACGATCCATACCTGGTTTGCGCGCAACACCAGCTGAAACTAAAACCACATCCGCACCTTCCAGTGCTGGTGTTGGATCTTCTCCAGCATAACCTTTGATCGATACCGGCGTCGGGATATGGCTAAGATCAGCAGCGACACCAGGAGTAACTGGTGCAATATCGTATAACGCTAGATCTGAACCAGCAGGAAGACGGTTTTTAAGTAGAAGTGCTAGGGCTTGACCGATGCCACCAGCGGCACCAATAACAGCTACTTTCATCGTAGTTCTCCTTGAGAGTTAATCTCTTATAAATGTTTTTAGTAGGGTATTTTTAAGGTAGAACGCTATAGCAATCACAATATGATTACAATCAATTAACGTCAGCTTTGCGACCTTGCGCAATCGCAAAAAACCGTGCCACAAAACCAGTGGCGATTATGACGCTTATTATCTTTACTGACAAAGGCTTAAGCCGCTATTCGACCAAAGTTTTACGTCAACTTTACAGTGACCTTTTAGACACTTTTGCAGGATAGTTTGGCTATAACTGCATAGCTATGCGAGAATATGCAGCAATAAATGTTCAATCGAAGACGATGACTATGCGCAATAATGATAAGCAAGATAATCTAGTTCGTGCTTTTAAAGCCCTACTAAAAGAAGAACGATTCGGCTCTCAAGGTGACATCGTTGATGCACTGCGTAACGAAGGGTTTGAGAATATCAACCAATCTAAAGTTTCTCGCATGCTCACTAAGTTTGGTGCCGTACGTACTCGCAATGCAAAAATGGAAATGGTTTACTGCCTTCCTGCTGAGCTTGGGGTTCCGACAGTATCAAGCTCACTGCGCGAACTGGTGCTAGATATCGACCATAACGCTGCACTGGTTGTGATCCATACCGGCCCTGGCGCAGCGCAGCTTATTGCTCGCTTGCTCGACTCTTTGGGGAAATCAGAAGGTATTTTAGGCGTAGTAGCCGGTGATGATACGATTTTTATCACCCCAACTTTGAATGTCACGACAAAGCAACTATTTGATTCTGTTTGCGATCTGTTTGAATACGCAGGTTAAACTTCAGCTCAAACTCCGCTCATTTTCTAACATTATCAGAGTCGTGCCGCTTATTGAGGCGTGACTCTGTTCACATCTTCAAAAATAAGACATCACTAATTAAGCGATAATAACTCATTGATAGGCAAGCCATTGTCATATATTTGACACTAAAGGAGTCACTAATATATAGCCTATTTCGCTATATTTTTTAACATTCCTATAATTATGTGTCGATTTTTTGGTATTATTTAGCCGCTTTTTCAACACACGGATTGAAAAAGACGACGTTTCCTAGTTAAGGAAACTCCCCCTATATTGCTATTATTTATGGGGTTAATAATGGATAAGGAAGGAAAATTCATGGCATTGAATAAATTGATTAAAGTTGGAGCGATTGCAGCTGCAGTGATTGGCGCGGGTGCGGTCAATGCTCAAGAGTTCATTACAATTGGTACCGGTTCGGTGACGGGTGTTTACTACCCAACAGGCGGTGCGATTTGTAAACTTGTCAACAAAGGACGTAAAGATCACAACATTCGCTGTTCTGTAGAATCAACTGGCGGCTCTATCTACAACGTTAACACTATTCGTGCTGGTGAGTTAGATTTCGGTATCGTTCAGTCAGATTGGCAGTACCACGGTTACAACGGTACCAGTAAATTTGAAGAGCAAGGTCCATTCAAAAAACTACGCGCGGTTTTCTCACTTCATACCGAACCTTTTAATATCATCGCGCGCGCTGATTCTGGCATTAATGGCGTAGCAGACCTGAAAGGTAAACGTGTCAACATTGGTAATCCAGGCTCTGGTGACCGCGCAACCATGGGCGTTGTTATGGATGCGATGGGTTGGACTAACGATAGCTTCAAACTTGCCTCTGAACTAAAAGGTTCTGAGCGTTCTCAAGCATTATGTGATAACAAAATTGATGCCTTCATCTACATGGTTGGGCACCCAAATGGTTCAATCAAAGAGGCAACAACTTCTTGTGATGCAAAATTAGTTTCTGCAACAGGGCCTGAGATTGAAAAAATCGTCGCTGATAACCCTTACTATGCATACAGCACAGTACCTGCTGGCATGTACCGTGGTACAGATCAAGATGTGAAAAGCTTTGGTGTAGCGGCAACATTAGTGACGAGCACTGACGTTTCAGACGATGTTGCCTACAACTTAGCTAAAGCAGTATTTGAAGATTTCGATACCTTCAAACGCCTACACCCTGCTTTCGCAAACTTGAAAAAAGAAGACATGGTAAAAGCGGGGATCTCTATTCCTCTTCACCCTGGCGCTGAAAAATACTACAAAGAAATTGGCCTGCTAAAATAATGTCGCACTGCGATAACTCATAACTTAGCGAACCAGAAAGGAGGTGTCATGCCTCCTTTCATTAACACATTCATATATTCCAAACCGTTAGAGTTTAGCCAAGCTGTTCAAACTCTATATCTTAGGGATGTATTTTGGTTTTCAATGATTAGAAAACCAACTTTGATCGATTCCTGAAAACCCTACTAATCTGTTCACGGCAATGAATCATTCATGCCGAATGCACTGATGTATGGAAACTTTTCAGATCAGACCATCACATAATAAGGATAACGTACATGACGAAGACAACGACTCAGTCTACCGATGTGCAAGAAATGGTGGCGCAATCCGATACTGGCGCAAGAAACCCAAGTGGGTTATCTGGGCGCATTCTATGGTTTGTCCCACTATGTTGGTCATTGTTCCAACTTTGGTATGCATCACCGTTACCATTTATCTTCAATTTTGCTGTCTTGAACGATACTCAAGCACGAGCCATTCATCTTACTTTTGCCGTATTCCTAGCGTTTACCGCTTATCCCGCCATGAAGAGTTCATCGCGAGATCGCATTCCTCTTATCGACTGGCTATTGGCCCTAGCAGGAAGTTTCTCGGCTGCCTACATCTACCTTTTTTATACCGAGTTGGCGGGGCGTTCGGGAGCTCCGACAATATTAGACATCGTCGTTTCAGTCATTGGTATGGTGTTACTTCTTGAAGCAACACGCAGAGCGTTAGGTCCACCGTTAATGATGGTGGCTGCGATATTCTTGCTCTATACCTTTGGCGGCCCATACATGCCAGATGTCATTGCTCATAAAGGTGCAAGCTTAAATAAAGCAATGTCGCATTTATGGCTAACGACCGAAGGGGTATTTGGGGTTGCGTTAGGGGTATCCACTTCTTTTGTCTTCCTCTTTGTTTTATTTGGCGCCATGCTTGAGCGTGCGGGAGCCGGTGCTTATTTCATTAAAGTCGCATTTTCAATGCTTGGCCATATGCGTGGTGGTCCAGCAAAAGCCGCGGTAGTTGCATCAGGTTTATCTGGCCTAGTATCTGGCTCATCGATTGCCAACGTTGTGACAACCGGAACCTTTACCATTCCATTGATGAAACGAGTTGGCTTTCCGGGCACTAAAGCCGGAGCGGTCGAAGTTGCGGCATCAACCAACGGACAATTAACGCCACCAATCATGGGGGCGGCGGCATTTTTGATGGTCGAATATGTCGGTATCTCGTACGTTGAAGTTATCCGTGCCGCATTACTGCCTGCACTCATCTCTTACATTGCGCTTATCTATATTGTGCATTTAGAAGCCTGTAAAGCCGGTATGACCGGACTACCTCGTCGTAATACACCGACCTTGCTTCACAGCTTGCTCTCTTTTACCGGCACAATTTTAGGTTTGTGTGTCATCAGCGCCGTCGTTTATTACGGCATTGGCTGGACTAAAGACGTATTCGGCGCAGCAGCAACCCCTATCGTTACCATTGCATTACTGTTGACCTATGTCGCCTTAGTTAAGATCTCTGCTAGCTATGCCGCTGAAGGGGCAATGGATATGGATGCCGAACTGACCGAAGTTCCGGATCCGGGTCCGACGGTAAAGTCTGGTCTTCATTACCTCTTACCAATTGTGGTTCTAGTCTGGTGCTTAACGGTAGAACGTTTTTCCCCAGGGCTTTCCGCCTTCTGGGCCACCGTGTTTATGATCTTTATTTTGATCACTCAACGACCTCTCATGTCGCTCATTAACAAAACCAATGATGTGAATATCCAGATCAAAGCGGGTTTTATCGACTTAAGTGAAAGCCTAGTGTCTGGCGCTCGCAACATGATCGGTATTGGTGTAGCAACAGCGGCAGCAGGGACTGTCGTCGGTGTCGTGACGTTGACGGGGATTGGTCTCGTCATGACTGACTTTGTTGAGTTCATCTCTGGTGGTAGCGTGATCATGATGCTGATCTTCACCGCAGTGATCAGTCTGATCCTCGGCATGGGTCTACCAACAACAGCTAACTATATCGTTGTATCGACGTTAATGGCTCCGGTGATTGTTACTTTAGGCGCGGCACATGGGCTTATCATTCCACTGATTGCAGTCCACCTATTTGTGTTCTACTTCGGTATTTTGGCAGATGATACACCACCGGTTGGTCTCGCGGCCTTTGCCGCGGCGGCTATCGCCAAATCAGATCCGATTCGTACTGGTATTCAAGGTTTTGCCTACGATATTCGTACCGCTATTTTGCCATTTATGTTCGTGTTTAATACACAACTACTGTTGATGGGTATTGATACTTGGTGGCATTTAGCATTGACCATCTTCTCAGCCATCACGGCGATGCTACTGTTCTCAGCAGCAACTCAAGGGTGGTGGTTTACTCGCAGCAAATGGTGGGAAACCGTCTTATTGCTGGTGCTCACTTTCTCATTCTTCCGCCCTGGTTTTTGGTGGGATATGATTTATCCAGCGACCGAGATTCACCCAGGTACTGAGATTGCTCAAATTACTGAGGCGCTCAATGTCGGTGAGTCTATTGAACTGATCGTTGCTGGTGAAACACTTGACGGAGATTTCCGTTCAAAGACGGTACTACTACCTTTTAATGATAAAGCAGTAAGCGCTGAAGAGCGTATTCAGTCTATGGGGCTAACACTCAAGCAAGTCAATAACCGTATGATTGTCGACATGATTGAATTTGGTAGCCCAGCAGAAGCATCAGGGATTGATTTCGATTGGGAAATTCGCTCAGTCGTGGTTGATAGTGATCGTCCAATGAAAGAGTGGGTATTCCTACCTGCGCTACTATTGGTCATTGCTTTAGCATGGAATCAAAAACGCCGTATCAGAACACAAAAAATACGCGCTTAATCAATATGCCTAGCTAAAGCTAGGCATATACTTAACGGAAACAAGGTGCTCCAAAGCGCCATATCGCACAATGAGATAAACAATAATGTATAAACATATCCTTGTTCCAGTTGACCTAAATGATAAAGGCTTTGCAGATAAAGCCGTTGAACTTGCTGTTTGGCATGCAAGACATTCAAACGCTGAAATTCATCTATTAAACGTACTACCTGGCATTCACATGTCGATGGTCGCGACTTACTTCCCTAAAGATGCTGCAGCTAAAATGAAAAGTGATGTCAAGCAGCAGCTCAAACAGTTCGCTGATCAGCATATCGATGATGAAATTATTTACAAACTGCACGTAGCTGAAGGCAAAACCTACACGACCATTTTAGATTATGCAGAAAAGCTCGGAGCGGATCTGATTGTGATGCCAAGCCATAAACGTTCGAAGATCGATAAAGTCATGTTGGGTTCAGTGGCGAGTAAAGTCGTGCAGCATTCACCGATTAACGTGTTGGTTGTAAAGCCACAAGGTTAAAAACCTTATCCCCCACCGAAAAAAGGCGCTGAATGCGCCTTTTTTACGTTAGGAATCAACTATCACATTAATCGATATTTCCACCTTTTCATTATGAGAATAGTTATCAATAATGTTTGTATCCCATAGATAATCAATAGGTATACGACATGAAAAAGACACTTAACTTTGCAGCTATACATTTTAGCATTGCGTTTACAGTGGCTTATTTATTAACCGGTGACATCATTCTCGGTAGCTTGATTGCTATGCTTGAACCTATGGTCAACACAGTTGCTTTTTACTTCCATGAGAAGCTATGGGCTCAATATTCACCGTTGCAACGCTTTGCTCAGTCCGCCACAATCAAAACCACCAGTTTTGCTGTCATACATTTTAATGTCGCCTTTGGGGTCGCCTACTTAATGACAGGGAGCTTTTTAATTGGTGGGGTAATGGCGATGATCGAACCAAGCATTAACACTTGTGCTTACTACTTCTACGAGAAATTTTGGCAACGCAAACATGCAGCCACTTGGCACCCAGCCCATTGTTCACACTAAAATGTCTTGCAATTGTAGTAGAGGTGCAAACAAGCCCCTCAATGGCTATAAACAAGGTAATTGGGAAAGTTGAGCGCCATCAGCAACTTCACAGCGCAAGGCTTACAAAGGAAAATGAGTGACACATAAATCTTCACTCAATGCGATATGAAATGATTGCTGCTGTCCATCAAGTTGCACGGTTAACGTGTAGAGATCACTCGGATCAAGCTTATTCAGATCTGCATATTTAGGGGCTTCAACTTGAAATAGCGCGCTAGTGTGATCTTGGCGCACATCGATCGGCAACTGATAGCTCATACCATTAAATTTAACCACCGCCGCCACCAACCCTGGTGAGTAGGTTTTGTAGTGCAGATTGACCAAAAACTCACACCCACCACCGTGGTGCCAAATCTGTTCAGTGGTCACATGCTCTAAACGAACGTGACGAATAAACTGTAGATACGGCTGCTGCCAAATACCGATTCGTTGATCGTACTTTTTAACCTGATGATGGCCCAGTGGACAAAGTTCAATCGCATCTTCTTCGTCAAGCAACCACTCTTCTTCCTGTTCGAGAAATAAAATCTCAAAACGATTGCGCCCAAGCTGCATTAAAGGACGAATATCTTTTTTATAGATAGACTGGCTACCATCACAATCGAAAAGGGCCACGCCGTTTAACCGTATTTCGGCGTAAAAATCGATCCCTTCCAATACCAAATCTACCGCGGCAAACGCCAGCATAGACTCATCGACATCAATATCATGCATCAAGTGCCATTCTTGTTCGGCAATCTGCTGCTCTGTCATCGTTTCAGGCAAAACTTGACTAAGAGGAGCAGGAAAGCACAGATCATCTTGAGGGATCGACAAATCAGTCAACGGTGAAAGCTGCCAAAAGCCAGCGAGAGAAAGTTGCATAATAAACTTGAGCCAGATCAATTTTGTCGCATTATATACAAAAAAAGCACTCAAATGTGCGCTTACAGGTAACTATTTATTCTGTAGTCCAAGATAAGCAAAGATGAAATGTTGGATAAATCAATGCACCTTGCCCTAATTGCAGATAAAAAAATACCAGCAACAAGGCTGGCATTCTTTAACTGAGGAATTACTCTTCATCATCCTCGTCGTCATCACCGTACAGTGCATCCTCACCTTCGTAGTAAGTGCCCCATCCGTCGTAGATGATGTCATATTTTTCAGCAAGATTGATAAGCTTAGCCGCTTGTTCGTCAATGGCTTCTGCATTGAGCGTTGACTGCATTGTCGCATCACAGCACAGTAATTTATTGCCATCTTCATCTTCAGTTTCTTCAGCTTCAAGAACTTCAAAACCCATTTTAAATGCTTCAACGACCGCTTTTTCTAACGTGTCAAAATCTTCAGCAAACAGATGGTGCTCAATCTCATATAACGCTTCTGGATCACTTCCATCTTCCAATAGTGCTTGAATGATGTCGCGAGTATCCTCTTTTTGGATTTCAATTAACTCTTCAACGGACACGTAATCATCTTGTTGAGGTTGAGACATAAGGCGCTCCAGATTTGGCAAAAATAGATCTAAATGAATTGCGACGAAATATGGCATGGATCGCTAAAAATTACCACCAACAAAGCATTAAGATCGTTATCTTTGTAGAAGATCATTCACCTTAAAACTCTCGTAAAGCGGCGAGACAGCATAATTTAACAATTTATTTTCAATTGACCACTTCAGCAGATTATCTGCCTATCGCTTTTGGTGAATTACGCCTGAAAGTGCCCATTTATCGATCATCCATGCATATTCGAAAATTAGAACTTACAGAGAATCTCTGACCTTTATTCACTAAAAACGCATAAAAGCGAAAATTTATGCATATATTGTTCATGCTTGATTACTTTCTATTTTACGCAAAAGCGCATAATAAGGCATTTTCTATTCTAGCTCTTATTTATGCAAAATTGGAATTAATGATTATAAAAGTAAACATTAATGAAATTTAAAACCAATCATGTTGATTTTTTTGGTTTATATTACCAAAAGGATAACTTGCATCTTAACGGTAAGCTTGTCATTAATAACATCAGGAATAAGAGTAAGGATACAAAATGAGTAAGTTGTACGTGGGATCTGAAGTAGGCCATTTACGAAGAGTACTGTTAAATCGACCAGAACGCGCCTTAACCCATCTCACCCCTTCGAACTGTCATGAACTGCTGTTTGATGACGTTCTCGCGGTAGAAGATGCGGGAAAAGAACACGATGCTTTTGCTGATACACTAAGAAAGCAGGATGTCGAAGTATTGCTATTGCATGATCTTTTAGTCGATACCTTAGCGGTGGCAGAAGCAAAAACCTGGCTGCTTGATACTCAGATATCTGATTTTCGCTACGGGCCGATCTTTGCTCGCGATCTTCGCCGTTATCTAGCCGAGATGGACAACGAGCACCTTGCCACTATTTTACTTGGTGGGCTAGCCTATTCGGAACTACCGATACCTTCATCATCGATGCTACCAAAGATGCATAGACCATTGGATTTTGTGATTGAGCCTCTACCCAACCACCTATTCACTCGTGATACATCATGCTGGGTATACGGTGGCGTATCACTCAACCCAATGATGAAACCGGCTCGTCAACGTGAAACTAACCATCTGCGTGCAATTTATCGCTGGCACCCAGTCTTTGCTGGTCAAGATTTCATTAAATATTTTGGCGATGAAGCTCTGCATTACGATAATGCCAATATTGAGGGTGGTGACGTACTGGTGATTGGTAAAGGTGCGGTTCTGATTGGTATTTCAGAACGAACCACACCACAAGGTGTAGAAAATTTAGCGGCGAACCTATTCAAACATGGTCAAGCCAAAGAGGTAATTGCGGTTAATTTACCCAAACATCGCTCTTGCATGCACCTAGATACCGTCATGACACATATGGATATTGATACGTTCTCTGTCTATCCGGAAATTATGCGTAAAGACTTAGATACCTGGCGTTTAACACCAAAAAACGATGCTGATATACAGGTAGAAAATGTTCCCAGTTATATTCACGCCATTGAATCGGCCCTCGAGGTTGATTACCTTAAAATCATCACCACTGGTGGTGACAGCTATGAAGCAGAGCGTGAACAGTGGAATGACGCTAACAACGTACTGACAGTAAAGCCAGGCGTGGTTATCGGTTACGAACGCAATGTGTATACCAACGAAAAATACGATAAAGCAGGTATTGAAGTACTTACGATTCCAGGAAATGAGCTTGGTCGCGGTCGCGGTGGAGCACGCTGTATGAGTTGCCCAATTGAACGCGATGGCATTTAACCGTTTCTAACTTGGTAAGTATTGCATCATAAAAAAGCGGCGAATCATATCGCCGCTTTTTGTAAATCCAACCACCCCAAAAGTGCTTATTCCGTGCCGCCAACCGTCAAGGAATCAAGTTTAAGTGTGGGCTGACCGACACCCACTGGTACACTTTGTCCTGCTTTACCACACACGCCAACACCACGGTCAATGCTTAGATCATTGCCGACCATCGACACCTGCTGCATAGCTTCAATCCCTGAACCAATCAAGGTTGCACCTTTAATTGGGTGAGTGATCTTACCATTTTCAATCATGTAAGCTTCTGAAGCTGAGAAAACAAACTTACCAGATGTAATATCGACCTGACCACCGCCAAAGTTAGGCGCATACACCCCTTTTTTAACGGTAGAAATGATCTCTTCTGGTGTGTGTTCACCTGGCAACATGTAAGTATTGGTCATACGCGGCATAGGCAAATGTGCGTAAGATTCACGACGACCGTTACCGGTCGGGTTCACGCCCATCAAGCGCGCATTAAGCTTATCTTGCATGTAGCCTTTTAATACGCCCTTTTCAATCAAGGTATTATATTGGCCGTTCACCCCTTCATCATCAACATTGAGTGAACCACGCAAATCTTTCAAAGTGCCATCATCAACAATAGTACAAAGATCTGACGTCACTTTTTGGCCGATCTTACCGGAAAATACCGATGAGCCTTTACGGTTGAAATCACCTTCCAGACCATGTCCGACCGCTTCGTGAAGCAGTACACCCGGCCAGCCAGAACCCAAGACCACTGGCATAGTGCCTGCGGGAGCGGCTACCGCTTCTAAATTCACTAACGCTTGGCGAATCGCTTCATCTGCAAATTGGAAAGCAATTTTGCTTCCGTCTTGTTCAGTCAAGAAAAAGTCGTAGCCAAAGCGTCCACCACCACCAGCACTACCGCGCTCACGGCGGTCACCTTTTTGAGCCAATACGCTGATAGACAAACGAACCAATGGGCGTATATCCCCAGCATAAGTGCCATCAGTGGCAGCGACTAACATTTGTTCGTGCACACCACTTAAGCTAACCGACACCTCCTGAACCATTGGCTCTTTAGTTCGGATGTAAGCATCGAGCTCTTTGAGGAGATCTGTTTTTTGCTGCTTTTGCCAGCTTTCTAATGGATTATCCGCAGAGTAAAAGGCTTGGTTATCGGTTCGCTTAAATGCTTGAACACGGCCATTTTTACCTTGCTGAGCAATACCACGCGCCGCCATAGCACTTTGTTTCAACCCTTCAAGTTGAATTTGGTCTGAATAGGCAAACCCCGTTTTCTCTCCGGTAACAGCGCGTACGCCAACACCGCAGTCGATATTAAATGAACCATCTTTGATAATGCTGTCTTCAAGTACCAATGACTCATGCCAGCTAGATTGAAAATAGATATCGGCATAATCAATTTGGCGAGTGGCAATGCTCGCTAGCGTGTCAGCAATATCTTGCTCAGTTAAGCCAGCGGGTTTTAATAGTGCATCTTCAATGCGGTTAATACTCATAGTTTGCTCTTATCATCTATAAATTGATTCGTGAATCGTGTATGTGTGGCAATGGGCATGCGTTGGCGAATCTGCTCAACGATGCTTAAATCAATATCAACCACCAAGTTATCAGCTTGGTTGGCTAAGCTTGCGACAACTTCACCCCAAGGATTGATAACCATAGAATGCCCCCAAGTTTCACGCCCACATGGATGAACGCCCGTTTGCCCGACGGCAACGACCCAACACTGATTTTCTATCGCTCGCGCTCGCAGCAGAATTTCCCAATGTGCTTGTCCAGTCACAGCGGTAAAAGCTGCGGGAACTATTAAAATCTGTGCACCTTGTTTTCGAAGCTGAGAATACAAATGAGGAAAGCGAACATCATAACAGATGGATAGACCTATTTGACCAAATGGTGTCGAAACAACATTCAGCTTTGTGCCGGGGGTAAAAGTTTCAGACTCTCGATAGCGTTGATGGCCATCGGTAACATCAACATCAAACATATGTAGCTTATCGTAATGTGCGCAAAGTGTGCCTTGCGCATCAAACAGCAACGATGTTGTCGTCACAGCAGCACCTTGCTTAATCGGCATACTACCAACCAACAACCAGACCCGATACTGACGCGCAATCGATGCTAACTTGGCTTGAATATCACCTTGCCCTAGTGGCTCTGCATATTGGTGATAATCTTGCCGAGTACCAAATACAATCGAGTTTTCTGGTGTGACAACCCATTGAGCGCCTTGAGCAGCCAACTGACTAACTTGTTGCTCGATATCAGCAAGATTCAAATCCGGCCGAGGGCCGGAAGTCATTTGAATAAGTCCTACGCTATCCATGCTTGTGTCCTTATTTTTCTGCGATATTTCTCAGTTTTTCGGGCAGTTTGAATTCACCTTTGCTACGTGACAGTTCTTTAACAACAGGAGCGTTAATGGGCCCTTTAACCTCATAGTTCACTTGGCTAAACACTTCCACTACGGGCGCAATGACCGTGGTAATTGCCAATACATACAACGCGGTTTGTGGCGTTACCGCAAACGCTGTCAGTACTGGAATGCCAGAGGTAATATCAGGCACAAAGTTAACTTCAGCATCGACTATCCGTGTATTAAGGTTGGCTAACCCTTTAATTTTCATGTCACCCGCAACCGCATCCATCTCGATATTATTAGTCACAAATACCCCTTGGGAAATTTCACCGCTACCGGTAATCGAGTTAAATGCCATACCTTTATCAAACACGTCGCTAAAATCGAGCTGCATCTTACGGATGATCGAATCTAAACTAAACAAACCAAGTAACCGCGCCGCGCCACTTACATCTGAAATGATACCTTTTCCTAATTTAGTTCTGAGTTGTCCTTGTAGCGTATTGATCTTCATTGACCATGGTGCGCCATCCCAATTACTTTCAGTGGACAATTCAAAAGGCGCTTTCTGAATGCCGGAACTAATACCAAAACGTTCCATTACATCGCTGTTATTGTCACCTTTCATATTGAGGTTGAAAACAGTGTGACTGGTTTGCTCGCTGAGCGTCCAAGTACCATCTATATTGATCTGGTTAGTACCGCTATTGATGTCAATACTCTTCCATTCGAGCGTGTCACCATGGCGTTGGAAGTCCATATTTAACTGACCAATTTTATACCCTTGCAACCAAAAATCATCGATAGCTAAGGTTAAGTTTGGCATCAACTGATGAAACTGGCGGTCAAAATCAGAAATAAGAGGCTCGGCTTGACGATCTGAATCCACTAGTAAGTTTTTATTATTATCGTCATACAAAGTATCTAAAGATGGAATGTAAACATGCAGACGTTCTAATGAGACAGACAAATCATAAGGCTCAATATAACTGGCTTGTCCTTTGACTTCTTGACTGTCAAGTTGTACCAACCACCCTAGGTTTTTACGTCTTGCACTAAAATCAACATCGTGCCATTCAAGCCCAGCTAACATCAATTCCTTGACGTTAACATTAATCTTTTCTGGCTGTGGAATAGTCGGAGTGTTCATTTTATCAAGCACAGCACTAGCTTTTGGCTGAGGTTCATTGGCTACGTTTAACCACTGGTCTAAATCAAATTGATCACTACGTATCAGAGCATAATGCCCCACGACAGGGCTAATTCTGAAATTTCCATTTCCAACCACTAGGTTGGTGGCGGTAAGCACTGGTGTATTAGGCGTTATGTCTATTTCCGCTTGGTATTTAACTTGTGGCAATTGTAAGCGAGCCGTAATCGACTCTTGATTTCCAGAGGCTTGCAAACGCGCTCTACCCGCCACATTAGATGATTTTTTCAATGGATATGGGTAATCACTTTCGATCATCTTCATATCTGCTGTGCTATCAATTTGGTAAGTAAAACCAATATCATTGAGCTGGAGATCAACGCCCATTTGCCATGGTGCATGACCACCTAAACGACTCACCCAACGTTCACCAACAAACGGGGTCAACGGTTTTATGTCCCAATCACCTAGCGCATCAATCTTCACTGAGTAACCTTGAGGGACATTTTCCCCCTTAAAATCGACAGAGATTGGCTGAGTCAGCAGTTCAGCGGAAAGACCGGCCGCCGTTACGACATCATTATCAAATTCAATTCGTCCTGATACCCCGTCCAGTGTCATTGGTGGTGCATTAATTTGGACATGGTTACTGTTTAAGTCAGCCCAACCCCACGCTCTGGCTTCTCTATCGTGATCAAAAGGGATATTGAGCTGAAATTGTGATTGAACTTCGCCACTCACTTGAATAGCGGTTAATGCCGCACCAACCGAATCAACCAACGGTGTGGAAGTCATGTAATCACGAACTGCGTTGCCTTGCGCTACCGCCGTGGCTTCAATTTCTATATGACCACCCGGTGCAAGCTTGGGGATACGACCTGTAATTCTTTTGGCTGCTACATCCATTAACGTTGCAGAATGTGAATCTAAATACATCACATCATTTTCAAATAACAGATCAAGCTGCAAATCGGTGATCGGTGGCCATGCGGTATCAAAACTAAACTTAGCTTGTTTTAATCCAACCCACGCCTGGAACATGCCGTTATTTTTGTCGTAAGGGAAATCTGCCAGTTCACCGTACCACAATAGTTTAGAAGTAGTGACTTTACCGGCCTGAATAGCCGTTGAAAGATAATCGGTTAAACTACGACCCATCGCAAGCGTTGGTAAATAACGCCACGTTTCACCAGCGTTGTATAAATCCGCTTCCGCATAGAATGAAAGCAAAGGGCTTTTCTGCTCAGGAAAATCGAGGCGAAATGCACCAAGCACTTGTAGATCGGGCGTTGCTGCAGTGACTTTATCGGCCCATAATGACCAACCGTCAACCTGCTGTTGCCAGACAATATCAACTTCAGCTTGGCGGATATTTAATGGCGCTTGGAAGACTTCGCCATACGGTAACACATCATCAATCAAAGTGACCTTGGCTCTGGCTTGTTCTGTATTACCAGAAATCGCAGCTTGCAGGTGATGAACTTCAGGCAATAACTTCCATTGCGCCATTGAACCGTCATTCAATTTGGCAGAATATTTCAGTGAATTTAGCGTTTCGCCTTTACTCAACCGGATATCTTCCAGTGTGCCGCCAAAGTTTAACTGTTGCAAAAGCTGGTTGGTTTTCGATGAATCAGGTGCAAGTTTGACCAACGGAAGCAGTGTTTTAATGTCCAATTGAGAAAGGTTTAAGCGCCATTGGCTAGGATGCCAATCAAAAGCGACATCAAGATCTGGCCATGCATCATCATCCGTACGAAGTTTTAGTGAGTAAGCATTTACTTGCCAACCTTTATCCACAGGAGAAAGCTTAACCGTTCCTGATTCTAATAGCAGATCATGTTGACGTTCATCATGCCACACCAGTTCTGACGGTTTTAGCTCAACATAACCATCGACTGGCTGGTTATGTTGAGCCGTTAGCCAACCATCAAAGCTAATGTTGCCTTTTTCAATCCCGGTTTCATCTTTCAAGTAACGTGTTAGCCAAGGCCCGATTTTAATATTGTCAGCACTGACATAGAAATTGCCAGAAATATCAAGCAATGAACCATGATCTTCGAAGTTAGCACTCACCAACAAAGAGTTGATACTGGTATCAGCAATACTGACCACACCTTCCGCTTTATGCTCAGCGCCATTATTTTGCCAACGCAGACGCTCTATATCTAACTGACGAATATCGCCCGCTACCGACTGATAAAAGACAGTAGAGTCGAGCAACGCAAAATCATCCAGTTGCCGTAGCAGTAAGTTATCTAAACGATGAATGACACTGCTCTGAGTGTTATTTTGAGGATTATCATCTTTATTAAGTTCTAACCAATTTACTGAACGAATATCCAGTTTGAGTTGATGTACGCTTAGGTCAGCAATGACAGGCTGTAACTGTAACAGAGATTGAATAAGGTCAAACTCAACATCAATTTGCTGGGCGGAAAAATAAATTTTCGAACCATCGGGTAAATTAGCTTGTAGCCCTTTTAAGGCAATAGAAGGGTGCGTATTACGCCAGAATCCCTTTACCTCACTGAGCTCAAATTCAAAGCCTGAGTTTTGGTTGATCCAATGCTGAATCTCGCCCTGAAAACGATTCATTTGTGGCAGTGCAACACGCAAGGTGGTCACAGCAATGGCTAAGACCACCATGGCACTGACTAGTAGCCATAACACGATGCGCCAGAGGCGCGTAAAAGGTGATATCACAAAGGTCCTACTACATCATTACAACGTCAAATTGCTCTTGAATATACAGTGGCTCAGCCTGAATACGCACTTCTTTACCAATAAAGACTTCCAGTTCAGCCAGAGCATGAGACTCATCTCCTTGCAAACTTTCTGCCACAGCTGGCGATGCATACACCACAAATTTATCCGAATCGTAGGCGCGATTGACGCGTGTAATTTCACGTAATATTTCAAAACAAACAGTCTCAACCGTCTTCACACTGCCACGACCCTCACAGGTTGGACAAGAAGAACAGAGCACATGTTCAATACTTTCGCGTGTGCGTTTACGCGTCATCTCTACCAATCCGAGTTGCGTAAAGCCGTTGATGTTGGTTTTTACACGATCTTTAGATAACGCAGCATCTAATGAAGCGAGTACCCGCTTACGATGCTCTTCTGACATCATATCGATAAAATCAATAATGATGATGCCACCAAGATTACGTAACCTAAGCTGACGAGCGATCGCCTGGGTTGCTTCAATGTTGGTGTTAAAGATGGTTTCTTCAAGGTTACGACGACCGACAAACGCACCAGTATTAATATCAACTGTGGTCATTGCTTCGGTTTGATCGATGATCAGATAGCCACCAGATTTAAGCTCAACCTTTCTCTCTAGAGAGCGTTGAATTTCATTTTCGGTGTCATACATGTCGAAAATTGGTTTATCCCCTTCATATAGTTCAAGCTTTTCGGTAAGCTCTGGCACGTATTCAGAGGTGAATTCTTTGAGGTTTTCAAATTCAAGACGTGAGTCAATGAGGATCTTAGTCAGTTCTGTGCCGACAAAATCTCGTAAAATACGTTGAGATAGACCTAATTCACCGTACAAAGTAGTGCGTGTTTTGTACTTTACACGTCGTTCTAACACTTTCGACCATAAGCGTTTAAGAAAGGCAGCATCTTGCGACAGCTCTTTTTCATCCGCCCCTTCCGCAGCCGTGCGAATGATAAAGCCACCATGTTCATCACAGTAATGTGAAACT
Source organism: Vibrio aestuarianus (assembly GCF_012395185.1). Classification (GTDB taxonomy): domain Bacteria; phylum Pseudomonadota; class Gammaproteobacteria; order Enterobacterales; family Vibrionaceae; genus Vibrio; species Vibrio aestuarianus. Next base: position 113,187 of record NZ_JAAZTU010000005.1, read on the forward strand.
ACTTTTTTTAGCCGCTCACGCTCACATTCACTTTCAATACGTTGTGAAACACCCACATGACTCGCTCCGGGCATAAACACTAAATAGCGAGAAGGAATGGTAATATCGGTTGTCAAACGAGCGCCCTTGGTGCCTAGAGGGTCTTTCACCACTTGCACTACGATATCTTGACCTTGACGAACCAATTCTGAAATATCACGTACTTGAAATTGCTGTTTCTCATTTTCAGCAACGCATTCGGTATGAGGAACGATGTCGGACGCGTGCAAGAAAGCGGCTTTATCTAAGCCAATATCGACAAAAGCCGCTTGCATACCAGGTAAAACCCGGCTGACTTTGCCTTTGTAAATATTGCCGACAATACCGCGCTTTGCTTCACGTTCAATATGGATCTCTTGAAGAACTCCACCTTCAATCATCGCCACACGAGTTTCACTCGGGGTGACATTTAGTATCAACTCTGCACTCATGAGCACACCTCAATGTTAAATTATAAGAATTCGTGCAAGAGCTGGTCAGTTTCAAATAGCGGTAACCCTACAACGGCGTAATAACTGCCTTCGATCCTCGTTACAAATCGTCCACCCAATCCTTGAATGCCATAACTGCCAGCTTTATCGCATGGTTCACCTGACTGCCAATATTGTTCTATTTCATTGTCTGACAGGGGTTTAAACCAAACATCCGTGGTAACAACCACGGATTTATAGTGATCATTTGTTGCTACGGTTACTGCAGTCATCACTTGATGCTTAGTCCCCGATAAATGGCGTAACATTTGTTGAGCATGGTCAAAATCAATCGGTTTTTCCAGTACGGAATCACCTTGCACAACGATGGTATCTGAACCGATAACAATCGCATCAGAGGAAGTCAGCTTAAGTCCGGCAAACGCTTTATCACGAGAGAGTCGCTCAACGTAAGCTTTCGGGCTTTCATCCGCTTGTCGCGTTTCTTCCACATTAGGTACGTTAATATCAAATTGATAACCCAATTGGGCGAGCAATTCTCGGCGTCTTGGCGAGCCAGAGGCTAAAACAATTTTTTTACTCATCACTTCACATGCCAATGGCGACGAACTCGACGCAGTAGTAAAAACATCCATGGCCATAAAATGCAGTTAATCAACCCACTCCATAGTGAAAGAGGATTGAAAGTCACATCTTGAATCAAATATTCACCAAAGAAAATCAATACATCTAGCAACATCGAAAGCAAACCAATCACTACCGCTTGTTGCCACAACGCCATATTGCGTAATACTAAAAAGTTGATCGCAACCAAATAGATCACGATCGCCATCATCATACCGCGAATACCGAGTGTAGAACCGAGCAATAAATCCCAAAGTAAACCAAGGATTAATGCGGTGCCGACGTTGATTCGATACGGCAAAGCCAGCACCCAATAACACGCAACCAGCAATAACCATGATGGGCGCATCAGATCTAATTCACCAGGCCATGGAATAGTTTGCAAAATCAGAGCGAAAAGAAACGAAACACCAATAACCAATTTACCGCGAAATACTCTATTGGCCATGCTCTACGTCCTCTGACATTTGCTCTGGTGTTGCTTGTAATACTTTATGTTGGCGGTCTTCATTAGGCCAAATAAGTAACAAGTACCGCAGCCGATCAAAATCGACAACAGGGTCAGCAATGATAGAAGCAAACTCGCGCTGCGTGTCTTTATCAACCACAGAAACGTGCGCCACTGGGTATCCTTCTGGATAAACACCACCTAGACCTGATGTCACTAATAAATCACCCACTTCAACATCAGTGCTCGTTGGGATGTGCTCTAACTGAATTCGATCAATCTGACCATTACCAGAAGCAATGACCCGAATGTCGTTACGGATGATCTGCACCGGAATGGCGCTATTGGAATCGGTAAGTAACAACACACGGCTATTATGTGCCGCAACAAACGTAACTTGCCCAACAATGCCTTTATCGTTGATAACCGGTTGCCCTTCATAGACCCCATCAATACGCCCTTTATCGATCACAACTTGATGCCGATAAGGTGAGGTGTCTACCGCCATGACTTCGGTAACGACCTTCTTTTCGTCACGAACAAAAGAAGAGCCAAGTAGTTTGCGCAAGCGCTGATTTTCTTCACGATATTGGTCAAATAAAATCAAATCACTTTTCAGACTCAAAGCTTCTCGTTTCAGTCTTTGATTAGATTCTAAAAGATGTTGGTGTGTTGTAAATCGTTCATAAACCCCATCAAACATACTGCGCGGTAAATCAGCGGCATATTGAATCGGGGCAACTAAACTATTTAAAAAAAACCTGACGTTAGAAAATGCGCCTAAACGACTATCAGCCAGCATTAAACTGGCTGATATAATGACAGCGAAAAAGAGACGTAGCTGAAGAGATGGTCCTCGACCAAATATTGGCTTCATTCTATAAAAATCCTAGATTTCATGATGAGAGCACAACGGCTCTCAAAGCCATTATTCTTCGCTAAATAGGTCGCCACCGTGCATATCGATCATTTCTAACGCTTTACCACCACCAAGGGCGACACAAGTTAGAGGATCATCAGCGACAACCACTGGAATGCCTGTCTCTTCCATTAATAGACGATCGATATCTTTCAGTAGTGCGCCACCACCAGTCAGCACCATACCATTTTCTGAAATATCAGAAGCCAATTCTGGTGGACACTGTTCAAGCGCAACCATCACCGCAGAAACGATACCGCTAAGAGGCTCTTGAAGTGCTTCTAAGATTTCGTTGGAATTCAAAGTAAAGCTACGCGGCACACCTTCAGCCAGGTTACGACCACGCACTTCAATTTCCATCACTTCATCACCAGGATAAGCTGAACCGATCTCGTGCTTAATTTTTTCTGCCGTGGCTTCACCAATTAAGCTGCCGTAGTTACGACGTACATAGTTGATGATAGCTTCATCAAAACGGTCACCACCGATACGAACTGAAGAAGAATAAACCACACCGTTCAGTGAGATAACCGCAACTTCGGTCGTACCACCACCGATATCGACCACCATTGAACCGGTCGGCTCTGATACGCGTAGACCAGCACCGATTGCCGCCGCCATTGGCTCATCAATCAAATATACTTCACGAGCACCAGCACCGAGTGCAGACTCACGAATAGCACGACGCTCAACTTGAGTTGAACCACAAGGTACACACACAAGAACACGAGGGCTTGGTTTAAGGACACTGTTGTCATGCACTTGTTTGATAAAGTGCTGCAGCATTTTTTCAGTCACATAGAAGTCAGCAATAACGCCGTCTTTCATGGGACGAATAGCAGAAATATTGCCCGGTGTACGACCTAGCATTTGCTTCGCCGCATGACCGACAGCAGCAACGCTTTTACCGCCACGACCTTTGTCTTGACGAATAGCAACAACGGAAGGTTCGTCGAGGACAATACCTTGTCCTTTAACGTAAATAAGAGTATTGGCGGTACCTAAATCGATCGATAGGTCGTTAGAAAACATGCCACGCAGTTTTTTGAACATATTCTTCGCTCGTCCTGCAAGAATTAGAAGATAAAAAATTGCACTAAATGTACCAATGCCTCGCCATCACAGCAAGGCATTGCTACATAAACATGAACCGAAACCCGTAATTTCTAACAGATCCCTAACTTAGGTAGGAAAAAACGCGCAAAATTGAACTCATTCATCGATTAATTTCTTTCGCGCCACCAGATAACGCGATCACTTCCCCGATACAAACCAAATTGAACTCGTCCCGATACGCCGTTTTCAAAACTGCCATCTTGATCTTCATCGATGCGTAACCAAGGCAAACCATTGGCATCAAGATCGAGTAAAGTATCAATAAATCCTTGCTCCCCCGCACCTGGAGCAGAGAATTTAATCGTTGTCACACCAGATGATAATGTACGATTCGTTAGGGTCGCCTCTACAGCCGGTGGGCCACCCGAGCCTAAAGTCAGATCCGTCGCTGTTAAAGTGAAATTCGCAATGTCTGGCAACTGAGTACAACTATCGAAACTGTTAATGACAAAACCATTTGTCGAATAATATTCACTCACCACCTGTTGCAATAACGGTGCTGTTTCTGGGCCGTAAGTGTCGTGGATCACCAGTTTTCCCCAACGCAGTCTCATTTCGTTATCAATATCGGCAATCGTATAGTCTATGCAAGGGCTGCTTGCCGTCGCCCTATAACAAACACCATCGAGATCAGTAAGATCGGACGCAGCGAGAGTAAGCTCTAGTTTGCTATTAAAAGGGACAATCGCCTGTGGTGGTTTTTGATAAATTAACTCTTCGCCTAAAAGCTCAATACGAGAATCCCCCGCGTTAATTCGGTTTACGCTAGTCGCATCTTTATCAAAGCTGATTAATAAATTATGCACGGTATCCTCATAGACACGATTATCCCACTGTTGGTTATAACGCCACCAAGTACTGTCGAAATAATTGACCGTTTCACTGCCTAACGCAGATCTTGGGTTTAAGTAGACACCAGGATTTTCTTGATACCCAAAAGGTTGCCCTAAATAGCTAAAGGATTCCGTGCTTGAAGAAGTAACCTCACATTCAGCCTTTAGGCTTGTCACAACCGAGGTTGGAGAAAAGTAAGCGGGAATAAAACGCCCAACGGGCCCCGTTGATACCATAGTAATTGGTAAATTTTCCGCTAATAAATCAACGCCAAGGTAAGAAGTCGGCGACAGCAAAGAAAAATCAAATGCCCCAACTTCACTCACTTTTTGTAGCACAGTGGTTGAACTGCCCAATTGATGATTGTATTCCACTTCACCAAGATTACCCGGCACGCCACTTACCGGCTCTATTAGTGTATGCGAGAGCTCAATATTTGTTTGCTGATAATTTGTCACACCAAGATTATTGGTGAAATCATTATCTTCAACGGGTTCAGCCGCTACCGCCTTGACGTGCAGATTGAAGTTTTCATCAGCCCTAGCAAAAATATTACAGCTCATATCGGCACTTGGACACGCTCCATCATTACCATAATAATTAGTTGCACTGAGCACTAAAGCACGAGGGACACGAACAAAACTATCTTGTCCTGTGAGCGTTAAATCCTGCTCTTCTCCACTACCATCAAAACGTGCATTTAAAGCGAGGCTACCTGCATCACGATAAGAGACACTAATGCTCGCCTCGCCATTTTGGTTGAAATTAAGATTGACCGGAACCGAAGTATTTGATGATTGCCCTACAGCAACATTATTCACTCCAACGGTGTTAGCTGTGAAACCTTGCCCTGCACTTGGACTCAAGTAATCACTCCAAAAAGAAACGGATTTCGGTACATTCTGGAAGCTAGGCAAACACTGTTGCGAAACATTGTCTTTACGTACCGCTTTAATGGTTCCTGCTACCGTTTGATTGGCATAAGAATTCGGCACATCCAAAATAAAACCACTGTCAGCAAAAGTGATGGTGCAATTGTTAGTCGAAAATGGACCAGCATCACCATTATGGCTACATAACGTATCATTGAAGGCGATCGCGGTAGGAATAGATCCAGATACACCAACAGTGACATTACCTGCACTGTTACGCCTTAATTGAGCATTGCCGACACCATTGCTAAACGATAATGTTGAGCCATCCACCCAACCACCACTGGCGCTTGGCAAGGAATTCGGTATTAGATAAGCCGTCACGGGATCAGTGAATAAATTATTACAGCTGTCGTCGGCACACGCTTTTATAGAAACATCAGAAGCGGCACAAGTTAACCCTTGCGCAGGCAAAGAGATACGGAAGTGATTAATCTGCTCTCCAACTGGTCGTGAATCGAGCGCACATACTTCAAAATTATCAATTTCATGATAATTAGTTGAGCCTCCCGTTGACCCTGTAATGGAAAGTAACAGATCATCAGGAACATTACTTTGCCCAGCAAAGCTTAAGACGTTAATAGGTCCAATTAATGTTTCCCAATTATTTGATCCCACTTTGCGTTTGATGGTGACATTAGATACACCCGATTGCGTCGAATCGATCGAGATTTGATAACGATGTAAAGGGTTACCATTATTGCTATCGATTTTAGGATTTAAGCAGTCGCCATTACTGTTTTGTGAACCATTATTACAAGTACCGGCTAAATAACCGTAACCACTATAACCACTACCGGAGCCTCTCAGTGCAACGGCTTGTCTTCGACGCCCCGGCCCATCAGGGCCGCCCTCGATGGAATAGTTACCAAATTCATCAATACCAATCCCCAGCCAGCCACCCGCAAACCCCGGCTTCTGCTCATAAGTTTTATAGCCATAACCTAACGGGCCACCAAATGCTCCCACTTGTGGAGTTATACTCGCATCAGAAAAGACGATGGCTACGCCATCAGCTCCCGAACCTCCATAAGCAAAATAATCAAACTCAACATCGATTTTATTATGTGCCGCTGGAAATATACGTTGGAAGGTTGAAGCAGTAGCCTGATTCCCCACCGCCTGAGTCAAGCGTAAACGCTGGTTAACGATCGAGGGGGTAAATGTACCGCTACTACTAAAAACGCGCCACTGCTCATCCAAAGGTTTGCTTTGAAAATCATCGGTAAAACAACTTGGCGTGAGACCTCCACATAGGTGACGCTGGTTATAAAGGTCCCAAACTTGCTGATCGGTTAATGAACGATTAAAAATCAAAACCTCATCAATATATCCATCAAACGCACGCCCAGAAAAATTTTGATCTTGCCCTATTTGCAAAGGGAGATTATTGGTTTGCAGTTGTTTGTTTTGATTCGATGTTCGAGACCCCGCCAACACACCATTAATAAAAATACTTGCACTGCTATTTTTAAAATTATAGCGAATAGTAACGTGGCTCCATTGGCCATTAGGAATGCGTGATGTACTGGCTAAAGAACGGGTTGAACCATTTTTTTCTTGCCACCACCAATAGACATAACCTGCTGAGTTTATATGAAATTCATAGTTGTTATCTTTAGATAAGATGCTGTATAAGCCGCCATTAGGGCGACTCTTAGGATACACCCATGCTGAAATCGTTAACTCTTTATCCAGATCCAATTTGTTATCGTATGGCACCTCTACATACTGATTGCGTGCATGTGTAAACTCACCATAACCACATGTCCCTAAGTTATTAATCTCAGGTAAGGCAGGCGAATTCTGTGCAGTGCTCGCTCCATTAATCGCTCGGCCATGAAGATTATTTCCCGAACTATCAGCAACAGTACCTTGAAGATTATCCCAACTGCCCTCATCCATTTTTAACCACATGACAGGATTCGATGGCAGGGTATTACTGCCCTCGATGACCGCATCATCAGTCATTATCAATTTACGGCTATTGGTACGACCGACAATTCTGGCTGAATTATAGAGATTCAAAGTCTCCGATATATATAAATCACCCGTTATTTGTGTGTCACCTTCGAGCTCAGCACCGCTATATCCAATGACTTGAACGTTACTATTAATCGAGGCTTCAATAGTGGCTGCTGTATTTAATGCGATATTGCCATTAACGAAAATTCTCACATCACCATTTGCGATTATCTTGCTGCTGCCATTTAGTTGCAGCGAATTAAACCAATAATCACCAGTATGAAGTATCACTTCAGCATTGCTGCCCATCGCCAGTGAATTCACTCGATATTCCGTTCTTGAACTATCAAACTCTAAAGTGCAATTACTGTATAAAGAAATATCCTGTGTATTGGGGTCATTAATGGATAAGCGGTCCCCAGAATCACAGTAACCGATTGAGCTACCACCGTTATTATTTTTAAAATTATCTAAATTTAACTCTGGCGTTGGAGAGCCTGACACATTACAAAGCACACCATTACCAGCACTATCATCACAACTGCTGTCCTGTCTCTCATTGCTTGTGTTTATAGTACAAAATGGTAAATCAACGCCATATGTGCCTTTGATCTGTGAGCTACCATATTGGATCAATTGCGAACCGGAAATATTACTGCAACTGCCACTGACGGCATGCCCTTGTGCGCTATTCGGGAAATACACAGACTCATCAATCGGTGCCAGTGCTTTAGCCAAACTGGCAAAGCACAACATTAAAATACAAAATGCAAACTGACCCAATGGCCTAACTATCATCACGAATTCCAGCCTCAATAATTCTTTGATAGAAACTATCTCCTGCTTTACAGGTTCCGGTACTCTCTAATTGATAAACCTGATATCCACTATCATCTAGCACCCCAATTGAACGACAAGAGACCTTTGCCTGACACCGCTCAAGCCCTTCACCTTCAAAAGTATAGTTAGTATCAGCGCCAAGCCGGCAGCTTCCTTGTGCCTGTGATCTATAAAAACGGCTAATATCGATTTGCATTGCAGAGCGAGCGGCCATTTCAGCTCTTGTGCCTAAGACCATTGATACCAATTGTTGGCTATTGCGCTGTTGATTTCGGTTGGCAACCGCAGCAACAAAGCCCACCACCACAATGATAAAAATAACTAACACCAAACCGCTGCCTTGTTGCCTATGGCGTGTTGTAGATAAGCGCATCATGGTCAAACTTGATCTCCTCACCACGGTCAGAAAACGTTAATTCAATTTTAATTAACCCATTTCGTTGCAACTCAGGCTGTGTAACTTGAAAACTGGCTTGGCTAAGATTTTCAGCGACTAGCACTCCACTTCCAAGCTGAGTCGGTGTTAGCGCAAGGCGATTTAAAGGGTAGCTAGCGTAACGATAAATGCGCTGATTTTGATAACAAAAGGCAACGGGGGCACGATAAAAATAGAGTCGCTTAGCCGGAGATTGAATTGAAAAACCGGTCGCTTGAGTCAGCGAGACATCAACCATAGTGGCACGGTTCACATCGGTAAACTCAACATCAGCATCCACTTCTGCCACCTGACCATTTACCGAAGCGGCTTGGCGTAATAATGCCGCATTGGTTGGATAAACGACGAGTCGCTCTCCTTTCGAGACGCTTTTATTTATAGGCAGAATACGAATCGCACTTGATGCCGCTTGAGGGGAAGGAAGATTATTGTAAATCGCGCTATTGGTGATAGGTAAAAACTCAATACAGTCATTTTCAACCAGCACACTGTTGGGTACGGCTTCTCTTAATTCTCGGCTTAAACGTTCTGTAATAAAACGCCCTTGTTGGATAAGCGCTTCGCGCGCGGTGGTATCGACATAAATTCCCATCCCTTGGCTAATCACTGAACCTAAAAACAGCCCAACGACCGATAAAAGAATGATGGAAATCACCATTTCAATCAGGGTAAAACCACGCATTAAAAGTTTCCCCTCGTTGCAGCGAAAGGATAGCGGTTACCACTAGGGTCGATGATCACTACCGATATTCGTTTATAGTCGGTTATCGTGCCTGCATCTTGCCCGGTCATAAAACCGCTGTTATTTTGTTCATAAAACACTTTAATCTCAACGTTATAACGTTGGTAATCAGCACTAATATCAGCGCCTAATACATCTTTAACTGAACCAGTTAAGCCATGAAAATCATCAACATCGTTATAAAGCGTATTCGCATTTTCACCCACGTCAGGCCCAAGCGCGCTTGGCAAGGTGCAAGTTCGCCCTGCGGTAGTCACCAATACACACTCCGGCACCCCACCATTGGGGCCAGATTTTTCGTCAAAAGCGCGGCCCATTACCTCATCTAATACGGCGCGACCAAGCTCAGCCGCTTTCACCGCCAATACCTGTTCAGCACTCTGCTGAGAACGCGGATAAAGCGCAGCGGTGATGCCGGTCATAGCAATCGCAATCAAGGTGATCACAATGATCATCTCGATTAAGGTAAAGCCTCTTGTTCGCTTAGCAGCCATAAATAAACCCTTCGCTATTGATGCACACTTGGCGAGACTCTCCCGACTGGGGGTTGCTTACTGTCACTGTACATTGAGCGGCAAGGCATTGAGTGGCGCGCCCTAAGCTATCAAAATCAAAATAGTGGCTACCGTCGTTGTTGGTCAATGTCAGGGTAATATCGTTTGCTGCCGCATCAACAAAACTGCTGTCTGCCGACGGATTGGGTAGTGAGGTGGTGCAAGCACCAGCAGAAACGGAAGGAGACACTTGTTGCGCTTGATTATTACTAACCAACCAGCGGTTACAATAGCCAGTGCGCTGCATAGCGCGGTTTTGCGTTAAACGTAATGAGGCCAGAACTTCACTTTGCGTCGTAATGGTAGAAAATGTGGAAACACCACTGTAGCGGCTCGCCGCATAAACAGAAACAATGCCAAGCAATAGAATAACGACAATTAGTTCGATCAAGGTAAAAGCCGACTGCTTCACTAAACGTTGCCGCATCACAATGCCTCAAACAAAAAATAAGTGCTTAGATTATATAAGAAATAGCGGAGTTAGACCTAAATTTTGCTGGGTTTTATTGCGAGAAGAGCTGGGTCGATCAGATAGATATAATAAAGGCCAGCAATGCTGGCCTTTATTATTTACTAAACAATCAGCATTTATCGGCATAAACACTAATAGATGGGGCAGCGGTAGACGTTGCATCTGTATAATTTACATAACATCCAGAAGTATTTGTCCATCCAGTCGTAGCTTGTCCTTTAAAAGTATAGCCAACACCATTACTAGGGACTGAACCTGAAATTAAACTCCAGTCATCAGATAATCCTGTTACTGCATTACCAATACCATCTGAACTTGCTTTAGGGTAACCAAAAACTATCTGTACATTATCAACCGCACCAGATGCTGCAGTTTCTTTACCATCGATAGCCGCTTTACCATAAACAATACCGGCAGCTCCAGACATTGCACCTTTCAAACCTTGAAGTGCAGATTCTCTAGCATCAGTTTGCAAATTCAAGAAACGAGGTGCTGCGGTAACCGCCAAAATACCCAAAATTACAATTACCACCACTAGTTCAATAAGGGTGAAACCGCCTTGTCTTTTCATAGTTACCATCTCTCTATGTTTAAATTAAATGCGCAGACTTACTGCAAAGTTACGGTCACACGACCTGTTTTGATTTCGTACACAAACTGGTGTGCGGTTCCGCCCTCTTGTTGTACATAAGTACAAGTGGATAAACCGGTATCGGCTTGTGCTGAGTATTTTACGTCAGAGTTAGTCGCAGCATTAGCGACTGTGTCAACTTTTGGTGGGTTTTGTAATAAATTATCCATTAAATCAATACATGCTTGGTCAGTAATCGCATTTGGGTAACTAGTATTATCGGTATTCAACGCAATTGGATAACCATCACGAAAGCCGGTTGATGCCCCACTGCTGTCTTCCGAACGAGTTAGCCAAAAGTTTACCCCATCATAATTGACGGTATTTTGTTTCTCAGCGCCCAGCGTCACCGATGTTCTCGCTTGTGCCTCCCACTGAGCACGAGCCGACAATACACCAGTAGCATAACCACCAGCGACACCTTCAATACTGGCTTTTTTGGCTTCATCAGTTACATCTAAGAAACGAGGCAACGCAGCAACGGCAAGTAAGCCGACTACCACAATGACAACCACTAATTCAACCAAAGAGAAACCGGTTTGCTTGTTATGCATGCTTCTACCCATTTATTATCAGTACGACGTATTATACGCGCATATTTTCACATAACTCTATGTTAAGTGACAATTTATCTTACTATGCCGGAAAATCGACGCTAACGGTAAACTTATCACTCAAAATTTCAATAGTTATCACTTGTTTTTGGCTGTAATGATAGCGACATTGGTATTGGTTAGTTTCAATTTTAGCATCAATCGCAACCACACGGCTTTCTAGCACTTTTTCATCAGGGTACAGTAAGTGTAGCCAATGCTGGCAATTGAGCATTGGTGATTCATCCTTAGCCTCATCGATTACCGTTGCCTCATTATTAAACAATGGCAGTACCCACCCGGCCTTGCTCATTGTTAACTGTTGACCATCCATATTCAGAATTAAAGGCTGACCTTTTAGTAACCAGTTTTGTTTATAAATATTGGCACTTTCAACAATGCGGTTACGCGCAACCGCAAAAGCTGTTTGGTTGGCCTCCTGCTCGATTGACTTCCAAATAAATAAAAATGAAAGCAGCAAAATGAGTACCAGAAAAAGCCAAATCGCGAACTGAGAACGCTCTATCGCAGTTTTCACACTAACGACCTTTAATCGCGTCTAACATGCCCCACATCGGTAAGAAAATACCGAGTGCTAGCACCAACACCATACCCGCTACGATCACCAATAAAATCGGTTCGATACGCGCTGTTAACGTCTTGAGATCGTAATCCACTTCTCGATCATAGAAATCAGCCACTTCGAGTAACAGCTCATCAATACGCCCTGTTTCTTCACCGACTGAAATCATCTGAATGACTAATGGGGTAAAGATCTGCGCATTAATGGCTGTTGCCGAGACGCTTGTCCCTGCTTCAATCGCAGCTTTCATTTCCAATAGCCGAGACTCTAGAAACTTGTTATCTAATGCTTCCGCAGATAAAGCAACAGCTTGGTTAAGCGGTATACCGGCTTTCAACATTAACGCGAAAGTGCGAGAGAAACGCGCAAGCTGCGCTCTGTTGACTATCCCACCGACAATCGGCATTCGCAGGCGAAATTTATCCCACTTTTCGCGCCCTGCCGCGGTATTTAACCACGCTCTAAATCCAAATAAACCACCAATAATAACGCCGACCATCATTGGCCAATAGTTAACAAAAAAGTCAGACATGTTGATCAAAATACGCGTCGGCAGCGGTAAGTCGACGCCAAAACGGCTAAACATACTGGAAAATTGTGGTATCACTTTAATATTGAGGATAAACAGTGCGACCACGATAAAACTAATCACAAACGTCGGGTAACGCATTGCCGTTTTAATCCGCTTGCGGGTTTCCACTTCTTGTTCGTAATAGTGAGAAAGCTGCAATAGCGCCTCATCAAGTCGGCCTGTATTCTCGCCAACCTGAATCATAGAAACAAATAGCGGGCTAAACACTTTAGGGTGTAATTGCATTGAGCCAGATAAACTACGCCCGTTGGTCAGCTCGGCACTGACCTCTTCCAACGCTTCTTTCAACTGCTTATTGGCGCAATTTTGGATCAACCCTTTCATTGAACGTAATAACGGCACGCCAGCTTTAGTCAAACTGTAAAGTTGACGACAAAATATCACCAATACTTCAAGCGGCACCGCGGGTGTGAAAACGCTTTTCCAATCAACATTAAAGCCCGTAGAGCCTTTGTCTGATGAGATAAGTGTCGGAATAACCCCTTTGTTAAACAAAGCTTCAGCGGCAAGCTCTTCGGTTGGAGCTTCGACTTGCCCCGACGCTTTACTGCCATCTAAATTTCGTCCTTGGTAGCGATAGGTTGGCATTGATTATCCTATAAATAAATCGCTTGGATGACGCCCGATGAATCACCTTCACCTAAGCTCATCACTTCGTCTAAACTCACGATACCTTGCAATGCAAATTCCATCGCGGATGCCAGCAGTGGTTTATACTGCTCGGATTGACGCGCAGCAGCGGCAAAGCCAACCGCATCATTCGACCTTAAGGCATCCATCATGGAGTGATCCAGTTCGAGCATTTCAAACACACCAATTCGACCACGGTATCCGGTTAAATTACAGTTTTGACAACCGCGACCGTGGGTAAATGTCGCCTCGACTTGGTTTGGGAAACGAACCGCTAACCACTGCTTACGAGCCTCATCGACGTCATCATTGGTCTTACAATCTGGGCACACTTTACGCACCAAACGCTGTGCCACTACAGCACGTACAGCACTGGCTACTAAGTAACCTGGCGCGCCCATATCCATCATCCGTAAAGCACTGTCGACCGCATCGTTGGTGTGCAACGTACTGAGCACCAAGTGACCGGTTAGTGCTGCACGCAAGCCAATTTCAACAGTTTCTTGATCACGCATCTCCCCAACGAGAATGATATCTGGGTCTTGACGCAAAAAGGTTCTGAGCACTTTTGAAAAATCGAGATCAATTTTGGTATTGATTTGTACTTGGTTAACACGCGGTAAACGATACTCGACTGGATCTTCAGCAGTAATGATTTTTTTGCCCGGAACATTGAGTTCGGACAACGCACCGTACAAGGTGGTGGTTTTACCTGAGCCGGTTGGTCCGGTGACTAAGATCATGCCATGTGGACGTTTCAGTTGGCGACGCAAGCGCTTAAGCAGATCATCGGGAATACCTGATTCTTCTAGCTTACGAACTCCAGAAGACTGATTGAGCAAGCGCATCACCACAGACTCACCATATTGCACTGGCATGGTAGACATACGAATATCGACCGATTGGCCTTTAACTCGGATATTAAAACGACCATCTTGTGGCAGGCGTTTTTCTGAAATATCAAGGTTTGCCATCAGCTTTAAACGCAGTACTAACGCAGAAGCAATGTTAGTTTCATTGAGAAGGGTTTCATGCAATACGCCATCAATACGCTGACGCAAACGCAACACATTGGCATCCGGTTCGATGTGAATATCCGATGCACCAACTTGAATCGCATCTTCAAATAGTGAGTTAATCAGCTTAACAACCGTAACTTCATCACTATCGTCTCCACCAATATCAAAATCAAATGCATCGTTACCTTGATGCTCAAGCTGTAACTGTTCGGCAAAGGAGGCAATTTCTTTTGTACGGCGGTAATAACGGTCAAACCCTTCAACCAGTTGTTTTTCAGGTGCGATAGCAAATTCAAAACGATATTGAGGCAATTGAGTTAACAGTGATTCTTGGGCAAAGAGATCCGCAGGATCACTCATTGCAACGCGCAGTATGTCGCCATTTTGACCAATAACTAGAGCACGTAGACGGCGCGCATGAACTTCAGGCAGTAGTTGCACCGCATCAATATCGACGTTCGCTCTGCTCAAATCAATTAAAGGTAGAGAAAGCTGCTGAGACAAAAAGCTCAACATTTGCTGTTCCGATAAAAAGCCAAGTTCGATCAGGGTGTCACCGAGTTTACGACCGGTGTTTTTTTGCGCGGCAAGCGCTTGTCCAACCTGCTCTTCAGTAATGATGCCTTCTTCAACCAGCAGATCGCCCAGCCGTTTACGTAACTTAATTTGCATTTGTACTCTCCTCTAAACTACCGAGCACTTTCAGGCGATCACGAATAAACAGCTGTGACTGATTAGAGAGCCCGACTTTAGTGAGTGATTGTTGATAAGAGTATTTAGCTGCGCTTAAATCCATATTTCGCTCTTGGGTAATAGCAAGCCCAAGCCACCAGCGAGCATTCTCACTGTCTAGCTTGACTAAAGATTGGTAGCTTTCCAAAGCCATCGTATCTTGTTTCACTTTTTGTGCTAACGCTGCCCGCAGCGCAAGATAGTCCACGGAAGGATTATGCGGTAAGTGCACTAATGGGGTTAATGCTGCCTCTGTTTGCTTTTCTTTAAGCAGTAATTTAGCCAAAGCAATACGTAACGCTTCACCTTCATAATTCGATTTGATACCAGCCTGCAAGATATCGAAAGCCTTGCGTGCATCACCTTTACCGTAATATAAAGCAGCCAATTTTTGGCGAGCAATGTCATTATCAGGAGTGTAACGCAATACTTCATTGTACGAATCTAAGGCTTCTTTCAGTGAATTACTGTCTACCGCTTTAGCGGCGCGCTGCATCGCTTTTTCTGCAAGTTGCTGTGGGGTTAACTCGACTTGTTCGATCATCACACTAGATGTATCGACAATCACAGAAGCCTCTGGTATTGACGCAACTTGCGCAATCTTAATCGGTGCATTTTTTTCTGGTTCAGCATGAGAAGGCACACGCTGCACTTCAACATGTGATTTAGAATCAGTGCGAGACTGTACCGAGGGCACTGAATAAACCTGACCATCATTGGTCACTATTTTTTTGGTTGGTGACGGAACCTCTTGCTCACTAAAAGCAATGGGGGTTGTCAATGTGCTGACTTGCTCGCTAACCGTCACTTGCTGCTGTGAAACAGCCCAACCACCAACCGCTAAACTGGCAGCAAAGCCGGCAACTAACCATAACCAAGCTCGGCTGCGCTTTACTTTGGCAACCTTTGCTTGTTCAAGGCTCGCCATCGTCGGGCGTTGCTGTGCAAGTTCGGATAGCGCATTATTAATAGCACTCATGACTGACTCCATCCCCAAATAAAAGGGCGTTTAAACTTAGGCTTACAGGTATCAAAAGTGTCGTGAATAGCTGTAAATAGGTGTTGATTATCAATACTCGATTGCCCCTGAGTAAATGCGAGCAACAGTGCTTTATGACAAACTTGATTAATCAAACGTGGTATTCCATGACTTGATCGCCAGATGGCTTTTTTCTGCTCAAGACTAAACAGTTCCGTTTTAGCGCCAGATTTAGTGAGACGGCTATCGACATAAGCGACAGACTCATCTAATGATAAAGGTCGCAGAGAGGCACTAAATGTTATCCGCTGACGAAATTGCCGCAAATGGTGCTGTGCTAAACGCTCATCCAACTCGGGTTGCCCTATCAAAACCAATTGCAGTAATTTGGTGTATTCAGTTTCTAAGTTACCAAATAACCTTAATATTTCTAATGCATCGTCAGGTAAGGCCTGCGCTTCATCAACGATAGCGACCACTCTTTTTCCTTGCTGCTTGAGCGAAATCAGTTGCTTCTGAATTTGGTCAACAATATCGGCTTCATTTTGTTTGCCCAGCCCTAATTCATTCGCAACCGCTTGCCGCAGTTCTCGACCATTTAAGGCGGGGTTGGGCAGGTAAATTAACTCGATATGTGGTTGCAGGTGATTGATCAACATCCGGCAAACCATGGTCTTGCCCGTCCCCACTTCACCCGTTATCTTGATCACCCCCTCACCTAACTCAATCGCAGCACTCACCGTCTGAATCGCTTCATAATGTGGGGCTAACCCCAAAAACAACGAGGTATTGGGCGTTAAGTGAAAAGGTAATTGCTCAAAGCCAAAATGCTCAAGATACATGGTGTTTATTCTTCGTCTGGGAACCACTCCTGCAGCAATTCACGTGAACGTTCGAGCTCTTTTTGCCAAGTATTGACACCAACGACGGTAGGTTTAAGCAAAATGACCAGTTCTGTTTTTTGGGTGATTTTAGATGTATTTCTAAATAAGTGCCCAAGTGCAGGAATGTCACCTAAAAATGGTACTTTAGAGACTTGATTTATATTGTTGGACTTCATCAAACCACCAATGACCACAACATCGCCATCCTGAGCTCGAATAATGGAGTCAGACTCTCGAATCGTGCTTTTTGCTAGAGGTAAAATGATTTTCGTCTCACCATAATCAATTTCTTTACTCTGCTGCTCGACTTCAATAACCGCAGGATGAACATGGAGGAATACATTCCCTTGGTCATCAATTTGCGGTGTCACATCCAGAGAAATACCAGAAAAGAATGGCGTTAATTCAACTTCAGGTGCAACATTTGAGTTATCACCATTACCCACTACACTCGATAAGTCAGTCACATAATATTCATCAGCCCCAACTTTAATCACTGCTTTTTGGTTATTGGATGCCGTTACTCGTGGGCTAGAAAGAACATTGAGATCACCTTGCGTACCCATAAAGCTCAACACGGCATCAAAGCTACCGCTTGATATCACAACATTTGACTGGCCACCCAGCAATGCGCCGATCGAATCTAGTCCTGGTAAAGCTGCCGGTAAAATATTGCCAGCGACATCTTTGACGATACTGCCAGCCCCAATAGTATAATTGGTACCATTAGAGGTGAACATCTTCGACCAATTGATACCTTGCTGGTATCCATCACTTAATGTGACTTCTAGAATTTTGGCTTCTAAAATGACCTGGCGTTGCATTCGATCATGAGAAATCCCGAGAAAATTGCGCACTTCGCGAATTTCATCAGGGTAAGCTCGAACCGTAATCACACTGGCTTGAGGCGTTACGACAACACTTTGTCCCTGCCCTGAACCAATCAACTGCAAAACGGCTTTTTCTAACTGCGGCCAAAAGTCACTCTCACTGATAGTTTCAATCTCAGTGCCACCTTTAGTGGTCGTCGATGAGCTACTATTTGAATTCGAACTGCTATTGGAACTATTGGATGAATTAGAGTTGTTATTCGAGCCCGTATCAGTGTTAGTGATGGTACCGGTAGTAATCGATGTCAGCGAGCGACCTGTGCGCTTGAGCTGCAAATAGTCGACCGGAATCGTCACCGTACGTAAACCTGCCGGATAGACTTGAATCACTTTGCCTTTTTTGGTGATTTCAAATCCATACATATCGCGTACAACCGATAGCACATCATCAAGTGTGACATCGGTTAAGTTAACCGTTACACGTCCTTCAACATTAGGGTGAATAGCAGCACTAAATTCTGTTCCTTTGACCAAACTGGCAAAGAAGGCTTTTGCCTCGACATTATTGGCTTTAATTCGAAAACGCTTCACCGTTTCTTGGCTACGTGGTGTTACCCCTTCAATGTCAGGCATAAGGTCAGCTTCCACAGAAGGAGGAAGCGCGTCTAAGTTTCGGCCATTCGATTCATTAATCGACTGATTTAAAGATTGCTTAATCTCTACTGGATCACGATGTCCCATCGAACAACCCACTAATGATGTAATCAACACGCCTAATACGATTTTACGCATACGATTTCTACTACCTTACTGCTTAATATCTAGGGAAAAGAGGCCTAAGTTCCATAACCTTCCTCCACGAGAAAGCGTCACTTGTTGAGGTTCAATCGCTTGCACGGTATAGCCCCTCAATGACTCCCCAACGGTGATTACCTTGTCATTTAACACGGCAACACATGGTGTCGTTTGCTGGCAGGTAATACTTTGCAAAGTAGGTAGCGGATAGCTAACCACCTTTTTAGCGGGAACAACACTTTGTTCTACCCAGCCTAATGGTGCGGTAGGGTCTTGCGTTGCCCAACTATGGAATGCAATAGCTGACAACAATAATGAGAAAACAACCTTAGCCACCAATAAACTCCTGTCTAACCCCTAACGTATACACTTCCATGATCACTCTGGCTTGAGGGTAATCTTCCACCGAGTATTGAAAGTGACGCCAGTAATACTTCATTGGTAAACTTTCCAGACTGGCGAGATAGTTTAAAATTGCAAAATATTCCCCAGTAAACTCAAGTCGAACCGGGTGGACATAATAGCCTGAATATTCTGATGTTTTACTGTTATTGGCTATCGATTCTGCACTTAAAGACTCTAACGACACAAGTTTTAAATTTTGACTGTTCGCTAACACGCTTTCTAACTGTTCTGCCATTTGCGCTGGTGTGATCAAGCTGTCGACCACTTTGGATAACTCCAGTGACAGCGCTTGGCTTTGCTCTAATAACTGTTTGAACTCTATATCAATCTCTTGATTTGGATCTTTATTGAGTTTAGCAGTAAGTAACAGAATATCGCCTTGAATACGCTGATTGCTTTGCTCAAGCGATTGAAGTTGCAATTTATTGGCTGTGATTGACTTCAGTGTCGGTTCCAGTAATACACTAAAAATCAACAATACGCTGACCACCAGCCCACACAGTGCAATTAACACTTTCTCACGCGGGCTAAGTTTTGAAAATTTGTTATTGAGATCCTGCCAATTCATTATTTATCACCTTCCGTTGTTTTAAGCTCAAAGGTGATGATGTCTTGCTCATTACGACCTATTTTCAGCTTCTCAAAGCTACGCCCAACCAAGTTAAGCTCACTTTTAAACTGGCTTAACCAATTAGGAATCACTTTAGCTTCACGAGCGAGACCGTGAAGATCAAGCTTGTCTGAATCGATCTCGATTGAGGTTAATGAAATATCATTGCGACTTAATTTGGCCAATGAGCGCATCACTCCTGAATAGCCTACTTGTTGCGATTCATCGAATTGATGCACGGCATTTAAAGAGTCCTGCTTGGCTTTTATTTCAAGCTTAAGTCGCTCAATCGCGGCTATTTTCTCCGCTGATGGTTTATGGCGATCCGCTTTTTGTTTCATTTGATCAAATTGAACTTTCAGTGTTTGAGCTTCGCTTTGTACCATTTGTAACTGTTGAAGTTGACGCTGATTTTGCCATTGATAACCACCATACATAAGCAGCATCAACAATGTCACACCACCCCATACCGCAACCACTGCAGATAAAGAAAAATAGTCTTTCTTCGGTTTGAGATGCTCTGGATACAGATTTAGCATCTCATCATTAATGCTGGTGATTTTTTCGAGCAAAAGATCCACAGAATCAGGGTGGCGTTCATCCAATAAAGAGACTTTAACGCTTAAACGCTCATTTAGCGCATCGACTAACTCTTGTTGATCTTCTTCATCACACTGCACTTTTAACTGATGAAGCGAGGCACCTTTCAGTTGCGATGAAAGGTAATCAATCGAACGTTGCAGCTCTAAGGCTAGTCCATCAAGTTGTAGTGCTGAACTTGCTACACCAGTTATAGGGGGAACCACACCTCTTATGGTGCGTTGAAAACTGCATTTACGGTCAATAAAGGCATCGAATTTAAAACTGCTATTTTTATTGCGATGCAATAAAAGAAAGTTACCAAGTTCCCCAGCACTTCGTGCCCACACTTCACTTTCAGGGATAACTTTACCCAGTAACAAACCGTTGGCTTGCAATAATGCACTCACCTCCAAAACCAAACGTTTTGCCACCACATAAGCCTGAATTTTATTGCCAATAGGCAACGAAAAAGCATCAGCAACGATTTCGGTCACTTTTTCGTTAATCAGGTCCTTGAGTAAAAATGGCAGCGCAACTGACCACTCTTCCTTTGGTAAATTAGGTTTTTCTATTTGATAGGTTTGATAAAGATTTGAGTGCAAAACAAGGTGAACCACCAAAGCTTTTGCATTAAGCGCCTTTACGCTATCGAGTAATACACTCTGCCACGTTGCTCCCTCAAGAGGAACCTCTCTTGGCAAAGTAACGCCCTCTAACGAGGAGAAATAGATAGCCTCTGGCTGTACAACAGCAAAAAGTTGTTTAGTAGCCGCTTTTGATGGCTTTATTTTTTCAATCAGTGACTGAACATTCATTGAGGATCACTTTTATTTTTTACGCCAACGATTTCTTCGCCCTGCTTTTACAGTAGGAGCAACTATTTTCTCTGGTAACAAGGGAAGCTCTTCTTCAAACAATCGCCCTTGCCCACCTTGAACACCAAGGTTTTGTAATGTTCGCCATTCTTGTTCGGTTTCAACACCGACAGCAATAACCTGTGTCTGTGTTCCACTACAAGCACCAAGCATACTGCGAACAAACAATTGATTCTCATGCCGTTGGTCTATTTTTTTAACCAAACTGCGATGTAATTTAAGATAATCAATCTTTAAATCTTTTATGTAGTGGGTACTGACGATGGTTCTACCCGCTTGGCCCACGACCACTTTAGCGCCAAGGCCTGAAATCATTTTTATTACAGGCCGCATATAATCAAGATGCTGTACTAATCGCCCTTCTGGAAATTCAAATGAGAGCAAAGCCCTAACATCAGAAGAGAGTTGAAGTAACTCATATCTAAACCATTTGAAGTATAGTTTATCGGCAAAAGGGAGCACATGCAGATTAACTGAAACCGGATCAGTGAGTTCTGACGTTTTTAACAAGCGTAGCACTTTCAATAGCACCGCACGATCCATCATCATTTCATAACCGACGGTTTCTAGCGCCGCATGAAAACGAGAAGCTTTGATCACACCTTGCTCAGGATCATCAATACGAGCAAACAATTCGTGGTGTACCCATGTTAAATCATTTGATTTTTCAATTAAATAACAAGACTGCCGGTATAATAAAATAGCATCTGGAGTGAGCACTTGATCAAACAAGGTTCTCCAACGAACGCTTCCTCGCTCTTCTTGGATAAAATTGCTCTTTTTAAAACGACTCCAAGTATTCACGCCTTGTAACTGCGCACTTTTCAGTGCCGTTTCAGCTTCATCCAATACTCGGCCACGTCGCTCACCTTCGCTGTACATGCTAATACCAATGTGACACCAATTTTCTGGATCAAGAGGCTCTGGAGGGTTAACGCGTGCAAATAATTTCAGGCATTGCACTGCGATAGAGGCGACCTCTTTGACGCCCTGATGAGGCACAAAAATAGCAAAATCCGCATCGTAATAGCGCGACAAAATGACATCAGGATAACGCTGTATCACATTAGAAATACTTTCACCCACTTCGACGATTAGATCGTCCGCGACTTTTTTACCGCACTCTTCGCACAGGGAATCCCAATCATCAATACGTATCATCAACACTCCACCACGAGCACCACTTTCAAGTAAAGCGGATTCCAATTTGCTATCAAATAATACGCGGTTAGCTGTTCCGGTCAGTTTATCTAAGAAAGTCTGAGTACGAATAAAAGTATCGAATCGACTGCGCTCTTGACGGGCATCTTGCAGCTCATCAATTAACACATCAAGCGCTTCACTTGCGGTGTAAGGCCACTCACGGTGATCACCTTGCGCATATTGCTCTACTCGACCAGCTAAGATCATGCGACCACGCTCTTCAAGCAATTCAGAGCCTATCAACTGCTCTTTCAACCATTTGATGCCTCTGATCAAACAGAAAACTATCAGCCCGACCGCTAGGGTAATGGACCACATCGCTCCTAACGAATAGCTGTAGCCAAGGTATGGAGGAATGGCTTTGAAAGAGATGCTATAACTGGGATTGCGCTGTAAGGGGATATCAATATGATAAAGACGCTCAGGTGCAATTTTTGAAGAGGTATCTTTAAAGCGATAGATAACACCCGCTTGTGAAGTTAGCTGCATCTCGACAATATTACTGGCTTGCAACATTTTAGGCATCCAACGTTGCATTGAATACGCGGCGTCAGGGTCTTCCATTTCTTTGTCTACGACTTCCACAATCCCGGTCAGATAGTGATTGAGGTACTCTTGTCCCATACGCTGAAAAGACAAGGTTCCACCAATAAACAAAATAAACATCGCACTGGTAACGATTAAGGTAACAAATGCCCCTAAGCGCGTGCTCAGTTTCAATGTGGGGGTATACCGCATGAATACTGAATTCCTTTTCGATTCAAACCATATAAAAAGAAAATGTGCCGACAGATAAGAAAGTCTTAACTAGGGCGTGCTGACCTAATGATAACTATATAAAAAAGCCGCGGTTTTCGCGGCTTTTTTCGAAATTGGAGCGTTTAAAACGGGATGTCGTCATCAAAATCCATCGGTGGCTCGTTATATTGTGGCTGAGCCTGTTGAGGTGCAGACTGCTGCTTCTGAGGTTGTTGCTGCATCGCTGGTTGTTGAGGTTGTCCCCATCCACCTTGTTGCTGAGACTGAGGCATACCACCTTGAGCAGGTGCACCGCCTTGTGCACGACCACCTAACATTTGCATCACGCCGTTAAAACCTTGAACAACAACTTCTGTTGTATAACGGTCTTGGCCACTTTGATCTTGCCACTTACGTGTTTGTAATTGGCCTTCGATATAAACCTGTGAACCTTTACGCAAGTATTCACCAGCGACTTCAGCTAATTTGCCAAATAGTGCAACGCGGTGCCATTCGGTTTTTTCACGTTGCTCACCCGTTGCTTTATCACGCCATGACTCTGACGTTGCGATGGTGATATTTGCCACAGCACCGCCACTTGGCATATAACGAATTTCTGGGTCGTTACCTAGGTTACCCACTAAAATAACTTTATTTACTCCACGGCTTGCCATGTTTTGCTCCGTCTTCCATCATGAGTGTTCTAAAAATAGCTGACTAGGATACCACGCTTTACGCGGGGTACAAATATACATAGAGAGACTGACAAATATTCAGCGCTATGCCCCACCCTTTTTCTCTTTTTTAGAACAGCCCCCTCAAAATTAAGGGTGATAAAACACTCATTTACTTTCTCATATGAAACCCAACGCAATTTTATTTCTTTGATTCGCATTATTTTAGTAGTTAGTTCATTTTCGCGACAGATGGATAATTGTTATCCACTGAGGAAATAAAGGATATCCCATTAACAGGACGTTAAAATGAGAAAAGCCAACTACACCCGCACCATTTATTTTTTGTGTTTAGATGCTCAAAGCTCCTCACCCTATCTCGAACAGCTTACCTCGCTATTAGCGCTACCGATCCCCAAAATAGAGCCAGAAGCACTGCGCCAATCTAGCGGTTTTGATAAACATAAAATACTAATGATTGATTACGGTAACTATGCACAACTTAGGCAACGGCTAGGCAATAGCCCACTAAACAGCCATCACCACGAAACGATATTATTCAACGTTTCACAACGTCTTACCACCGATGAGTTACTCACCTTTGGTCATTTAAAAGGGCTATTTTACCGTAGCGATAGTTTCGAAAGCATCGCACATGGACTCGGTGAGATCATTAATGGCCAAAACTGGCTACCTCGCCATGTCACCAGTCAATTATTGCATTATTACCGTTATACTTTTGAGTCTCATACTGCACAGGTCATTACCGATTTAACCGCTCGCGAGGTGCAAATTTTGCGTAGCCTTCAAACCGGAGCATCCAACAGTCAGATGGCTGAAAGCCTGTTCATTAGTGAGTTCACCGTAAAGTCTCATCTTTATCAAATATTCAAAAAACTCTCGGTAAAAAAACGCTCACAAGCGATCGCCTGGGCAAATCAAAACATACTGTCTTAATTATGAGGCATGGCACAGAATTTCATCAGCATCAAAGTGTTGATGATGATACCCACCAGTAAAGCGTGGTAAGGTTGCGCCATCTTCCAATTATTATTCACAATTATAAGGTTATAGCATGATCAAAAAGTGCCTATTCCCAGCCGCTGGCTACGGTACGCGTTTTCTTCCAGCGACTAAATCAATGCCAAAAGAAATGATGCCAGTGGTTAATAAGCCACTGATCGAGTACGGCGTTGAAGAAGCGATTCAAGCCGGGATGACGGGAATGTGTATCGTGACCGGACGAGGTAAACACTCGATCATGGATCACTTTGATAAGAACTATGAATTAGAACATCAAATCAGTGGCACCAACAAAGAAGAGCTGTTGGTTGATATCCGTGAAATCATCGATACCGCTAACTTTACCTATATTCGCCAACGTGAAATGAAAGGCTTGGGTCACGCAATCTTAACTGGTCGTGAGCTGATTGGTGATGAACCTTTTGCTGTCGTGCTTGCCGATGACCTTTGTGTTAATGAAGAACGAGGTGTTCTGGCGCAAATGGTCGCCCTGTACAAACAATTCCGTTGTTCTATTGTTGCGGTTCAAGAAGTTCCTGACAATGAAACACACAAGTATGGTGTTATCTCTGGAGAGATGATTAAAGATGATCTATTCCGTGTTGATGACATGGTTGAAAAACCAGAACCAGGTACCGCGCCAAGCAACCTTGCCATCATCGGCCGCTACATCTTAACGCCTGATATTTTTGACTTAATTGAGCAAACAGAACCTGGTAAAGGTGGGGAAATCCAAATCACCGATGCATTGCTTAAACAAGCGACGTCAGGTTGCGTGCTTGCTTATAAATTCAAAGGACAACGTTTTGACTGCGGTAGTGTTGAAGGCTATATCGAGGCCACTAACTACTGTTTTGAAAACATGTATAAGAAAAATGAGCAGAAAGTCGCGCTAGACAAACATTCAACGCACAAAGCTTAACTTACCTATATTGTTCAGGCCCTAGTTGCTGTTTAGGTAAGCATCTTATGAAGCAAAAAAGTTGCTAATATAGTTGCCAATAAAGCCACGTTAAATTGCGTGGCTTTTTATTTACTGTTTTTTTATCCAGTATCTATTTGCACAAAACTCACACTATGCAATACTTGCCACACTTGGTGTTACATAGAGCATAGATGATGGATAAAATCGAAGTTAGGGGCGCACGAACCCACAATCTAAAAAATATCAACCTGACTATCCCACGCGATAAATTGATTGTAATTACTGGACTTTCAGGGTCAGGAAAATCGTCGCTTGCCTTTGATACTTTATATGCGGAAGGGCAACGTCGCTATGTTGAATCTCTTTCTGCCTATGCTCGCCAATTCTTATCTTTAATGGAAAAGCCCGATGTAGACCATATTGAAGGGCTTTCTCCAGCGATATCTATTGAACAAAAATCAACATCACATAACCCACGTTCGACAGTCGGCACTATTACTGAAGTCTACGACTATTTACGTCTACTTTATGCTCGTGTTGGTGAGCCTCGCTGCCCGGAACACAAAGTGCCATTAAGCGCACAAACCGTTAGCCAAATGGTCGATAAGGTTCTTGAGCTCCCCGAAGGCTCAAAAATGATGCTGCTAGCGCCCATCGTCAAAGAGCGCAAAGGTGAGCACGTCAAAACATTGGAAAACCTTGCAGCCCAAGGTTTTATTCGTGCCCGTATAGATGGTGAAACTTGTGATCTTTCCGATCCACCAACACTAGAACTGCATAAAAAGCACACCATTGAAGTCGTGGTTGATCGCTTCAAAGTTCGCAACGACTTACAGCAACGCCTCGCTGAATCTTTTGAAACCACTCTTGAGTTATCTGGTGGTATTGCAGTCGTAACGGATATGGATGGTAAAGGGGAAGAAATTGTATTTTCGGCTAACTTTGCCTGCCCACATTGTGGTTACAGCATGCAAGAGCTTGAGCCTCGACTGTTTTCGTTCAATAACCCAGCAGGGGCCTGCCACACCTGTGATGGCTTAGGAGTACAACAATACTTCGATCCTGAACGTGTAATACAAGACAGCAGTTTGAGTTTAGCGCAAGGAGCCATTCGCGGATGGGATCAAAAAAACTATTACTACTTCCAAATGCTCACCTCACTTGCAACACATTATGATTTTGACTTGCATGTGCCATTCAACAAATTACCGAAAAAAGTCCAAGAGATCATTTTAAAAGGATCTGGCAGAACTGAAATCGAGTTTAATTATATCAATGACCGTGGCGACATTCGTGTTAAACGCCACCCATTTGAAGGGATTCTTAATACCCTTGAGCGCCGTTACCGTGATACAGAATCAAATTCAGTGCGTGAAGATTTGGTGAAATACATTTCAACCAAACCATGCACCAGTTGTGATGGTACACGCCTACGTGTTGAGGCTCGCAATGTGTTTATCAACGATACGGCACTACCTGAAGTGGTTGAGCTTAGTATCGCCGACGCGCTACAGTTCTTCCAAACCTTAGCGCTGACTGGGCAAAAAGCACAAATTGCTGAAAAGGTGATGAAAGAGATCAATGATCGCTTACACTTCTTGGTCAACGTAGGGCTTAACTACCTAAACCTCTCTCGCAGCGCTGAAACACTCTCGGGCGGTGAAGCTCAACGTATTCGACTCGCAAGTCAAATTGGTGCTGGCTTAGTCGGTGTAATGTACGTTTTAGATGAACCGTCAATTGGTCTCCACCAGCGTGATAACGAACGGCTATTGAAAACATTGACCCACCTGCGCGATCTCGGCAATACCGTGCTGGTTGTGGAACATGATGAAGACGCAATCCGTATGGCTGACCATGTCATCGACATTGGTCCAGGAGCTGGTGTTCATGGGGGGCAAGTAGTAGCGGAAGGAAATGTCGACCAAATCATTGCTAACCCTAACTCGCTCACTGGCCAGTATCTCAGCGGTGTAAAAGAAATTGCTATCCCTCAGCAACGTACTTCAAGAGATCCAAAGAAAACCGTTGAGCTTATTGGTGCATCAGGCAATAACTTGAAAGATGTCGATTTATCGATACCTGTCGGTTTATTTAGTTGTATCACTGGCGTTTCTGGTTCTGGTAAATCCACCCTCATCAATGACACATTTTTTAAGATTGCTCATACCGCTTTAAACGGTGCAACTACTGCTACACCAGCCCCCTATAAGAAAATAAAAGGGTTGGAACATTTTGATAAGGTTATTGATATCGACCAAAGTCCAATAGGCAGAACACCGCGCTCAAATCCAGCGACCTACACAGGCATTTTTACACCAATTCGTGAGCTATTTTCCGGAACTCAAGAATCACGATCTCGTGGTTATAAACCGGGCCGCTTTAGTTTCAACGTGCGTGGTGGTCGCTGCGAAGCTTGTCAAGGTGATGGTGTTATCAAAGTAGAAATGCATTTCTTACCTGATGTTTACGTCCCTTGCGATGTATGTAAAGGCAAACGCTATAACCGTGAAACGCTAGAAGTACGCTACAAAGGCAAAGCGATTGATGAAGTACTCGAAATGACGGTAGAAGATGCGTATCAATTCTTTGAACCAGTTCCCGTCATTGCGCGTAAGCTAAAAACATTAATTGATGTCGGCTTATCCTATATTCGTCTCGGACAAGCGGCCACAACCCTGTCAGGGGGGGAAGCACAACGAGTCAAGCTAGCTCGTGAGTTATCTAAACGTGATACCGGTAAAACCTTGTACATTTTGGATGAACCAACAACAGGTCTTCACTTCCACGATATCCAACAACTGTTGATTGTCCTGCACCGCCTACGTAACCATGGCAATACCGTGGTGGTGATTGAGCACAATTTAGATGTAGTGAAAACCGCAGACTGGATCATTGATTTAGGGCCAGAAGGTGGTCAAGGTGGTGGCCAAATTATTGCTCAAGGTACTCCAGAAGATGTCGCACAGGTCGACATATCTCACACAGCTCGCTTTCTTAAGCCTATGTTGAAATAGAAAAAAACGGTAGAGTAGAGAAACCAGCACTCACGATGGCTGGTTTCTTTTCAACTGGAACGTGAGACCTATGGCTACATTGCATCTAAGCGGTACGCAGCTTGAGAACCAAGCACCAGCAATCCCTTTAAATAAACCTTTTTTATTTTCGATTAGCATCATCTATTTACTGGCGATGCATTTTTTTATGCCTAACCCTGGTGGTTCAGGTTTAGCGCTATCTTTTAACCCAACGACTTGGTTAACGCTGAGCATCACGCTCTCATTGGGTTTATATCAACTAGCTTCTAACCGTCGGCTACGTTATTCCAAATTAACTATCGGCTTGTTGATTAGCTGCATCATTATGACCATTCCACTGCTTTACACCAATGCGTCACTGGAACTCTCAGTCAGCCGCTTGGTAGGGCTATGGTGCGGGCTATTGCTTTTTGTCTTACTACAACAATTCCGTTTTAGTAACAAACATAAACAGCGATTACTGTGGTTTATTGTATTAGGCGTGTTGATTGAAGCTCTGTTTGGTTTCTATCAGTATTTTCTATTGCAACCAAATAACCTATTTGGTTATAACACTGAGGTAAATCGGCCTTACGGCATTTTTCAACAACCTAATGTCATGGCAAGTTTCCTTGCTACTGGCTTGGTGATTTCCGGTTACCTGCTTGCTCGCCAACCAAAAAAATACAATCAACAATTAAGCGCAGTAAGCCTTTTATATTTCACTCCGCTTTTAACCGCACCGTTATTGGTCGTACTAGCCTCTCGTACTGGCTGGCTTGGTGCAATATTAGGGATTATGTTCGTTCTCCCTTACCTATTTCGATTCTCGACGCCAAAACGCTTTTGGGGATGGAGTGCTGCAACATTAATCGGTATCTTGCTCGGTATTGCTGCAATGTATACTCAGGGAAGCGATGGGTTTGTTAGCAATAAAGCCGATCTAGAAAGCCCTCGCCGTTACACCTTTCCTCAAACGCTCGACATGATCATTGAAAAGCCATTTACAGGTTACGGCTACGGCAAGTTTGAAGCGGAGTATTTGCTTTATACCGCAAGACAACATCAGCTAAATTCGAGTTATCATCCGGGGCTCCATTCCATGGATCACCCACACAATGAATTATTGTTGTGGGGGGTCGAAGGCGGGTTACTGCCCGTTATCGGAATATTATTGGCGATTGCCTTCGTAATGATGAGGATATATTCAGCCAAGAAAGGAACAAGGCTCGCAATGTTTGCCTTGTTTATTCCTATAGTCTTACACAGCCAACTGGAATATCCATTTTATCACTCGGCGGTGCATTGGATAACCTTTATCATCTTGCTTTTTTGGGTTGATCAACGTGTTGCCAAATATAAATACGCACCATTTAGCTCGGTGAGTAAGTCATTACTGAGGGTCATAAGTTTAGTGGCTCCTGTACTAACGGGTTTTTACATGGTTAGTGCACTGCACACTAACCATGTACTCACTCAGTTTGAAAAGTCTCAACCACCAAACCCTGATATCTTACAGAAGGTCACCAATCCTGTAGTGTGGAGAAATCGCTTTGATTGGGATGTGTATAGCACCTATCTCAATATTGGTTTATACACTCAAGACCCCGAATTTATAACGCCTTATATAGATTGGTCATTAGAGATCATTAAGCACCAACCTCGGCCTACCTTCTACAGTAATTTGGTGATTGCTTACCAAGGCATTGGCGATGATAGTCGTGCCGAGCAAATTCGCTCCGAAGCCGCATTTTTGTTCCCCAATATGGATTTCAGTGAGGTGCAATATATTCGACCATCTAGTGCTGCTTCAAGTAGTGTGCAAGCAACGGCTACTGAATAATAACCTAACTATGACCAGTAGAGTAACCATTAGGGCTGCTCTACTGGTTTTATTCTACTCAGTTAAAGACTCTTCTAACGCCCGCAAACACAAGGCTATATTTTCTCTACGAGCCCCATAGCCCATTAAGCCAATACGCCAAGCTTTACCCGCAAGAGCGCCTAAACCAGCGCCAATTTCCAAATTATATTCACTGAGTAAGTGGGAGCGAACCTTCACATCATCAACACCTTGAGGAATATATACCGCATTAAGTTGCGGCAACCGACTTTGCTCTGGTACCACAAAGTTAAAGCCAAGTTTCTCTAAGCCTTGTTTTAGCTTGTCATGCATATCACGATGACGAGACCAAGCTTGCTCTAGTCCTTCATTTTTTAACATTAATAGCGCTTCGTGTAGCGCATATAAGCTATTGACTGGTGCGGTGTGATGATAACTGCGTTTACCTTCACCACTCCAATAGCCGAGCACCAAGCTTTGGTCTAAAAACCAACTTTGTACAGGTGTCGTGCGTGATTGAATTTTCTCAGTCGCTTGAGCGGAAAAAGTCAACGGCGATAAGCCAGGGGGACAAGATAGACATTTCTGGCTACCAGAATAAACGGCATCTAACTGCCATTTATCGACATAAAGTGGCACACCGCCTAAAGATGTTACCGCATCTACAATACTCAACATGTTATTTTGCTTAGCCAACTGACCTAACGCTTGTGCATCACTTAATGCCCCGGTTGATGTCTCCGCATGCACAAATGCCAATATTTTTGCATCGGGGTTCGCCTTGATCGCTTGTTCTACTTTATCAACCGAAACTGGCATCCCCCATTCATCATCAACCAACACGACTTCCCCGCCGCAACGAATGACATTTTCTCGCATTCGCTCACCAAACACACCATTGCGGCAGACAATGACTTTATCACCGGGTTCTATTAAATTGACGAAACACGCTTCCATACCAGCACTGCCTGGCGCAGAAACTGCTATCGTGAATTCATTTTGCGTTTGAAATGCATATTTAAGTAGCTGTTTGAGCTCATCCATCATCTGAATAAATAACGGGTCTAAGTGACCAACGGTTGGACGACTTAGTGCTTGCAATACTTGTGGGTAAATATCTGAAGGACCAGGTCCCATCAAGATCCGTTGTGGTGGGTTGAAACTGGTAATGGACATAATTGCTCCTTGCTTGCGGCCAAATGTGGAAAACCAGAGTAAAGCAAAAATCACCTAGCAACAATTCGACAGAAGTCTAGAGGTCAAACCAGTGTCACAATCTGGTTAATTTTATTTTACATTTGAACTTAATTAGCAATTGACATTAATAGTTCAAAAACGTTCAATGAATGAGCTATCTAGCAGAAGAGGAGCACTGCCCAGGCAGATGTTTTGTGGAGCCTCAACTCCAAAACAAAGCATTGATGGGGAGCAGTGCCGAGATGAACCAAGGTTGTGGATTTGGTTTGTCGGTTGAATGGGCTGAATCCCTTCAACTGTCATTAGCCGCGCTGATGAAGAGCTTCTGAGGTAAACCAATCAAAAACACCTCTTTATATGCTCTAGAAATTTCTCTTCAAACATTGGACGTTGGAACACCAACACATTTTTATTTTAGGAAGTCGTGGGAGAAATGCTGTGAGCGCATTCAATGTAGCCAAGTTTGGCGGAACAAGTGTAGCTAACTTTGAAGCAATGAGCCGTTGTGCTGCTGTTATCGAAAATAATCCAAATACAAAATTAGTGGTTAGCAGTGCATGCTCTGGTGTCACTAATTTGTTAGTTGAGTTAGCCAGTGGGGTTCAAGATGCAGAGCAACGTTTGGCGATCATCAAACAGTTAGCCGATATCCATCATGCCATCATCGATCAACTTACCCATCCAGCTCAAGTTGAAAAAGAAGTACATTCAATTTTAGATATGGTTGCTAGTGTTGCAGAAGCCGCCTCTTTTCAATCAAGTAAAAAATTGACTGACCATCTCGTTGCGTGCGGCGAATTAATGTCGACCTTTATTCTTACCCAATTGATGCGTGAACGAGGTATGGAAGCGGTGCGTTTTGATATCCGCGAGATCTTGCGCACCGATGATCATTTCGGTCGTGCTGAGCCTCAGTTAGAGCAAATAGCATTACTTGCTAAACAAAAATTAACGCCATTATGTCAACAGCACGTAGTGGTAACGCAAGGCTTCATTGGTTCTGATGAACAAGGAAACACGACCACTCTTGGCCGTGGTGGTAGTGATTATTCAGCCGCTTTAATTGCAGAAGCAGTCCAAGCGTCAGGTTTAGAAATTTGGACCGATGTACCTGGCATTTATACTACCGACCCTCGCATTGCGCCTAATGCTGCACCGATTGCTGAAATCAGTTTTAGTGAAGCGTCTGAAATGGCGAATTTCGGTGCCAAAATTCTCCACCCCTCGACATTGTTACCGGCATTACGACATGACATTCCTGTATTTGTAGGTTCATCGAAAGAACCAGAAAAAGGTGGAACTTGGATTCGCAAACGTGTCGAAAGCTCGCCACTTTTTAGAGCCTTGACCTTACGCGGCAACCAAACCATGGTCACACTGCGTAGTGCTAGCATGTTCCATGCTTATGGCTTTTTGTCGAAAGTGTTCGAGATTTTAGCCAAACACAAAATTTCAGTGGATCTGATTACCACTTCTGAAATCAGCGTCTCCTTAACATTAGACAAGACCGATACTTCCGGGGGTTCACCAGAATTACCACAAGCTGTTCGTCAAGAATTGGAAGAATTATGCACTGTCGATGTTGAACATAACTTAAGTTTAATCGCACTGATAGGCAATAACATGAGTAATACCAAAGGTTACGCCAAGCAGGTATTTAGCACGTTAGAAGACTTCAACATGCGTATGATTTGCTACGGTGCGAGTCCGCATAACTTATGTTTCTTGCTGCATGAATCGGTATCAAAAGCCGCTATTCAGAAACTGCACCAAGAGCTGTTTGAGCAATAACCTAAAGTGCTTTGCTCAATAATTTGAGTGCCACAAAAAGAAAGAGGTTGGATATTCCAACCTCTTTCTTTTTTACCTTAATCTAAATTAGGCCCTAACCATTTTTCTGCTTCTTGCTCGCTCCAGCCTTTACGCTGCGCGTAATCTTGCATTTGATCTTGCTGTATTTGTGCGATGGCAAAATAACGAGAATCAGGATGCGAGAAATACCAGCCAGATACCGAAGCCCCTGGCCACATGGCGTAACTGGTGGTTAACGACATATCAATCGCTTGCTCAACATTGAGCATTTCCCATAAAGTTCCTTTCTCTGTATGTTCAGGACACGCTGGATAACCCGGAGCTGGGCGAATACCTTGATACTTTTCACGAATCAATTCATCATTCGATAAGTTTTCATCTGTGGCATAACCCCAAATATCTTTACGAACTTGCAGGTGTAAATACTCAGCAAAAGCTTCCGCCAAACGATCCGCTACGGCTTGGATCATAATCGCGTTGTAATCATCACCATTTGCTTTGTATTGATCGGCCAATTCACGCTCACCTATACCACCAGTAACCGCAAACGCACCGATCCAATCTTTCTTGCCTGATTCTTTAGGTGCGATGTAATCAGATAGGCAGTAGTTAAATCCTTTCGGCTTCTCAGTTTGTTGACGCAAATTATGCAAAACATGAGCAACCTCAGTACGGGACTCATCACTGTAAACTTCGATATCATCGCCAATACTGGCCGCAGGAAATAAGGCGCACATGCCACGAGCTTCGAGTAAACCTTCTCGCTCGACACGATCAAGTAACTCGTTGGCATCCTTAAACAAACGCAGAGCTTCTTCACCCACCTCTTCATGATCAAAAATTGCCGGGTATTTACCCATCAACGACCATGTCATAAAGAACGGAGTCCAATCGATATACTGCCGTAACGTCGAAACATCAAAATCATTAAACACATGTACACCAGGTTTAAGTGGCACTGGTGGTGTATAGCTATCCCAATTAATCGCGACTTTGTTAGCGCGAGCCTTCTCCAAGGTGACAGGTTTAGTACGCGGACGCTTACGAGCGTGTTGGTCACGCACAACGTCATAATCAGCCTGAAGCTTTTCAACAAAAGCTGGCTTTTGTGTCTCAGACAGTAGCGCCGAACAGACCCCAACAGCACGTGAAGCATTGTTTACATATACCACCGGATGTTGGTAATTTTGTTCTATCTTCACGGCAGTATGCGCTTTCGATGTGGTTGCACCACCAATCAAAAGTGGTAAATCAAACCCCTGACGTTCCATTTCTTTCGCGACATGGACCATTTCATCCAATGACGGTGTAATAAGGCCAGATAAACCAATAATATCAACGTTCTCTTCTTTGGCTACTTTGAGTATTTTCTCGCACGGCACCATCACCCCAAGGTCAATAATTTCGTAGTTATTACATTGCAATACCACACCAACAATATTCTTACCGATGTCATGCACATCACCTTTTACGGTTGCGAGTAGAATTTTACCGTTGGTTGAACCTGCTTGTTTCAATGCATTGATGTAAGGCTCTAAGTGGGCAACCGCCTGCTTCATAACTCGCGCTGACTTAACAACTTGAGGTAAGAACATTTTACCCTCACCAAATAGGTCACCAACTACGTTCATGCCATCCATTAATGGGCCTTCAATTACCTCTAATGGTTTGCTCGCATTAAGACGGGCTTCTTCAGTATCTTCAACGATAAATTCTGTAATGCCTTTAACTAACGCATGCTCTAAGCGCTTTTCAACCGACCATGTTCTCCACTCAAGTGCACTCGCATCTTCTTCTTTTCCTACGCCTTTATCTGCATATTCAGCCGCAATATCTAATAAACGTTCGGTACTGTCGTCGCGGCGATTTAAAATTACATCCTCTACGGCATCCCGTAGCTTTTCTGGAACGTTGTCGTAGATCTCCAATTGACCAGCGTTAACGATCCCCATATCCATACCATTTTTAAAACAGTGGTAAAGGAATACCGCGTGAATTGCTTCACGAACATAGTTGTTACCGCGGAAAGAAAACGAAACGTTAGAGACTCCACCGGAGATCATGGCATAAGGTAAGTCACGCTTGATGTCAGCAACCGCCTCGATAAAGTCAACAGCATAGTTGTTATGCTCGTCAATACCTGTGGCAACAGCAAAAATATTTGGGTCGAAGATGATATCTTCAGCGGGAAAACCAACCTCATCGACTAAAATACGATAAGCATTGGTACAAATTTCGATTTTCCGTTGACGTGTATCAGCTTGGCCCACTTCATCGAAAGCCATCACGATAACAGCCGCACCATAGCGACGGATCAGCTTTGCTTGTTCAACGAATTTTTCTTTACCTTCTTTCAAAGAGATCGAGTTAACGATGCCTTTACCTTGAATGCATTTAAGGCCGGCCTCAATGACTTCCCATTTAGAAGAGTCAACCATGATAGGCACTTTTGATATTTCGGGCTCAGAAGCACATAGATTAAGGAAACGTACCATACATGCCTCGGCATCAAGCATCCCTTCATCCATGTTGATATCTATGATTTGAGCACCATTTTCGACTTGCTCACGCGCTACGTGCAGTGCTTCATCGTATAGCTCTTCTTTGATTAATCGTTTGAAACGTGCAGAACCCGTTACGTTCGTTCGCTCACCAACATTAACAAACAATGTCTCTTTCGCGATGGTTAACGGCTCCAAACCAGACAAACGACACGACTTTGGCAGTTCCGGTAAAGAACGCGGTTTCACTCCCTCAACGGCTTGCGCCATTTGTCGAATATGTTCTGGCGTAGTACCACAGCAACCGCCAACTAAATTTAGAAACCCAGCTTGTGCCCATTCCGCAATATGCTCAGCCATCTCTTTTGCTTCAAGATCGTATTCACCAAATGCATTGGGTAAACCAGCATTGGGGTGCGCTGAAACGTAACATTCAGATATCCGTGATAGCTCTTCCACATATTGGCGCAGCTCATCGGGACCTAGAGCGCAGTTTAAACCAAAGGAGATCGGCTCCACGTGGCGAAGTGCATTGTAGAACGCTTCTGTTGTCTGCCCTGAAAGGGTACGACCAGAGGCATCAGTTATCGTCCCTGAAATCATAACAGGTAGCTTGTAACCAAGCTCTTCGAAAACCGTATCGACGGCGAAAGCACACGCTTTGGCATTTAATGTGTCAAAAATGGTTTCAATAAGAATTAGATCACAGCCACCTTTAATTAAAGCTCGTGTTGATTCTGAGTACGCTTCAACAAGTTGATCAAAACTGACATTGCGGAAGCCAGGATCATTCACATCTGGAGAGATAGAACAGGTACGGTTGGTTGGACCGAGTACACCGGCCACGTAACGGGGTTTATGCGGTGTTTTAGCGGTCCATTCATCAGCGACTTCACGCGCTAATTTTGCAGCAGCAAAGTTGATTTCATCACTGATGGCTTGCATATCATAGTCAGCCATTGCGATAGTCGTCGCATTAAAGGTATTGGTTTCAAGAATATCAGCACCGGCCTCTAAATAAGCACAATGGATCTCTTTTATCAATTGAGGCTGCGTCAATACTAGGAGATCGTTATTGCCTTTTAGATCACTTGGCCAATCAGCAAAACGCTCTCCTCGATAATCTTGCTCTTCAAGCTTGTAACCCTGAATCATGGTGCCCATACCACCATCGATCAACAATATTCTTTGTTGCAATTGAGCTTCAATTTGACTCTTCACTTTTCGTCCCACAGTACAGCCTCATTCCTTTTCGTTATTTCCACATCCTATCATATAACCGTTAGAAATCTAGACGTCTAAATAGCACTTTAATCGCTGCTTGTTGTTAACTCTGATGTAATGAAAAAGTGTTTGCTATTTGCCCATCATAGAAGGAGAATTTGTTCATATTTTGTTACACACTGAGAAAAAAATGTCGGTCTACTATACTTTGTGCTTCCTATCGGCAGCCGCGATGATGATTGCTTTCTTAAACAGTAAGATAGGAAAAATGCAAACCACCATTGCTATCACCGCAGGTTCTATGATGCTTTCGTTATTAATCTTAATTGCGGGTCAAAACGATTGGTTTCATCTCACTGAAATTGCTATCGATACCGTTAATAGCATCAACTTTGAAAATTTTTTACTCAAAGGGATCTTGGGCTTTCTTCTTTTTGCGGGTGGCTTAGGTATTAAACTACCTAATCTTAAAGATCAAAAATGGGAGATAACCGTTCTCGCACTTGGAGCAACATTGTTTTCAACCTTCTTCATTGGTTTTGGCCTCTATGGCTTCTGCCAGCTGATCGACATTCAATTTGACCTAGTTTATTGCTTATTATTCGGCGCGCTGATTTCACCAACCGACCCAATCGCTGTGTTAGCCATTGTCAAAAAACTTGATGCACCTAAACGTATCTCAACTCAAATTGAAGGGGAATCTCTCTTCAACGACGGTTTTGGTCTAGTTATCTTTGTCACAATATTTACTATCGCATTCGGTACAGAAACTCCGACCGTTGGTAGTGTCACCATGCTGTTTGCACAAGAAGCTATGGGGGGAATTATCTACGGCCTAGCTCTCGGTTTATTATTTCACTACCTTATTAGCGCGACTAATGACCACTCTATGGAGCTGTTATTAACCATCGGTATTCCAACCGCTGGTTACGTTTTTGCAGATGTCATACATGTCTCTGGGCCACTCGCAATGGTGGTATCCGGTATCATGATCGGTAACTGGACCCGCTTTATCGGTTTCTCAAAGGAAAGCGAAGAGCATTTAGATCACTTCTGGGAGTTAGTTGATGAATTTCTCAATGGGGTATTGTTCCTGTTGATTGGTATGTCGATGCTACTCTTCCAATTTCATGAAGAAGATTGGATGTTAATGGCATTTTCCGTTCCGCTTGTGTTATGTGCTCGCTACCTTAGTGTTTTCTTATCGTACATTGGCTTTAAACGTTACCGAAGCTATAATCCATGGTCGATTAAGATTCTTACTTGGGGGGGACTACGCGGAGGATTAGCACTAGCAATGGCTCTATCGATTCCCTCTGGAATTTTAGTCATTCCGGATAAGCTGATCGATGTAAAAGAACTGATACTGGTTATGACGTATGC
Source organism: Vibrio aestuarianus (assembly GCF_012395185.1). Lineage (GTDB taxonomy): Bacteria > Pseudomonadota > Gammaproteobacteria > Enterobacterales > Vibrionaceae > Vibrio > Vibrio aestuarianus. The sequence continues at coordinate 151,819 of NZ_JAAZTU010000005.1, forward strand.
CGTTGTAGTATTTTCGATACTGATCCAAGGCTCAACCATTACTCCTTTGATCGAAAAAGCGAAACAGGCTGAAAAACAAAGGGAAGCCACAGAATCGACTGTAGTCCAAGAACAAGAAAGTTAATCCCGATTCGAATACATCTCACAATATCTGTTGAATCACCAAGTCGATACCACTGCGTGTCGACTTTTTTAAATCTAACGTATTTGATGATTTAAAAATTTAAAATAGAAACGATTCTTAGGCTCCCCGATTATTTTAAGCTAGAGCACGTTGATATTCAGTTTCAAGACGAAACTAGATTGGGGCAGAATAATACCGCAATAAGGATTTAGTAAAAAAGAGGGACAAAGTCTAGAGCTGTTCAGCAGCAATTTGGCTACGCTTATCTGTTTGGTGCAGTTGCACCTCGAGTTGGCACCAACATTATCTAGAGAAAAAGCATTTAAACTTAACCATTGTCCATATCCCACCTTATTCAGCAAAGTTAATCCTATAGAACTTAAGCCGTATCGTTATTTTTCAACATACTGTATCGGCTTTTTCATACTCATTTTTTAGTGCTGTGCACTTCTGTCGCTGTAGCAATAAAGACATGAGAAGAGAGGCTAGTAGGAAAAGAGGTAACGAGTATAGTTTAATGCCCCAAACGCAAAAAACCCCAACATTGCTGCTGAGGTTTCTAATAAAGTGGCGGAGCGGACGGGACTCGAACCCGCGACCCCCGGCGTGACAGGCCGGTATTCTAACCAACTGAACTACCGCTCCGCTGCGTGTCTGGTTAGACAATATTCAAAGCCTGGCGATGTC
>NZ_JAAZTU010000060.1 GCF_012395185.1 Vibrio aestuarianus
GAATACTAGAAAACAGTGCTATAGCTGATTCGGATGAGTTCTATGAAAAACACGGCTCTAATTATGATCTTGATAATGATGAAGTTTACAAAGACTTCTACGATCAGTTCAATGATCAAATAAGTGAAAAAATAAGAAGATATTTAACGTTAAATTTAGAACCAACTGATTTATCACGTTCAAGTGTTACTTTAAACGATGAAATTGAGCCAATCGAGTTCAAAAATTGGGATATAGATACAACAAGAATAGTTTTCAAAAGAATGAATATTGACTTTGGGTATGGCACAGCAGAAATTTTTTACTTTGATGATGATTACGATATTGATGGAATAAAAAGTGATTATTTGTCATACATAGATAATAACAAGTTGGTTTTCAGGACAGACCTAGATAAAGAACTACATAGTCTTCCAGAACTTGTAGATTTATATTACAAAAAATGCTACAGAGAGGTATCAAAGAAACAAATACACAAACAAATGGATTTAGTTTCAAAACTATCTAACGCTCAACGTTTGCATCTTGATATTGACGTTATAAACATTGACGAATCAACAGACACATATTCAATGTTTGATATGAAATATGGTGATGCTCACAAATTAATGAATGAAAAAACATTCTATGTTTATGAAGATTTAGTTTATGACGTAGATTTCAATCTTGTAAAAGATGATGAATTAGTCATTGGCGATATAAGTTTTACAGATTACGTTTTAGAGCAACATGCAAATGGCTCGATACAAAAGTATAATCAAATGATTCCGCTTCAAGATGTTCTCGTCTGTGAATTAAACGAAGAGCATCGAAGTTATGAAATTCTTAAAATGCATAACAATAAAGATAATAGAACTCTATCTGAACAAGTAGAAACGCTTTCAAACAACACTCTTACACTTGGTGATTGTGATTATGAAGAAGGTTATCTTGTTAATCACCAGAACATGATTGCGTTTGTCATACCAGAAAAAAATCTTGCTCAAAAAGCACTATTTGAAGATGCTCAATCAAAATTTAACTTCAGTTCTGACAAAATCACATTCCAGTTTAAAGATTCAGAAGGTGAAATAGATTATCTAGTTAGAGAAAATCACCAGAAAGGTTTTGTTGAACTAAAAGGTCAATACTATCAAGTGTTCGAGAAAAAACCTGATTGTCATGGTGATGCTACAACAGCAGTATTTTTAAAAGTCGATGAAGACTTTGCTTTGAAAAAAATCTGTGAGATTGAAGAAGAAAAACTAGAATCTGTATATGGTGTTAAGCTTGATGATATGAAGTTTGAATCAGGTAAAGTTGTAGCAGATTTTAAAGTTCCGAAATTTGATTATATGTTTGTTATTACCCACAACAAGAAAAAAGATGAAATGTTATTTGATGATATTTCTGTTTTTGAAGATGCTGTAGATAGTGCCAATCCTAATTCTAAGCCTAGTGATCAAGATCTTTATTCGTCTTTGACTAATCTTGTTGAAGCAAAATCAAAGCTTAATCATAAGTCTTTGAGCAATGACGAAATGGATAGAAAAATCAAATCTGAAGAACTTAAGGTTGATGCACCAACCAAGAAAAAAACCAGATCTCTAAGGATGTAAAATCAAAGAGGTGTTATGAACATCAAGATTGAAACATTGATGAACAATCCAAAAGCTTCATTACTTACTAATGAGGCTTCTTGTCGTTCTCTGAAAGGATTTATTCAGCACCATCGTAAATCCATTGATGATTCTGATTCTAAATTCACTATAAAAAGCTTTGTAAGCCAATATGAGAGTGAATTAGATGAAATACTGGCACATATTGACGTTGTGGTTTACGACAGCTCAAAACCGATTACAGAGCTTGAAATCATTACAGAACAAGGTGTTTTATCATTCGATGAAATCCCTGAATCAACTTCAAAGAAAATCTTAGAACAACTCGATATTTCTTATGTTGAACGTTCTATTGAACTGAATGGTCATAGAGAAGATTTTATCGCTTTTGTCGATAAAGGAGATGTTCTGTATAAATCGAACATTGATAGAATCTGTTATGAATGTGAAGATTACAAGAATTCACTCAGTAATAATTACCAAAATACCTTCAGCTATTTTCATGTGATTGAAGATTTTTTTGAACCATACAAAAAGACTTACATTGACCAAAACAGCGAAATTTACACGCTCCTTTTTGAGCAATACGCTGATACTTTACCTGCATCTGACATGTATTTTATCCGTGATGAATGCGTTTATAATAATCGTTTAGAATCGGTTTATGACTTTCAATTTTATGTTGAAGAACACGATTTTTCATTGGCTGATTATGTTCGTGGTGAGGCAAGAATCAAAGTTGCTCCTGCGTTTCTACCTCATGATCTTGGTGTTCGATGGGTCGGTATCTCTGAGCTAGGAACAGAGCTTAAATCTACGTTTAAAACCGCAAATCTCAATCAAGAATTTACGGTTACAACTGACCTAAAAAATGAATATGTTTTTACAGTCGATAATGCCTGTGTTTTTGAAGATGCTGTAGATAGTGCTTACTTCAGTGATGAACCAGAAAATCGTGATGAAGATTTTGCTGAACAGCTAAAAGAGTTCATACTGAAAAAACGAAACTACGATTATTATAGTATTGACGTTAAAATCAAACTTTCGATCACTAAGCTGAAATCAGATTACAATCGAATCTTAAAAGCATCCAATCGCCATACCAATCACTAAAATCATAGTTCCTGCCAACACGCCTAATGATATGTTGTTGCTGTTAACCTTGAAGAAATCCAACTCACTACCTCTGATTTTTGCACCTTCAAAGTTACATAATCTTAGTTGCTCTAGATCGACAAATTTATAACTTGTCTTAGTGCAATTTGCATTTCTAAATTCACTGTTTTCAATGATTGAGTTGCTGATACAACATTCAGAAATATCAATGTTGTTTGCTTCTGTATCTCTCCAAACTGAGTTATAGATAAAAGCCCCTTTCATCTTCGCCCCATTGAGACTTGAACCTGTAACGTCAACGCCTGTCATCGTTGCATTTCTAGCAATGAGTTTGTCCATGTTAAGATTCGATAAATCCATATTATTTTCAAATCTATAGTTTGAAAAGTTTCTTTGTCCACCGTTCCAAAGCTCTATAAAGTGTTCTCTTGATTTTACTTCCATTGGTCTTAATCCTCGTTTTAATTATATCTGTCTACATATATTGTTATGACATAAAAAAACGGTTAAGCAATGGCTTGATGTGATACTTTTCATTTACATAACAAAGGTTAAAAAAAAAGAACCAGTTCTAGGTTCTTTTTCTGATAAGTAATTTTAAAATAATTTATTTTATAAAAAACTTTCTTCGTGTTCATAGGGCAAAATCCCTGATTTCCAAGCATCATCAATCGCTTCTTTTTTATACTCTGGTTCATAGATCTGAAATGGTAAAACTTCAAGATCTAAATCATCGTTATACTTTGACTCAATCGCTTTAGAAACTTTCCACGCAACCTCATTCAGAGCTTGTTCTTGTTCGTCTTCATCAACCAAATGCACTTGATAAATCCGTTCAGAAAAAAGCTTTTCAATCACCAATGGTTCAAGTTCAGTAAGAGCCATATCAGTATGATTTTCTTCTTCAAGTAATTCATTACTATAAAACTTGTCTACTGCCAAATCACGAAACATGTCTCTTCGTTCCGTGATTAAGTAGAACTCATATTTACAGCGTTCAGGACGTTCATTGAAGATGCGCTCAAACTCTCTTTTGTTTGTCCAGATTCGATAAATTCTCAATTTAAGCTGCCTCTTTACCTTCATCAGTATGTGGATGAGAACCAGAAAGTAAATCTAACATCTTTCTGTGAAACTCTTGCTCTCGCTTATGCTCTAAAAAGCGCATCACATAAGGATCTGTGATTCGGTTCGGGTCGTTAGCGTAAACGATACGTCCATTTTTCATATATTCTAAAATCACATCATTTTGAAACGCTACGAATTGAATCTCAGAGAGTTGGTCAACATTGTTTACCATTAGATTAAACAAACACTGTATCACTGTAATTTTAATCAGTCGTTCATCAAGGTCATTGATGATTAACTCAAGTGATTTGCTTGGGTCTTTTGATTCAACGTAGTTTTTAATCACATCTAGAACAAATGAACCAGTGCCACATGTTAGCTCTGAAACTTTGCCTGATAATGGCTTATCACCTCGCACCATACGATTGACCGCTGATACAAGTTCTGGCGGTGTCATGCACTGGCACATTTTCTTTTTATCGAACTTGTTTAGCTCTTCCATCAGTTCAGCGAAATAGTCAAAATAAGGTCGTTTCTTCATCGAGTTCATGAGATAAGTAAGAAACTTATTATGCTCAATCTGCATAAAAGCATAGTTTTGGCTGTATGTTCCCGTAACAGCGTATTGGTATGTCATTTCTACAAAATCAGACAAGATTCTATCTGTCGATTGACCGTATTTATCTGCTGTTTTGGTGATGATTTTTGCTAGTTTTTTAGTTTCATTTTTCATAGTATTTGCTCCTAAGCTGCTTTTGGGTTAGTTATTTCTTGTATTAAATCAATCTCTAAAACTTCTTCTAAAAATTCCTGATATTCACCTGACTCTAGGAGTTCAAAAAACTCATCATCAATGTGAATCGCTCCATCTGGGATAACATCTGTAATTCTTGAAAGAGCGATCTCTTCTTCAACAACATATGCATTTCTGAATAAAGCATCGTTAATAAGGTCATCAAAAATTTGACCTTTCTCTACGCTCAACCAAATTGTATATAGCTCTTCTTTCGAGAAATTTAAAACTCTGTAAAGTTGAAAATCACATAGATAAATATCTTGAACATAATATTGTTTCCCATTAATTGCTGTGAATACGAAAAATGGATCATAAAGAGTTCCTTCAGTAAGATTGAGAATTACTGGTCTATCATCACTCTCAATCAAGTGTTCCCCTTCACAAGCCTTTCCATCAGTGAATAAATTGTAATTCCAATCGAGGTTATAAATTGTTTTTCTTATCTTCAACAATTCAAAAATATCTTCTGGTTCAATTTCAAAATATTCTATGTCGCAACAATCTTTTTCAACCATCAGAGCGTCAGTATCGCCTGCTAGAATAATCCTTTCTTTTTCTATTATGTAATAACTCATATAATCTCCTAAGCTGCTTTGTTATTGTGTTGTTCTGTATCTTTAAATCTGTTCAGAAGAGTCGAGAAAATATCTTCTCTCTGAAGCTGGTCTACATGCTCGTAATAGCCCTTTACATAAGGTTCTTGGATCAATCTAGGGTTTGGATGATGGAAAACCTTATCTGGATTACAATCTTCTATAAGAGCGTTTTCACAATGAGCGATTAGATTAATTATTTTTTCCTTTTTCGCATTGTTCACACTGTCGTTGTATTGAATTTGTATAATCGCAATCTTCAGCATTCGTTCATCTAAGTCATTTATAAGAACCGTTACTTCCTTTGCTTCACTCGTCATAAACTCGCCTAACTGAGCCAGCGTTAGCGAACCTGTGCCTACGCAACATTCATAGTAAGTGCCACCTAAACCACCAAACCCAGAAGAAACTAATCCGTTTTCTTCACCTTGTTTTCTGTATCGGCTCTGGATCTTGGCCAGTAACATAGAAATATCATTTGGGGTCATACATTGCCCTAATCCTTTCTTGTCAAAAGAAACTATGTCCATCATTGCTTCACCAAGAACATCAGAAAAAGGATTTTCTTTAACGGCTTTTTTCAACAACTTTCTAAATTTAAAATGTTCTGATTCAAGATACTTATACTTAACGCTATATGTCATTGTTAAATTGAGTTGATATGTCATTTCGATAAATTTATGAAAAATATCGTCTGACTTTTCTCTGTGCTTTTTTGCTGTTTGAATTACGTGTTTTTCAATGTTCATATTTTTCTCTCTATATATTTAGGAAACGTCCATTGTTTCTAGTAAGTCTTCCCCTTTTTGGGTTTTCTATCGGTAGAATTTAACTTCTTTGTAATCTTCTCCGAAAAAGTATACAAGTTTGCCATCAAAGCTTATTTCTCTCATCGAACCACATTTATCACACGTTCTTGTGAAAAATGGTTCATCTTCATCAGAACCGGGATTTTCTTCCTCAAACCATTCGTAGTGACGACATTCATTACACAAATCAAAGTCATAATGTTTTGGCATTTCTTCATAGTTATAAAGTTCATTGTATATAAGTTTAGTCATTTCTATTTCTCTCTTTTTTAGTGCAACATTCCGATATTGCGGTTAAGTCGTCCCCTCTTTTAAATCTTTATGCTGCTTGTTTAAGTTCTTCATAAACTGGCTGTAATCGTTTCTGTGCAATTTCAAAATACTGTTCATCTACTTCAACACCTATTCCATTTCTTCCAAGATTTTGAGCTGCTACCAACGTGCTTCCTGTCCCTAAAAATGGTTCAAAAACTACATCACCTTGTTTAGAGCTATTCCTGATTAGAATCTCTAATAGATCGACTGGCTTTTCAGTCGGGTGGGTTTTAGACCCAATGATGTTATTCACTTCAAGAACATTCTTTGTTCCCATATTGGTTATATTCTTTGCTTTACCCTTACGGCACATCACAATGAACTCACAATTTTTCATATAATATTTGTTAGGAGTTGCATTGTTCTTCTTCCACACCAAAACATTTTGAAGCTTGAAACCTGCCTTGATTGCCTCTGTCATCAGTTCATTTAAGTTTCTATCGTTTACCATGAAATATGCGTGAGTTTGGTTTTTCAAAACTCTGAATACTTCTGGCATCCAATCAGAAAACTTGATTTTGTTATGCTTAAATAACGAACCGCTTCTGATAAAATCGACATTCGATTTATTGATCCATTTCGATTTAAGATCATTTACTGCAATACCTCGATTAAGCATTCCTGAAGGATTTTTTGAAGTGTCTCCATTCACTTTGCAACCGCCAGTTACGATCTTATAAGGTGGATCTGTAACGACTAAATCAACACTTTCATCACTTATATCTTTCATCACTTCTAAAACATCTTGATTGTAAATTTTCATATTTTTCTCTCTATAATTAGGCAACGTCCAGTGTTGCGGTTAGGTCTTCCCCTCTTTTAAAATATTTACGCAACATTCTTAAGTTCACATACATTTTGAACAAACATGTTTTCTGTCTTGTCAAAAAATAACCCATAAACTTTATCTTTAATCGAATAGTCTGAAGGTGTCGTAGTAATCCAACGGATTGCTTTTTCTTTCTTCGCATTTTCGATACTTAAGTCGATTAGAGATAAACTAGATTTTTTCTTAGCAATAATGAAAAATTCAAACAGTTCTTCTTTGTCATTTGTTCGAGCAACAAAATCACCTGATTTCATTGCTGACTTAGCCTGACTATTGGTTTTGTGGTTTGTGTAATAGATTCTGAATGTGTCCATATCACACCCTGCCAAACGAAATACTTCTTCAAAATCTTCTGCTGTTAGTAAGCTTTTATTAGAGTAAGAAAAGCACACGTATTTTGATTTTGATTCTTCAATCATTCTCACAAACAACGGCATAACCGATTCTTTCTTGTTCTGCTCTAACGGCTCGGTAAAGCCTTTAGTTTTAGTTGGTTTTGAAGCTCTACCAAAAATCTCAGGACGGTCGTTTTCAACAATCGTATTCCAGAGGTGGTAAAACGATGAGTAGCGCACAGAACAAGAAACTTTCTTGTTGTTCGTGCCGTAGGGAGGATCGAAGTAAGCAATATCAGCACTTACTTTTCTAAGAGTGTCAAAAACATCACCCTGAAAATTCTTGTGTTTGAATGCGTGGTTTGATTCAAACTCAGGGATCTCTAATACAATGTCTTTCTGAGATTTAGCAGACCAATCTTTCAAATATCCGTTTTGATGCCCCATGACATTTGAAATGCTATTAACAGCCAGAATTAGCGAAACCATCAGAATGTTTTTTTCATCTTGATCGATTTTTCCAGCTTCAATCCACACGTCTAAAATGTGTCTATAAATATCAATACGCTTTGCATTTTTGGTTATCCAAACCTTACGATTTCCATCTGAATCAACAGGTGAGTCTTCTAATTCTCTAGAGTAGGTTTTGGTGAACCAACCATCCGTTTGATTGAAGTAAAAATCTGGAATGTTATTCATTCGTTCAATCAGTTCAGCAATGCGTTCCTTACTAGCTTTTGAGCATAGAAATGCATCGTTAATGACTTTGGTAAACGCTTGTTTATCATTAGTCGTAACTTCAAATTGGTCTTTGAAGTAATTGGCAACCTGACCTGAACCTGAAAATGCATCGAAGAAACTTTTACATTTATTATCTTTTGCAACATTAATGAGAAAGTCTTGCAGTGAAGAATCAAGAAACGTTAGTAATTCCTTTTTGTTACCCATATATTGAATAGTCTTGTGTTTGTTTTTTACTTTTTTTGCATTGATATTATTCATAATTAGCTCTCTTTTAGTTATGCAACTTCCAGTGTTGCTTGAAGTCTTCCGCTTCTTTTTTGCTAAATTTTGGGCGCAAAAATCCCCTGAACTTGTTTTGTTCAAATTGAAAAATTAGGGTTTAAATTTCGCTCGAAGTGAGCGTGATTTGTTTAAATAATTGGAAGTCGTAAAAGAGAGTCTTGAATTGTTCTATTCAAGATTTTAAAGAAAGATATAAAATTTAGGCGTGATAAATCGACAATAATATCTGAAGATAATATCGTTGATTTCTTAGGTTTTGAATTGATTGTTTGTATTTGATGTGGCATAACTTTTCTCCAAATTAACAAGCCTTGGATGAAAGTTAGTTATAACTGAGGTATTTAGCTTAGAGTATAGCTACACGTAAATTCTAACTCACTTAAGTTAGATAGATCTATCCCAATGAAAAGTTATAGTTCAAGTTATCTTGATACGATTCAAGCACAACCACCCTATAT
>NZ_JAAZTU010000061.1 GCF_012395185.1 Vibrio aestuarianus
AAGACAGAAATACTATATAACTATATCAATAGAGGAGGTTTCTGATATTGGCAAGAGAAAATATACCTATTGATTGCTATTGAATAAGTGTTTATAGGATGCGGTTTATCTCGTTTAGCAAATGAAAAACTATATTTAAAACTATTCACATTGAGTGGTGATAATTAATTTTTGATAAGGTAATGGTATGCAGGAATCTATATTAAGCAATGCGCAAAATTTTGCTGAAAATTTATCGTCGGGAGTAGATGTAAGAACCGGTTCGTTTTCCATAGGTATCAATATTGGAGAGTTTATATCTCATAAAACCAATGGGCCGATAATTTCATTAAATCTTTCATACTCAGCTTCTAGTCAAATGGACATCGGCTTTGGTGGCGGATGGAGCCTGCCACTGAGTAGTTTTAATAAAGAAAGCAACATGCTTTATCTTTATAATGGTCAATCGTTTAAGTTAACTTGGAATAATGCCAAAGGTGAGTATGATATCGTCTATAAGAAACTCAGGGATGTCAGAGTCTTTTATATCGATGAGACTCAAGAAATAAAAGTGGAGTATAAGGATGGTAGGACAGACTACATCGACTATGAAACAGGATTACATCGTAAAGTCGTCTCATCGACTGGTTTAGAAGTCAACTTTGAGTTTACATATTATGGACTCAATCAAGTACTTTGGCGAGCCTATGATAACGCAGGTCGTGAGTTGGTCATCGATACTTGGAGTGATCAATATAAAACCACTGTGATGCACTTGTTCGATGAGAGGGTTCTTCAAACGATTGAATTTGAAAAGTATACAGTAGATAACTTTACCTACCTCAGTCAAGTTGTGTTCCCGTCAATGACACAGCCGATTCACTTTCAGTATAAGTATCTTACAGGATCGGGTTATCGTGTGATTGAAGAAGTGACACACTCTAGCGGTTTGGTTGAGCGTTTAACATACGCCGAAGTCGGGCACAGGTTGCCAAATTCCGCGCCGCTAGAGAGCGTTCCTTACGTTTCTGAGCATACGATTGTTCCTGGGGAAGGGCAGCTTGAGCAATATACCGCGTATGAATATACCACCCTAAACTATTTGGGGTATAACTGTGGAATTGCTTGGGTTGCTGGTGAAGATACCCTTTTCAAGGCAGACGGTGATTATAGATACCAAACAACAGAAATCATCAACCAAACCAAGAAAGTGGTAAGAGAATATAATAAATACCATTTGCTAGAATCTGCCGAATACTACAGTGATAATGCACTAATTAGGAAAGAAGAGTACACATATTTTGCTGACTTGAACCAGAAAATTGAGGACCAAAGTGCCAAGTATAGTTTGGTAAAAGAGCAAAAATTGACTCATTATAATCAGAACGAATCAAGGTTGTTGATAACGCAATATGACTATGATGATTATGGAAATCTCACTCTAGAACGTAATCATGACGGTTCGGAAGTGATTCGTACCTATTATCCAGCAGAGGGAGAGGGTGCGTTATGTCCTGCTTCGCCGAATGGAATTGTGAGTTATTTAAAGCAGGAGATTTTTTACCCGGCATCAAGTGATTTTGGCGAGTGTTCACGCATCAAAATGATGACTTATACCTCTCTTCCAAGGTTAGATAATAGCGATCAAAGTGTTGTTCTGCTCAATTCAATCGATGAAGAAGGACATTCAATAGTCTATAGCCATTATGATGATCCGTCTCATGTTTATAAATATGGTCGTGTCAAAAGTGAAGCAATGACGTTTAATCAGTTTACTGATGTTGTAAATTTTGAGTACGAATACCTTGATGAAGGCGTAAAAACGATTTCCCGGTTATGGACGTACGATGGAATAGAGTCTTCGACGAGCCTAACCGTAGACTACTTTTTCGGCAAAAAAATAGAGAGCGTCGATGAAAGCGGAATTGTTGAGAGAACGCACTATGACTCGCTCGGAAGAACACTAAAAGTAGAGCTTTCACCCGAGACAGAGAATTTGGCGAGCTTGACGTTCAATTACGATGTGGGTGAAGGGAACAACAAGGTCACACAAACGGATTCAAAAGGCAATATGACGGTAAACTGCATGAACAATGCAGGAAACGTGATACTAGTTAAGCAGTTATACGGTGATGAGCTTGTTCCTGTACAAGAGTTTACCTACGACGAATTTGGTTTGATGAAGCAGAAAATCGACATTGATTACGTTGAGGGTGCTGAGTCTCGAGTGAGTACGCATTTTACTTATGACAGCAATGGCCAGGTCCGTACCGTCGATCATCAAGATGGTAGAAAAGAACTCATCGAGCAGGATCCTGTATCGCTGACAACCACCTACCAACAGTTGGGATTGATCGTTGAGAGCACGACTTACAACGAGCTAGGCCAAGTGACTAAGAAGCAAACCCTGGATGACGTTGGTAACCTAATTGCTCATACCGATTATAGTTATGACGCTTATGGAAATTTACGTCGCATTGTTGATACCGATGGTCGAACCATCGAATACCGATATGACCAATTTGATCGCGTTGAAGAAACAACGAGAGTAATAGACGGCGAAACCATCACCGAGTCTTATTCCTATCCTGAGTTCACTTCGAGTGATGTGGTGAGTCAAGTGCTTATCAATAACAAAGAAGTTGGGACAAGAAGCTACGATGGCTTGCTTCGAGTCAAAACCGAAACATCAGCAGGTGTGACTCAAGGCTACGACTATACAGGCACAATGGCATTACCCAGCTCGATTCATAACGCCAATGGCGACCTCGTTGAGATCAATAATCATCGCTACTTGTGTAAGCCAGTGTCGGCAGTTGTGGATGGCGTGGCCAATTTATCTACGTTATATCGTTATGATAGCCAAACGGGGCTTCCTCTCTACGCGCTTGGCCAAGGCGGTGAGTTGAACATAACAAGAGATTCATTCGGAAGAGTCTGCTCTGAAAGCGTGATCCTCAATGATGGAATTTCTAGAAGCACCGAATACCAATACTCTCTAAAAGGCAGATTAGTTCAACGCTCCGATTTCTTTGGCAACATCACTCGTTTTTCCTACGATTCATTCGGCAGACTATCAACCATCTCGGAGCAGACAGGTAATCAAAGCAACACCACTGTCATTGAATATGATGAATATAGTCGCCCTCATCAATACACGATGAATGATGGAAAAAATGAAGTTTGTGTCGAGCTCGCATTTGACTCCAAGGGGTTAGAAATATCTCGTCTTGTAACATTAAATGGCCACCAAGAATTATTATATCAACAACAATATAATAAAAACCTATTACTAGAGCGTCGTATATATCAGGATGAAAATGGGTCAACAACAGAAACGTATTTCTATGATGGGTTCAATAGATTAATCGAGTACATTTGTGATGGACCCAATAACCCGCATGATCCACATGGAAATATGATTGTTCGACAGGAGTTCCAATACGATATTTATGGAAATGTACTGGTACTAGTGAGTGATTTCTCTGATGGTTCTAAAAATGTATCTGAATATACTTATGATTCAGAGATTATTGCTAGGTTGAAAAAAATCACCAATACTCATCCAGATTATTCAAGCGAGGTGAATTTTCAATATGATGCTGCTGGCAATATGCTGAATGATGAACAAGGTCGACAATATAGATACAATGAGCTAAATCAATTAGTTTCAGTGAATGAAGGCTCCGGACAAGAATTAACGCGTTATCAATACGATGCATTGGGTCAAGTTGTATCACAAACCATAGAAGAGCAGTTATTGTATCTGTTGTATAGCCAGGGAGAACTGTCTAATGAAACGTCTAATGGTGTTTCGACTCATTATAATAGAGTCACAGAGGGTTTAATTAGACGGCAGACATCGAACGGTAACGATATCCATCAAGATATTCTATTGGGTAATGGCCAAGGCAGTATTGTCGAAACTTTATCTGAAAATAGCGAAGGCAATATTGTAGATAAAAAGACACATAGTTACACCCCCTATGGGGATTCTAATTAATACTCTCTAGTGCATTTTACAAAGACATACACAAATCTCTTTTATTTATAATAGGACGTTTACGTATTTATTATATTGAGCTTTTATTTTTAAATAGACTGAAATTCCAGTTGATGAAATATGCTTTCATTGATGGTCATGGAATTAATAATAGGAAAATAACATGAAATTAATTAGAGAACCAATAGGGGTGGATCACTCTCGTCGCCGCTTTATTAAAAGTTCTTCAATGATAACGGCGAGTTCAACGATTATCGGAATGACGCCAGTTGTCGCTCGTTCTGCGATGTTAAATAGCACTTCTTCTATTTCCAGTAATCCAATAGCGATAAATGCACTCGGTTTCAATGGACAACGTAGAGATCCGGTCACAAATAGCTACCATCTTGGTAACGGCTATCGCGTTTATAATCCGCGGATGATGCGTTTCAACGCCCCTGATAGTATGAGCCCTTTTGGCAAGGGGGGAATCAATTCATATGCTTATTGTCTTGGCGATCCGATTAACAAAAGTGATCCCAGTGGCCATTTTGCCTTTTTAACTTTCCTGATTGGGGCAATCGTTGGGGCCGTGGTTGGTGCGGCAGTTTCCGCAGCATCCGAAGGCATACATATGGCGATCGATTCCAACTATAAATTTGATTGGAAGCAAATAGCGATTGGTGCTGGTGTTGGTTTCATCACAGGAGGTATCGGGACTGCGGCATCAGGTACCGCAAAAGCAGGGACATCACTTGCTACAAAATTAGCGAAGTCGGCAGCCGTCGATTTGGTTTCGGTTCCTCTGTCAGCCGTCACTGCGTTATCGATGGAACCAGGCGCGCCCAAGTGGTTGCAAACGACCGGAAAGGTGATCGGGTTTTCACTTGCTATTGCGGGTGTTGGCTACGGTCTCAAAGGAGCCACGAGTCTCGGAAGAAATATTGCCAGAGGAAGTGTGGTCAGTTCGAGAACCGCAAAATGGATGCGAGCGGCAGGCAAGATGCGAGGAAGCGACCCGTACTTCAGTAGCGTCATTAGTAAAAGGGAGGCGTTGTTCCAGGGAATCAGTATTGCGACCGGGTTAGCGAGTGCAACCTCTGGTGTGGTATTTAATACATTGAATCATTTAGGTAAAGACTCATACAACAGCAATATCGTTATGAGAGCATTCCATTTCGCCAGTTCAGCTTCTGGGTATGCTTCGGGGCGCTCACTGAACATCATGAAAACGTTCAAGAGTGATAAAGTGGGTTTCGTCTCATCGAGGTTTACCGATTTATCTCATCTAACCGGTTTAATTGGCTTGGTGGCAACAGAGCCAGGTAGCCAATCAAACAATATCTTAAATGGTATCTCATTTATGTTTGGTGTGGACTCAGTATATGAATTGAATTTACAAAATCACTTAAAATATTTTGACAAAAAATCGGAGGTAATTGGAACAAAGTATACCAACTATGGTTTTGACGCTTAGTTTATCCTGCTTTATGTAGGAAATTATTTTATAAAAATAATCATTAATCCAGGGCGAACGCATGAACGTTATTTATTCAATATGGACCCAAATCTTGAGCAATAATTGAGTCGCATTTGAACGCAGTAACCTTTTTTATCAAACCGTTAAAAAACAAGTTACTCTACTAGCTCAAATATTAAACACACGTGCGGTCGTCCTGGCCATTAATCTGGTTTGCTATTTTTATTTAATACTCTTTTATGTAATAAATTTGTGCCATTAAAATTGAAGGAAAGATGAAATGTTTTTTAAATTTAATAAACTATCGGCTTTTATAACACTTGGATGTCTTTCAGCAAGCGCACTGGCGTTTTCTGGACCTCCTGGGAATGAGATAAGTAACATTGGTCTTAGTATCGACAACAACGAGGGCACGATATATGCCAATGGAAACATGCAGGCTAAGTTGCATGTTCAATACCAACTGGCTGAAGGCGCACAATTAAAACAAATTACAATCCTCGATAGAAATACCAGACAGCCGCTCCAAGATTCGCCATCTTGGTTTGTAGATACAGAGGAAAATGAATACTTACATGTCATCTCATACAGTAGCCGAAGTTCTACTGAGCTACCTACATCGAAAACGAGCAACGTTTATGTGAATAGATATATTCGAGCAAGCAGAATTGATAACGTTGATCTTTGTGTCAAAATAGAAACGGTGTCAGGTTCGGTCAAAGATAACTGTACAGATGGGGCTCCCGTTTATCTGCAAGCCATCGCGCCTGTGGTCATCAATGGCAGTGATTTCGAGTTGCAACACGTCAAAACCATTATAAGCAATGATCATAGGCATATGCAGCAAAAATACCTTAAGGTCCGTGATCCTCGACTAGCGCCCGGGTTAAGGGTAGAGTTTATGCAGACCGACGCCAATTCTGATGGATTTTACAACCTAGACTCTGGTTACAATGCTGTCCGAGATTATCAACTCTGGGAGTTTGACTCGACTTATGTGGGGGCCTGGTTATTTAAACCCAATGATTTTAACAAAGTCAGATATAATTCATTAGGCGGTAATGCGATAGAATCGACTCTTACTCACTCTAGCGATAGTAGTATTGTGGCCGAAGTTATACATTATGAAACGCATGAGCTTCGAATTTTAGCAGGAAGACGAGAATGCTGGCTTTATACTTCAGATTATTATGTTTGTACAGGATCGGATTACGACGGTACTGTGGAATACGTGCCTATAAGTAATATTGACGGATTCATTAAAGATAAACTTCCGTCCACATCACCTTCGTCTCAAATTAATGTGACAGACCAGTATGGTAATCAGGGTTATTTCATTCTAGATTATCCTAACGGTGGCGATGATCTGGTTTTGAGATAATCGTAAGATTATAAGACATTATGCTGCTACTTAAAGAGGTTTAACATAGAGTGATTGTCAATTGAGTCGTTTAACGAGATAAAATCAATTTATGATTAAGCCTCTTGCTTTTATATCTAACATGATTTTTAAATTTATTTGCTATCATTTTTTTTGGCTGTTGTTGATAGGAAGTGATAAATATTAATTCGTCAGTAGGATTGTACATCAAATTCGGATATTTTTCTCTAAACCGAGAAACCAATACAGTGAGTAATATAAAAACTCAGTCAATTATTAAAATTAGTAAAATAGACTTTCTTACTCTCGAGTTTGACAAGGTTCATACAGTAAAGTTTTAATAACGATATGCTCAGTCGACTGTCAAAGTCCAACAGAGCATATCGTTAGTTGAAACAGTACTTTGCAACATAATCTTAGCTCAGCTATTGCAGATATGAACGTATGATTTCTACAAGCGACTTTATTTTTTTTGAATTTCGATATTCCTTTAAATAGACCACCCAAAGTCCTATCGCTCCAAAGTTATTTCTGGAGAGGAGTTCAACTAATTTGCCCTCTTTTAATTCTTGTTCTACAAATTTACTCGGCACAAATCCTATGCCGCTATTGTTTAATAGAGCATGTTTCGTGAAAAAAGAGCTATTTACTTCAACCTTTATATTATCTCTAAAACTATGATTTTCGAGTATTTTATCTAGAGTTTCGTTTTTTAAGTTAGTATCTTTAATAAAGTCACAGTCGTTGAGATCAGAGAAGGAGTTAATTGGTGATTGAAATTTTTCAATATATTCTTTCGATGCGCACAAAATGATTTTGTCATTGGAAAGTGGCTTGGCAATTAGGTCCAGATCATCGGTGGTTAAACTGCCTGAGCGAATGGCTGCATCATAGCCTGTTTCAGTTAGTTGCTTTCTCTCATCAGAAAAATCGAAAACTAAGTGAAGATCTTTGTACTGCAATGAGAAGTTTGAAAGTGCTGATAGTAGACGTATTTCCGATAGGTTTCTAGGAAGCATCAATCGAAAAGAGCCTGCTATGTCATTTTCTCTTTTTCTGATTGACTGAATGAGCCTCTCATAATTCTCAAGAATCTGCTGCGCTTCTTGTTTGAAAAACCTGCCTTCAGCAGACAGGCTGACCCCCCTCTGGGTTCGGTTAACCAACACAATCCCCAGCTCCTTTTCTAACAACTGGACATTTCTACTGATAACTGTTTTTGAGGTGCCTAGTTGCTTAGCTGCTATCGTGAAACTATTTTCATTGGCAACACTTAAAAATGAATTTACATACGATATCTTGGGAACATTGACCACTGTGTTTACCTCTTAATGATTTATAATGAATTATTG
>NZ_JAAZTU010000062.1 GCF_012395185.1 Vibrio aestuarianus
TCCCTACTCATATAAATTAAATCAAGCCTTTTAAATGCTTTTCAAAAGCGCTATTGATCTTTGTGTCAATTAATTTGTAGGAATTTTCCTCATTTTAGAGAAATCATAAACGATGGAATACCTAAGTAACTCTTTAGGTTTTCACCAGATAATAATTAAAAGTGCTTAGAGGTTTATATGCCAATAAACAAAAATAAAGCAGTAAGCGTTATCGCCATTATGTCAGGTTTGGTATGGAACACCGCAATGGCTGAGATCAATCAGCCTCAAGGTTTGGCCATTGAAATATTCAGTGAGCTTCAGGATGACAGCCAAATAAATTACTTAAATGCTAGCTACTGGTTGCAGAACGATGTCGAGCCACCAACCCTGGCTGAAATTCGTGATAACGTACTCAGTCAACATCAACGTTACTTTGTTGATTTCAGTAATATTGATGATGAGCAACAAAGAAGTGAAGCAAAGGCATTGTTCAGAAAGAAACTAGGTTTAGCATTTTCTAGCGATCTATTAATCATTAGTGAGCATAAAGGCGAACTGCTTTTTACACCGTTAGAAGATGAAAATGACCCCAATATCACCTTACTTGAAGCGAGCAAGGTGTCTCATTCTCGGCAACGTCGCAGTACAGAGCCTGTACTGCGTTCAAGTAATAATGCTGAAACTAACTCGTTGCCGCATGTGGCCTTTTATTTAAATGTTAATCGTCCGATTACCGATAATGAGTGCACGTTTAACAATTCACATTTTTGGAATAAAGGAACGCGAGTTTTCTGTGACAACCCTAATATCTCATTGATTTATAGAGTTAACCTTGAGCGCTCTCTGCAGTATGGCACGATAGGTTCTGCGACGCCTGATGCCAAAATTGTGCGTATTAGCCTAGATGATGACGCCAGCGGTGCGGGCATTCATTTGAATGATCGTCTCGATTATCGCCAGTATGGAGCTGATTACGTAACACTGGATGCTTGGTTCAGGGATTGGTCGACGGATGCTATTGCCCAAGACTATCAGTTTGTTTTCAACTCATCGAATAACAAAGCTCAAATTTTAAAGACATTTCCGCGTGAAAATTTAAATAGCGACTTTGAGCATAAGGAAGTTTCAGGTTTTCAATTGGGGGTCAACGGCGGCGTTGAAGTCAATAAAGATGGACCAAAAGGGAAACTAGAAGCGAACGCGAGTTATAACCAGAGTCGCTGGTTAACTTACACTAAATCTGACTATGCGGTTGAGCGTGGTTCTCGTAGCCCGCAAAATGTGAGTTTTAAATGGTACCGTAGTCAGTATGCGACGGCTGAATCAATGATGGATCGCTCAACGGACGCGTTGTGGGTTAATAAATATCCTATTGATATCAACCGTATCCATCCAATTGGTTACGCCAGTTTTGTTCCTAAAATGGATGTGATTTATAAAGCCGCTTCTAATGCTACCGGCACAACAGAGTTCACTATAGATTCTTCGGTGAATATTCGTCCAATTTATAATGGAGCTTATAAACATTACTACGTAGTGGGTGCACACCAGTCATATCATGGCTTTGAAGACACAGTGCGTCGTAGAGTCAGTAAAAGTGCAAGCTTTACTGTCGATTGGGAGCATCCTGTTTTCACTGGTGGACGACCAGTAAATCTACAACTGGCGAGTTTTAACAACCGCTGTGTTGATGTTTCTGATAATGGCACTCTTACTTCAGCTATCTGTGATGAAACTAAGAATTCACAGTCATTCATCTATGATCAATTAGGCCGTTACGTGAGTGCGAATAACACACATCAATGTCTTGATGGACAGGCACTTAATCAGCTTCAAACTTGTGGATCTAACTTAAGTCAACGTTGGGAATGGATCGAGAATAGTGACAAGCTCAGTAATGTGTTCTCGCACGAAATTCTAGGCCACGATAAAACGACGGGTGCTTTAGGCTTGTACGCAGCAGGTGGTGATACCGTGAGTACCAGAACTATCACCGCTTATACAAACGTGTTTAATTCAGAAAATGAAACACCGGTATTTGGCTTCACGACAGGGTCACTATCAGTACAAGATGTCGACCAATCAGGTCAGCTATACATACGGCATGGTGCAGCCATTGATGCTATTGGAACACAGGAGAATGCCATGCATGGTGGTGATAGTGGCAGCCTAACGCAAATTGACTTAAATAGAGTCACGAAAATTAAGCTGACCTCGGGTGAATTCCAATATGGTGGTAATCATTTGTTAGCAATGACGTTTACTTATGATGATGGTTCATCGCAAGTGGTTGGTTCAACCAATTATGCGCTAAGCACGCATGACGAAACCTTCGATTTACCGATTGGTACATCATTTCGCCAAGTCAAAATATGGTCAGGTGGTTGGTTAGTCGATGGAATGCAATTTGTCCTAAATTAATATTTTAATAAAGCACAATTTGCAGCTATGCACTCATGTTTTTAGTCAATGGTATTGATACCGCGTTATTGAACAGGTATCTGAAATTTGGCTAAAAGGTGAGTGCATTTTTATTTGCACAATGTTCATAATAACTGTTGATTTTTGTGCCGCGTTCACGGATTTTAAGTTTTAAACTGAAAAATCAATGGTTTCTTCTACAGTTAGGTTGCTCGTAAGAGGTCTGATCTCTTGACTTAGTACGACTCAAGTTAACACCCTATACAAAGAAGGAACATCTTTTGAGAAAAACGATCATTATTGCTGCTCTTTATTTATTGAGCACTTCGATATTTGCAGCAACCAGTGCTGCTGCACTGAATCCTACCGGCTACACGCAAACAAAGTACCCGATAGTATTGGTTCATGGGTTGTTCGGTTTTGATACCCTCGCTGGCGTTGATTATTTCTATGGTATCCCTCAATCGCTAACTAAGGATGGAGCTACGGTTTATGTTGCTCAGGTCTCAGCGACAAATAGCACAGAACTACGTGGTGAACAGTTGTTGCAGCAAGTCGAGTCAATACTCGTGGCTACTGGTGCACAAAAAGCCAACTTAATTGGTCATAGCCATGGTGGTCCGACAGCTCGCTATGTGGCATCGGTCAGACCAGATTTAATTGCCTCTGTAACAAGTATCGGTGGTGTCAATAAAGGTTCTAAAGTGGCTGACTTAGTCAGGGGGCATGTTGCAGACGGTTCACTTTCGGAGGCAGCTGCGATTAAACTGGCTGAGGGGCTATCAGGGCTGATTAGTTTGCTCTCTGGAGGAACGGATTTAGAACAAGATCCGCTTGCGTCTTTAGAGGCATTAACCACTAAAGGTTCATTAGAATTCAACCATTATTACCCTGAAGGGATCCCAACGTCAGAGTGTGGAGATGGTGAGTTACTGGCCGAAAACGGCGTTTATTATTACTCGTGGACAGGAGCTTCTACCTTCACCAATGTACTTGACCCTACCGACGGTGCAATGACCATTTTAGGTTTGGCGTTTGATGGACCAAATGATGGACTTGTTGGTGCATGCAGTGCTCACTTAGGCAAAGTGATCCGAGATGACTATAAAATGAATCATTTGGATGAAATTAACGGTTTGCTTGGGATACATCACCTTTTTGAAACTGACCCTGTCACTCTATATCGTCAACATGCAAATCGTCTCAAACTACAAGGTTTGTAAGGAGTCATGATGAAAAAGCCTGCGCTATTTGGTTTCGTTGTTGTCTCTGGGATCTTTGGGTTGGTTTTTTTTCTGCGACAATCGTCGACGTTACCCACCGCGTTACAAACACCATCTCAAATGGATACTCAAATTGATGACGCTTCAAGCTATGATCTCATCAATTATTTTATCTCTACGCTCGGTGAGAGTAGCTTAGCTGAAGTTGAACAACGCACTTTGCAATATGCTCAGCAAAAAGAAGGAATGACGGTTGATGACGCTTTGTTAGAGCAATTTATTCTCTACAAGCAAGCACTGGCATCTTTGGATTTTGCGTGGGAGTCATCGAAATTAGAGCTACTCACCTTGGAACAAATTCACCAACGCTTATTAATGTTACAAAGTCAGTTTTTTACCTTAGAACAACAACAGCTTTTATTTGCCAATGATAATGCGTTACGTGAATTAGCGATTAATAAGTTGCGAATCAAAAATCAAGCAATTGATCAACAAGATGCAAAACAGCAGTGGCAGGTTCTACTGAGTAAGCAGGCTCAATACATCCAACGTAGTGAATATAATGCGCGGCTTATTCCTGCGTTAAATAAAAATGATGAACGATCTCCTCAAGCACAATATTTAGAACGTGTTGAGTTAGTCGGAGAGGAAGGGGCACAACGGTTGGCAGAGCTAGACCAACAAAGAGAACGATTTTCTGAGCAGTTAGCGATTTATCTACAACAAAGAGAAAGTGTGCTGAATGAGCAAGCCTTAACCGATGATGAAAAAAAGCAGTACATTGCACAGTTACGAAGCGAAACATTTGATGCAAAACAGCTTAAGCGAGTGGAAGCCTTAGAAAGAATGCAAGACCATACGCTTTAACCATTCCTCTTTTTATATCTCTTATAAAAAAGAGCGCAACCTAAGTTGCGCTCAAGCTTTCTATAAAAGATAAAGGGTAGTTACAAGTTGACAGTAATCGTTTTTGTCACCGTTGCCCCTTTATCATCCATCACTTTTAGGGTGACTTCGTGATTACCATAGCTTGGGAAAATCGAAGTAAAGGCGCGACCACGTTTTACTTTGCCATCCGGTAATGTCCACTCAATATCAACAATACGCCCATCGTTATCACTACTTGTTGACCACATAGTCACCCAGCGACCAAGATGGATGTACTTCGCATTGGCTTTCGGTAGAGCATTAGGTAGTTCCACATGAACTGTGCGAGTGACGGTATTTGTTGCTCCTTTATCGTCTGTCACCGTTAAGGTTACTGAGTAATCACCTGCCTTAGCATAATGCCACGTTGGTGCCATGTCAGTGCTGTTTTGACCATTACCAAAGTCCCACACATAACTGACTAATTCACCATCTTGATCAGCACTGTAGTTAAAGGCAGTGACGGTTAGCCCTTCGGTTTTGAGTTCAAAGTTTGCAACAGGCTCACTATTTTGCTCACTCACTTTTGATAAACGAACTACACCATATTCATTATTTTGACCTTGATTCACAATATCGATCATCAACCCAAATTCAGTTAATTTACGACCGGAATCCGGAGCCATTGGTGAGCTGTAGTCTTGATCATCTGAGAAATTACCATTGCCGATTAAACTACTATCTTGCAGAACATCACCGTCGGAGGAGACTAAGCGTAACGGCGCTTGATCTTGAAGAGAAAATGCAGCATCGCGAACTTGGTAACGAGTTTGTGCCGCTTCGCCAGTCTTTGACCAAACCAAGGCATTTTGATCGGCATCGACCACACCTAACCAACCTTCGCCCGGGTGTTTACCTACCCAGTTATCGGCGTAAGATTCATCGACATACCAAACCAGTAAGCCGGGTTCAAAGGTCATTAATTGCCCCATACGCTTAATGTTGGCTAAACCTTGGTCAACGTCATTATGACTGCGCCATTGCAATAAGTAGTAATGCGGCGCTTGGTGGAAGCCATTGTTGACGGTATAACCTTTAAAGGTAAAAGTTGAGGTTGCTTCTGCGTCATCAATCGCCGTCTGAGTGCCATCGACCTCAAGCGTCACGTCATCGATATACAAACCTTCCATCGCGAGACCGCCATCGGTCACGTAGTCGAAGCTCAATTCAACCTCTTGTCCAGCCCATTGAGAAACATCAAATGTCGCATCAATCCAGCCGTTTGATTCCCCAGAAATAGCAGGTGCAAGACCAGTATTGTAAGGGTCATCCATCGTGGTGATATTGCCTGAAAGTGCTTGGCCATTAATCAGAACACGAGCGAAATCATAATCTTTTTCGATTTGATACCATGCTTTAAAGCTTAATATAGCGTTGCTACCAGCGGGAATCGAAAGTTTGCGCGACATGCTGTTCTTCAGGTCGTCGCCTTTATTTGAATAGAATGAGAACTCGCCAGCATAAGGTTTAATGCCGTCTACACGTTTCATTGGTAAATCGACTTTCACCATATTAGGGCGAGAGTTATCGGTTGTTTGGAACAGCGTGAAGACTCGTGGCTTATTCTCCAGATCATTAATAGAGATTTGATCGTCGTTAATCCAACGCCCACCAATGGCTTTTTGTAAAAACTGTTTGGACCAAGAACTGAATGCAGTAGGTTGTGTGCCACCAATTTTACCAGCCCAACTACCCGATGACATGATAGACCAATAAGAAACAGGTTCACCCTTACCGGTGTACTGTGTATCGTATTCATCTGGTAACCCTAAGTCGTGTCCGTACTCATGAGCACAAACTCCAGCGGCTGCATCAATTGGCTGGATAGTGTAATCATAAGCCGCATATTGACCGTTAAAACGACCCGGTACAGTGCTTTGTGTTCCTTTTAGTACGTGATATTGACCTAAATTATAACGGTGAGACCAAATCGCATCAGGGCCAAGTACACCACCACCGGCTTCTTCACCGACTGAGGCATGAAACACCATTAAATGATCAATAACACCGTCTGGTTCGCGGAAATTACCGTCTCCATCATAATCGTAGCGGTCTTCGATATCGTAATCGGCTAGGTTGATGCTTGGGTCCTGCGCCAATTGATTAAGCGCTTCACGCACTAACTCTTGCGCGTTCATGTCGCTATCTGTGGTCGGGGAGTTACCGCCATAGTACGCCGCATTTTTGGAAGCACGATACCAGCCAGCTGCTTGCCCAGACACGCTGTAACTATTGCCGGATTCACTCTCATAATATTGGCGCATTGAAATGAAGTTTTCACCATTGGGGCCAGTGTAACCTGCGCTAGAGAATAATAAATCTTGGTAGTGTGCTGGTTCGTAACTCGTGTAGAGCATTTCGGTGTGCTCATTGGTTAGCTTATTGTCGTTCCAAGGTAAATCAGGGAAGTCAACCAATAAAGCAAGCACTTTATCTGTACGTTTAGTACTTATATCTAACGCGAAAACACTCGCTTTTTGCATCCCTTTTTGTTTTTCGATGGTTTTTAGTATTTTGGCTCGTTGCTCAAGAGCCTTTTTACCAAATTGTGCATCACCGTGAAAACCAGAATTAATTCTATGCTCTAGGTAGCGGTCTAATGCATCACGTTTAGCTGCGTCAGAAGCGTGAGTATCAATAACACCATTACGCACTAACATTTCAATCAGCTTATCTTCGTTTACTGTACCTAAATCAATGGGTGTTTGTGCGTAAGCACTGACGTTAAATAGAGTGACCATTGCAGACGTGAGCAATGTTTTCCTCATAAGTTTCATTTTATTTCCTTATTTTATTTCCTATATTTATGGTATTGCAATTTCACTATTTTCTATTTTTTAAATAAGAATCAGTGAATATTGAATTTTACGGTATACCAAAACCACTTAGAGTTGCAGGTAGGTGGCAAGTCATTTCATCCCCATGAGCATAGATTAACTATGTAATTGGGGGAGTAAGCGTCGTCAACACTGCTGTAAACTCAATATATTTAAGCTTTCTCTTTGTACTTGGCTGAAATACAAGTATCAGTCGGGTTAGGATCTTTATCGTTTGAGTTGGTATTCTTATTATTTATTTTTTTTTGTAGATAGATATTTAAGGCTTGTTGTTGTTCTTCGGATGTGAGCCCTTCACATATAACACCACGTTCGATCAAAGATGAAATCAAAGCTTCATCGTTAACCATAGGCTGTGCGACGGTGATCGTGGAGTAACTAATTAATATAAAAGAGATTAAATGTTTCACGGCATGTCCGTATGTTTTGTGAACTATTTGTAACAATTTATATATTCGGTATATCTATAGCAAGTGTGAATGTTTTTCAATTTCACAAAGGATCCCATTAACAACATATATAGTTAACATG
>NZ_JAAZTU010000063.1 GCF_012395185.1 Vibrio aestuarianus
TCGGCAGCGTCAGATGTGTATAAAAAACAATCAGAATACTGTTAAATATGCATACTCTTATGAACCTAACAAAAACCTAGAAACACCAACACATGAAGTTAGCGTAGACCTATAACTCACAATAGGCAAGTGATTGGAAAGCAGGGTAAGTGATTGAAATAGATCTACTTATGAACTTAACTAAAAACCCGATTTATTTAACATAACACATATAATGCGCACTGTAGTATGGCTTCTTTTGGCGTGCTAATCGCTAACGCCAATGCTCCGCAACCCATTGATATTGTTCTTAATCCTAGCCCATTAAACTTTTTTGCAATGCTGCTCCATAACTCCTGCGCTTCGTAGCTTTTCGCTTTATCCATCGCTAAGCCTATTAAAGCCTTTTCTTTATCTTCACCAATAATATCAGCCATCATAAGTATCTGATTTTCTTTTAGATACGTTCTGCCTTTTCTTACGTCTGTTAACATTTGCTGGCTTATATCTAAATCTGCTGCAACTTGCTTGTATTGGACGTATTTCATCTGCTGTTTATAGGCATCGATGAGTTGTTGTGTGTACATTTTCAATTTCCCACCTGTCTCATTTATCTTGATTCTAGCTCATTAATTCAAAATTTATCGTATTGTCAATTCGTAAAATCTCGTATTAACTATACGTAATTTATCGTATTTGGTGGTTGTTATGTCAATTCAAGTTAAACATTCAAAGCTCGGCTCTAACTGCATTATCAAAGTTACATCTGGTGTTTTGCCTCGCTACTTGTCTGTAATCTCTGCATCTCAGTCACTTGAAATTACATCAAATATTTCATGTGCAGCATTCATTCCAACTGCTCACGCCCAAGCTGTTCTTGATACCTTCAAGCATTCATGGCCTTTAGCTCAAATCGTTGAGGTTTGTTAATCATGGCCGCTGAAAAAATCTATTACGACTTAATGCCTGACAACTCCGTATCTGTCTACATGTTCGGTGAATGGGATTATTTCAGCTCTTATTCTGGCCTTGTTAGCTACCTCAATTC
Source organism: Vibrio aestuarianus (assembly GCF_012395185.1). GTDB lineage: Bacteria > Pseudomonadota > Gammaproteobacteria > Enterobacterales > Vibrionaceae > Vibrio > Vibrio aestuarianus. The sequence continues at coordinate 1,028 of NZ_JAAZTU010000063.1, forward strand.
TGAGGGCTTGTATTACAAACTGGTTGATATCACAAACACCACTCGCGACGAACGTCTAACCATCATGGGGATTCAATTATGAAATTCGCGTGTATGGATTGCGGTACTAACTACGAATCACCCATCACTTGTTGTTGTCCTTCGTGTGGCTCTGGCATGTTGAATCAACTGAATATGGATGATGTGCAAGTCTTTGGTAAAAAGTCACAAGGTCACAAAATCCAATCGGATTACGTTTACCGTCCTAAAAAAGCTGGTCTACGCCCTGAGTTTGTTAACCATACCGTCAACGAATACACGTTTATTGAGGATTACGAGCAATCACCTGTGATTGTCGATTACCTCTGTTTTACCGTCAAACTTGCTGATTTACGCCATTGCAAAAAGGACGCGCCCTACTCTGGTATTCATTTTCCTGAGCCTCCACAGTTCTCACACCATACGGCTAAGACCTTTGAAGATATCGAAGCTTATAACCGTTATTTCCGTGAAGTGACGATGGAGTATCTACAAGAAACGCTAAGACGCTTTATCCAATACGTGCTTGGTTTTAACTATGGCTCACCACGTGGTAAAGGCTTCCAGTTCTACGATGATTCATTTGTTTTAACCTCTGAGTATGGGGATGACTATTGCGGCCAAGTCGGTATTGGCGGAAATAATGACACAGTGCATTTCCAAATCACTGGTCACGGTTGCAAGCATTTATTTGCCAGTCGTTCTTGTCGTTTCCTTCATCATTGGATTTCTACGGTTTTATGTTGCAAGCATCTAGCTCGTATTGATTTAGCCTTTGATGATTATGACGGTTTGCATACCTGCGAAGCTGCGGAAAATGTGTCGCGTCTTGGTGGGTTTAAGCGTTCTCGTGGTTTCAGTCCTAAAGTCTCCAATGGTGACGAATGGGATTGGGACGAACAAGGAAACAAACTCTTTTCACGTGAAGAACGTAACTTCGGCTCTCGTCAGTCTCGTGTTTACTGGCGTGTATATAACAAGAAATTAGAGCGCAATATCACGGCTGAGGATTTTTCGTGGTATCGCTCAGAAGTTGAATTGAAAAAATGGGATACCGATATTTTATTAAATCCAGTGGGTGGCTTTGTGGCACTTAATGCCTATGCCGCTTCCCTTATCTCGGAAGATATCACTCCTGTCATAACGAAAACCAAATCTAAAAAACGAGTGGCCTGTGATGTATTGGCGGCTTCGTTCTGGGCTAAGCGTCAATATGGCCGTTTGGTGAATTCATTGCTTGAACTTTATGAAGGCAACTTTGAAAAGGTTGTTACCACATTGGTTAGGGACGATACGTTATTAACTTATCCCTCTATGCACCAAAAATTAATTAACGCTTTGGAGTAAATTACTATGTCACGTCCATCAATCTTTGTATTAGGCATTTCATTTTTCAAAAACGATTTTAAAGGTGAATTTGCACAGCTTAATATTTCACGTCCTTTAAAGCCGCTTAATATTGATAATGACAAGTTTAAAATGACTCGTCGTACTGTTGGTGAATCGGGTGAAGTATCCAAATATGACCAACCTCTTATCATTGACTTTAATTATGCTCTTGAGCTTGAGCGTGTTGGCGCTTTAGTTCCACGCCGTGAGTATGAAGTGGATTTAGGTTTAAATATGGATGATCCCCTTTCGGGTTCTATCGTCACAAAATTAATTCCAGTGGATGAAGAAATTAAAGCCCACTTTAAAGCGTGTGGTTTAATTAAATAATGTCTAACTGCGTAATACAATACAACGGCTATTTGATGCTTGCCCCTCAAGGGTTTGATTGTACTTACGTCATATTAACGCCTTCTGAGCTTGAAGGCTTAGAAACAAGCTTGGAAGGTTCGTTAAATATCGACTCTCAATTATATGCGGATGTGACAGGATATTTATTATTGTCTCTTGTTTCTGGTCATGTATTGGGTCGAATTGTTAAAGGTCTCGGTCGAGGCTAATCATTAAGTTAACGGAGTAATACCTATGAAAATTATCAACGTCATGAAAAAACACGCACTAAAAGTAGTGGCTGGTGCATCTGCGGCTATGGCTTCAGCAAGTTCTTTTGCTGTGGATGGTGTTCCAGAAGCGATTAATGCTGCTGTCACTTCCGGCCAATCAAACTATGGGCTTGTTGTTGTCGGTCTTATTGGTTTGGCGGCTATCGGTTTCGGTCTGCGCATGATTGTCGGTGCAATGAAGTAACATGGTAGAACTTGTATCGAACGCTATAACCATTCTTTTTGCTCTTTCTATGGGTGGAGCGTTTATCTACGGGTTCTATACAGGTATCAACGCCTCCTAATCGGGGGCGTTCTTTTTCTAGGGGGTCGTTATGCGTAGCGCAATCAATACCACTCTTATCATTTTGACTTTAATGCTCGCGTTCCTGTACTCCGTCACCTCTTTTGCCGCTTCTCCTACTTTGACTTCTTCTTCCGCAATCGAATGTCCGACTGGTCTTGTGAATACTTCCGTTAATTGGGTCTGGTCAAAATATGGGGATCGTCCTTATATCTGTGCTAATGGCTGCAAATCTTTACCTAAGAATGTGGCGGTATGTTTTATTGATGCAGACACTTGCACCTCTGATTTTATTACCGATGGTTCAACTTGCCCCGATTCAGATGGTATCGTTTCTGGTGGTGAATACCCAGACATCCCTGAGCCGCCTGTAACGGATTTGATCCCCACTTATACTGGCTCTAGTCCTGATGATGCCTCTGTTTTTACTGCTACACATTTAAATAAAATAAATCAATTAACTTCAGGTATGGAAACTTTCGAACGAAAACTGGATAATTTCAAGTCTTTCATGGAATCAACCAATAATTCTGTTAATAATGCTGCTATTTTAATGAATGGTAGTGTACGTCAAATAGATCAAGGTTTTTCAGCTTTGGGAAGTCGTTTAATTAATATGGATAATAGTATGGACTCAATGGCTGATGATATTCACGCATTGTCTAACTCTGTTGGTTCCCCTATCGATTACACTCAAAAGTTTGATGATATTAACGGTAACATTGGTGGGTTACATGGCTCTATTTATGGGGCTGCAAGTAACATTCAAAGTACTATTAGGAACGAATCCAACCTCTCTAACTTAAAAGCTGAATCAAATAAAAATGCAATAGTATCAGCAATTAACAATATTAGTGCGGGTGGCGATAACACTAATGTTATTAATGCTATCAATTCACAAACAGGTGAAATAAAAAGCGGTCTTGATTCTCTAGGAACGGGCATTGAAAAACTGAATGATGCGCTTTCTATTGGCAGCTTTACCCCTCGTAATTTCGAGGGAAAAATCGATTTCACACAAACAGGCTTATACGATGATTCACTTATTGAATCGGTAATTAATGAAACTCAAGATTTAAAAGAAGAGTACGACCGTCAAATGGTCGAGTTTAGAAAACTCTTCAGCCTTGATTTATCCAATTTGGAGAGCGGCCAATATAAAGAACATTCTTTGGATTTTGAGTTTGCTAATGGTCAACGTAATAATTTTAAATCGGGGGTGTTACCCGCTTTATTAGATAACTCTGGTTTAATTTCTGCGGTCATTCTGTTTTTTGCTGCGGTTTGTGCCATTCGTATTATTCTTGATTAGTTGGAGGTCACATGGAATACATTCTGATTTTATTTCAATCTATCGGTGATTTCTTTCAGACCATCATTGATTTCATTTGGAACATCCCAAGCTATTTTGCAGAGCTATCCGCCTATATTGATGCTAAGTTTGTTTACTTAAAATTTAAAGGGATGCTTATATACCTTGCCTATTCGTATAAAGTCGCACAGTACCTTCTTGAAGATATCGGTTTCACGCAACTTATTTCGTCCACGTTTAACGCCATGCCTGACGAACTTCGTTTCTATGCCTTCGCGTTTAAAATTCCTCAAGCTTTAAGCATCTTTTTTAACGGTTTGGCTACGGCTTTTGTCATGAAAATGATGAGGGCTTAATCATGGCCATCACCATACGAACGGGCGCGAATGGCTCTTACAAATCTTCTTATGTGTCATACTTTGTGATCTTCCAAGCTTTAAAGGCGGGTCGTGTTGTTGTGACTAACATCGAAGGGATGCAACCTCTAGACGTCATCCAAAAGCGTTTTGGTATCGAGTTCCCGTCTACTGCTCGGCTAATTCGCATCTTTAGTCGTGATGAAAAAGGCATTGAGCTTTGGCGTCATTTCTTTTGTTGGTGTCCAATTGGTGCATTGATTGTCATCGATGAATGCCAGGATATTTTCTCTAAGAATGTCGGCTTTCGTATGGAGAAAATTGTCTATCGTCCCCTATCCGATTTCTTGCCGAACCTACCAGAAGATTACGAGTCATTCTTTAACTCTCGTTATACGCCTGCGGATATGACAAAGCTCGATGCTTCCGAGATAGACGACCGCGGACAAGCAGAATATGACGAACAAGGCCGAATTATTTACCCATTTACGTTTAATGAAGGATTCCAACGTCATCGAAAATACAATTGGGATATCGAGTTGCTTTCTCCTGATTGGGGTCAAATTGATTCGGCCATTCGCGCCCCGTCTGAACAATGCTTTTTCCACAAAGGGCGTGATCAATTTTTCTGGGCTAAACGCAAACCCTACATTTATAAGCACGCCAAAAACGCATCAACGCCCGCTATCCCTAAAGGTAAAGATCCAAATTTAACGACTGAAAAGATACCGCTTGATGCTTTCTTACTTTATAAGTCAACCGCTACAGGGGTCGCCCGTCAATCTGGTGCTTTAAACGTACTGTTTAAAAATCCTCGTATATTACTCGCTACGCTTTTGGGTGTGGGCTGCATAGGATATTTTTTATATGGTTTATCCGGTCTGGTTTTTGGTTCTTCTCAGGAAGATACGAACACGCAAACGAACACGGCTCAATCTGTCGTTTCTGAAGCATCTAACACAACCGTTAAAACGGATAGCAAAGGCAATCCTGTTTTACCTACTGGTGGGAACGGCAATTCGCCTGATACTGGTGCCATTAATTCATCTCATCGTTTAGAGCTGCTTCGCTCAATGCTTGGCTTGTATGATATTCAAAACTTGTACTACACGGGGCATACAACAAAGAGAGGGCCAAACGGTTTCAAGTTCTTTATTACGCTCGAAGCCAAAACACCCGAGGGAACGTACTATTTTGATGATACGTTTCTCGCGGCCAACGATATCAAATACGCTCACTATGACGATTGCTTGCTCAAGCTGACAAAAGACAACATGAATCTAAACGTATTTTGCAAACCGCGCTCATTAGATGCTCCAAATATTGAGCGAGCTGAGGTAAAGTTAAATTCATTATTTTAGCTTATAGCCAAATATGACGGACGCACGACGACGAAGACTAAGGAGGAGGAGGACGGAATATGGCGTTTATATATTATTTTAAGTAATTAAAAATAATATAATTACAAGTCTTGACATTTTAATGTTGTGATTTGAATTGCAATAATAAATTATTAATTACACGTAATTACATCTTGCATTTTATGTTCGTTCCTGTGCTTTATTTTAAGCAACTTTGTTAAACACCTTTACTAATATAAAGGATCTTAATTATCACTCTTAAAATTGCGCATATTAATTATTTAACATTTGCGTCAAAAATATTCATTGCGCCCTTTAGGCGCTTTTGCATTATTCAAGCGCTTACTATTCTGAGCATCGCAGATATAAGCAATGCACGTAGTGCAAGCGCTGCACCAAGCCGCCCGTTTCGGGTTAGTAGTTCTCTAGATTCAATCGGCGCGGTTAGTAACTGCCCATGCTTTTCGGCATGCTGCCACTTCTCCTTCCTGCCAGAATATGCCCTCGCAGAGCCTCGCGTCATCAGTGGGGCGTTTTGCTACTGCAACCCACTGAACAATCAACATTCAATCAGTCGAGTGTCGAGACTGATTGCTAGTCTCTTGTTGCTACCTCGCGCCCTAGTGCGCGACACTGAGCGAAGCGATTTTGTTTCTTGTGACTCAATGCTTTTACTTAGTTTAATTATGATCTTTTGACATTAATTAGGATCTTTATTGCTCGTGAGAGAACGCGCACGACGACGAAGACTGAGGAGGAGGAGCGAGAGCGAACGAGAACCCCCGTCTTGTACTACGGGGGTACTTTCCACCTAACTATCAGGCTTAGCGGTGTTTTTTCATTATTCTTTTGTAGTAATATGCAACAAAACAAGTAAGGGTGATTTTATGAAAGGTACTGCTTTAGGGCTTGTGGCTGTAATACTGGCGGTCTTAGGTTTAATTACGCCGTTTGCGGGAATTTTTATCTCAGGACTGTCTGGTCTTTTTGCTGTTTCCGTATACAAACATCGTGATTCTTATGCACTTGCTGCACTCGTTTCAAATCTACTTAATTTGACTCTGTTTTCACCACAAACCTTGCTTATGATCATTGGCCCAAAAGATACATCAATACTGAGCAATATGTTATTTGTAGATACTGACAATTCAATGAGGTACATATATTTTTCGATGTTTTTTTTACAAATCATAGGGCTAGTGCTTTACAATCGAGGGAATCGAACAGCAGTTAAAGTCAAAAAACGCTCTAAAATAGAACCGACTTTATGACTTTGCTCATAAAGAAAAAAACCGCCCGAAGGCGGCTCTTAGGTTTAGCAAGCAAAGGCTTGTTAGTATCCCCCGATGACTAACTATATGAAACTACCAAATATTTAAAATTTTGTAACTCAGCAGCTCTATTTCTTCGAGTATCTTTTGTTTTTTTTGTAACTAATATGTTTAATAAAGCTATCAAACTGCGGTCTAAATAACGTCTTTCCTTTAA
>NZ_JAAZTU010000064.1 GCF_012395185.1 Vibrio aestuarianus
ATATTTAGGTAGCCTAGCAATTAACAATATGAGCTAAATATTAAAATAAAACAAATGATTAAAAAGCCAATAAAAACAATTCATTAATTATCTATATTTTCATAAAAAATAAGGTAATGAAATTTCATTGCAACACTAGTTATTGATAATAACTAGTGGATGATAGCAATCATGGTTATTCTTTAAACCACAAAGAATCATCGAATTTACATAGATACCAAAGAAATGAGAATCAGAATTACTCAGCATTTACCATATTTATTCAAATTGATATGTGTGATGTAAATTAAAAATAACACCTTCCCCATAAAACCGCTGATATCCTTATACCCAAACCACTTAAAGTTGTAGGTAGGCGGTAAGTGAGCGAACCCCCAATCACATGGATAAACTATGTGATTGGGGTGAACGAACGTAACCAACACCGTTGCGGCTTCAAGTAGAAAGGGGTTAGCATAGCGGTAATAAAAAACAGATAATATATGGGTCATATTATCTGTTTAATAATTAGCATTTAAAAAATTTATCCCTCGTTTTTATTGATATTTGATTATTAGTTTTTCAACCTCACTTAGTGTAACAGCACGTCGCTTAGGAGCATCACCAGGCTTACAGGTCAAGCTTGCGAGTTTTGTATCAATAGCATCATAGAACTGAAATGTCATCTTATTCCTTTCAGCAGGTTCTAAATTACATATGACAAGCAGCTTATCACGATTATAATTAGATAATACAGTGGCTAGTCCTGCTGTATCAAAGTTTTGCCCAGCCCCATAGTTATAACTTTCGTTAAATTCCATTGGTGATAACGTAAATCCATTGGTTGGCATTTCCGTTGTTATAGTTTGATTTGCTTCAATAGCGTGTCCTGAAACACCTGGTATAAATGAATGAAATAATTGGTCCTGATCTACGTCACCAACTCTAAATTCAAGTGTAGCAGAAAATGCCGAACTACAGATGAGAAGAGTCGACACGGCTAAAGAAATAGATTTTAAATTCATATATTTTTCCTATATTTACACTTTTTAATAAAAAGAATATTCATTGTCAAAAATTAACCTATATTTAGGAAGCTTGACCATTAAAAATATGAGACAAACATAAAAAAAAGACAAATGATAAAAAAACCAAAAATATGATTAATTAATTATCTGTGTTTATCATTATTATTCTAATTAATATTTGTGATATTCATTCAAAATGATATTTCCTATAAACCGTTACATCCTTATCTAGAGAATAATACTCACTCACTGTAAAGTATGGTCTTCCTATCAAATTCACCATATACCCAAACAAATTGAAGGTTGCAGATAGCCAGCAAGTTATTTTGGGTATATCTATTCAAGCTAAAGCAATGGCAATAGCGGATTTTTTCGAAGCATTGATATCGAGTGACGAACATACAAAAAAGCAAAAACACTCACTGAATCTATCGAGATAATAGCTCATATCACAAGCGGTAATAATTAATCCCAAATTGTATTTGCTCTTTTTAGAAAATGAGATCGATAAAGACTATGCCAATCTATTTCTAAGTAAAAAGCAGCATAGTCAGATAGATAAAGAAACACAGATTAGGTGCGTTAAAATGAGTTTGAAGAGATCATTTTAAAAATCGCAAATATCAAGCTCATTCTGTATAAGGACGATACATTGTGAAGCAAACAGCATTCTCGGCCCAAGACTGATTTTCTGAGTATTGAGTCGTTTAAGGCTGTTCCAGCTTTTCTTCGGCATGGGGATATGGTCGGTGAGTAGAAAACAGCAATCACCAGAAAATTGATGCTCACGGATACTCTCGCCTTTTTTATCCAGTAGATACAATGAGTAGTATTCAGAAAGACGCTGTACTAATTTTTCAAAACTGATCGTTTCAACGCTTAGGCCTTGTTCGACCGAGCGCTCTTGCTCCTTACTCATTCCAACAGAAACATCTAACGCATGCGCAATCTTTGCAAGTAAAACCTGCTCGTGAAAACCACCTATGTTTTGTAAAAGATGGGATTCAAAACGCAACGTACGTGAGAAATCCTGTGTGCTTTCTAGTACAAGATAAACGACTACATCATCACGATGTGACTGCGCGGTAAAAATCGCATTCATAAGGACATGAGCTAAAATTTCAGTATGTGCCTCCTGCCCAACCGATGCTAGAAAGGTATTTTTATCTGTGGATGCTGCGCGCGCTCTAACTACAAAAGCTCTCATTTATACACCTCAACTCTCGGTCCGGGGTTTTTGTCTAACAATTTTGGGTCAATAGCCAAGATTTCACTATTACCCCAAATCGGCCGATACTCTACCACATACACTTTCCAGAAAAATATCAATTTATTGAAAAACGAATATGGCATTAGCGCATAGAGAAGTCCATTTCACACAACAGCATTCCTGTCAATAAAATGTGCGAGAAGCTAGCACCGCAGCACCAGAAAAAAGTACGACTAAAATTGCAACAGCGATAAGGATTTCTAACAACACTATACCGCGCTGCAGTTTAATCTTCTTCAATTTAAACACAATGCGATACTCTGATGAAAATAACTTGATTTAAGTGGGGGGGAAATAGTATTTCCAACAAATAAACTTGGACGAGGACAGTGAGGAAGGGTAGCAACTTATTATTTTTACACAACAAAACAGCAACGAAAGAAGAATATTCCTACATGAACTTGTTGGTATCTATCATTACAATGATGATAAATCTTGAACTATTGTTTATACTTCAATCAGATGAGTAGCAATGATAGATAACGCTCTCGTAGGAATTTTAGACGAGTACTATGAAACATATGTAGGAGTGCTGTTTGCGTGAGCTTTTCAATACTCAACAGATTCACTATTATTATCTTGACTCTGTTTTTTAATAATCACCTGTCGTTCGCGATGAATGACGCATACCACCTGTACCCTAACGGCTCTGCCAATTTATCCGATAGAGAATGTAACCTGAAACCTAATGAAATTCTTCGTATAGGAATTTTAGATGACTTAGGTGAACCATTTAGAATCACATTCGACGACAAAATATCCGGAATAGAAGCTGATTATATAAGGTTATTTATACCATGCCCTAAAAATAAAATAGATGTGGTTATTTATAATAACATAAAAAATCTAGTGAAATCTTTAAACAAAAACGAAGTTGACTTTATAATTGTAAATTATGACCTAAAAAATGAAAATTACACAAGCATCAAGTTTATTTCAGAAAAATATGTAGCCATAAATAAAGATAACATTGTTAAAAACAAAAAAGAAATATCAGTTGGGTATGTAAATAACTGCTATAAAGAATCCTTCATCAAACATGGCCATATGAATGTAAAATGCAAAAAATTTAAAAACTTCAAAAACGCATATATTGCTATGATTAGTGGGGATGTTGATACATCCATTATGGATTATTACTCAGCCATGTATTTCATTAATAGACTAGATAGTGAAAACATTAATATTCTCAATTATTTAGAAAAAGATGAATTTGAAAGATACATAGTATCAAACAATGCCCCTCTATTTAAAAGAGCAATAGAATATGTTTACCCAAGGTATTACCACCAATTGGTAAAGTCCATTTGGGGAATTGATAATATTCACAGCTATCCTATTGATCTAAACGAGGATGAAAAAAAATGGATAGAGACAGATAAACCGATTATAAAGGTAATATTCAACAGCTCATTACCACCTTATAGTTTTTATGATACTTCCGGTAAAGAATCAGGGATAATTCCAGAACTACTAACAGAAATTGGTATCAAAACGGGCCTTAAATTTCAATGGACAAGGCAAAACCACGTATTTGATATGATTGGAAGTCTGATACGAGGAGAGACCGATGTTGCTCCGTCATCACCGTATATTGAAGAATTATCAGAATATTTAGATTTTTCTATTCCATACACTATAGGTTCAGTATCTGTTGTAACGATTAAAAACCAACCACCAGACACATCAAATGATATCATTGCCGTAACAAATAATTATCAGTTACTGGATCATCTACGCTTTAAATTTCCTAATGCAAAAATAATAGTAGTTAACAGCACATTAAAGGCAATGGAGTTGGTTGCGAAAGGTGAAGCAACTTCGGCTTATGGGTATAGTGAAGTTGTTGATTTTTTTGTCGATGTATACTTTAAAAATACTTTAGAATCAAAACTACACACGACTGAATATAAAGTAGATCTTAGGTTTGCCATTAGTAAAAATTATGAAAATTATGAAATACTTAAGGGTGTCTTAGATAAATCAATTTCTCATTTAGGGTTTAATTATGTTGATAATTTAAGTGATCGATGGGATTCATACCTAGTAGATTCAGATATGGTTTGGGTAGAAAAAGAAACAGAGTTACAGCTATATATCTATATAATAACCTGCATATTCATACTAGTTATGCTATATTCAGTGATTTTTTTTGCAAGGGAGAAAAAAAGGAAAAAAGAATTACTTGAATGGCAATTTAGAGCAAACTTGATCGATGGTATTCCTATACCAATCGCTGTACGAGACGAGAAATCTCGATTTATACATTATAATAAGGCCTTTGCAGAATTTTCTTCCAGCGATAATCCTGAGCAAATTTTGGGAAAGAAAACATCTGAATACCCAAGTAAGCTTTTTGATAAAACTTTCTTCGAAAATGAAGAGAAAGAGTACTTAGAGCTATTAAAATCTAAATCTCATGGACAAAAAATAATTAAATCAACCATAAAAAATAAAGAATTGACAGTAAGGTTATGGTGGGTTCCTTATGTAATTGACAACAATGTTACTGGGTTAATCACTGGATGGGTCGATTTAACGGAGATAAATTATCTAAACGATCAGCTTATCAAATCAAGAGATGAAGCAATAAATGCAAACAAAGACAAATCAAATTTCTTGGCTGTTATGAGCCATGAGATAAGAACTCCATTGAATGCCATTGTAGGTACATTAGAACTTTCACTACTGGATATTAATAAGCGAGATGACTATTTAAAACAAGCATATGATTCCTCGCTAGGTTTATTAGATATAGTAAATAATGTATTAGAAATATCCAAACTTGAAGTTAGTGAAAAAGACCTAACGTTAACATATATAGATATTGCCACATTGCTAAATAATGTAGCAAAATCGTTTTTAGGATTATGTAACAAAAAAAATCTAGATCTAAAGATTGATATACGCTTTGATGAAAATCAATATGTTTTCTCTGACTGCAATTATATAAAGCAGATTCTAAACAATATTTTAAGCAATGCAATTAAATATACAGACTCAGGATCTATCAAAATTAGTTGTTCCCTAAAAGATGAACATATAGAAATAGATATCAATGATACAGGTATTGGTATGACTGAGAAACAACTAAGCGAGTTGTATCAACCTTTCGTGACTGATAGTACTAATGATGATAGCTATGGTCTTGGTTTATCTATTGTTCATAAACTTTGCAACATGCTCAATATTAAAATGAATATCACTAGCACCGTAGATATAGGAACAAATGTAAACTTATCTATACCTATTACCTCAAGATCGATTACTGACCTCCACAAAAGCATAGCCAGAGATGACACTCCGTCAACGACATTAAGTGGTAAAAAAATCTTAGTCGTCGACGACCACAAAATTAACCGAGATATCATTGAAAAACAGCTGAGTTTATTAAAAATGGATGTTTCAACTTGTAGCAGTGGCCAGGAAGGTTGGAAGCTATATAATGAGGTTGTAGATAACTTTGACATTATCATCACTGATTGCTATATGCCAGAGATGAGTGGATTCGAGTTTACGCAACTTATTCGTATGCGAGAAGCTAAGAATAATGAAAAATCAATTCCCATCATTGGCTTTACTGCTAATGCACAGCCAGATATGGTGGAACAGTGCCTAATATCAGGAATGACAGATTGCATGTTCAAACCAATCAACATTAAAAGTTTGAATGAAATAATTTGCATAAATCTAACTCAATTTGATACATGTATTGATATAGTAAGAATACGCAAGTTCGCATATGAAACTTGTCAGCCATTGAAGAACATGATGTTTAACTTACTCACAGCACTAGAAGATGAAATTCAAACCTTATCTATCGATGAATTAACCATTGAAGATCAACTCACTAGCGTACATAGGTTAAAAGGTGTGACTCAAATACTTGGTGATTTTGATTTGCTAAACAGTTGTGAATACTTTGAAAATGAACCAACAAGTCAGAATTTACTCAACATCATTGATAGAGTAAATCAATCAATCACTATAATTAAAGAAACTACTAAAAAGGTAAAGGTTTAAAGCCATGGCAACATTTATTTTAGTCGATGATCATTCAATAATATTAAGTAGCCTTAGGAGCGTGATTTCTTCTATGGGACATGTGATTCTAGATGAAGCGAAAACTGGTATAGACGCGATCAAAAAAATAAACATATTTGAGCCTCAATATGTAATATTAGATATTAGCATTCCCAAACTCGATGGATTTGAAGTAATTAAACGCTGTCCACCTAACCCTAATAGGAAATACATTATTTTCACTTCAATGCCAAGTAGCATACTGGAGGGGTACTTTAAAAAAATCAATATAGACAGTTATATATCGAAACAAGAAGACATTGTAGAAATAAAAAGAAAACTTCACATGTATATAGACTCATCGGAAACCGTTGGCAATGATAAAAATTCTGTTGATGACGCGATATCACAGGAATCAGATATACTAGAAAGTCTTTCTTCAAGAGAGCTACTGGTTCTTAAATACCTAGCTCAAGGGTATAGAAACAAAGAAATCGCACGAGAGCTCATTCTAAGTGAAAAGACAGTTAGCACATACAAAAAGCGTTTAATGGATAAATTGTGTTGCTCTTCTATCTCAAATTTAATTTTATTTGCTCATAGAAATAACCTTTTATAAGCGCATTTGAGAATATTCTTACTTTTAGTGTGTGGGGAGAATCGTTACTCTTGATAAGTATCTTTTTAACTTACTAGTTGGCAGTATGAAAAAATTTCCTTATCGTTTATTAGACCGAACAAAATACTTTCAAATGGAGATCAACAGTTTAGATCAATTAACTATTAGGAATCAGGCTAAATGTAAATTCAATACCTTTAAACGTAGCTCTATGTCCATGTTAGTTGAGAATGGGCATTTAAAAGAAAGAAAATATACCGTAACAAAATCAAAGGAATAGATCTGTCACTTATAAACATCTGACGCTGACGACGACTAGTCGAGATGAAAAATTAGTGGATGCCGACCTGCTAACAAAAAACATCAGACACACAGCAACTGGATATTTCAACATAGTACTCGCTCAAGTCCATTCCACAGCATGCACATGATTTTATCACACGTCAGACCGTTACCACACTACAACAC
>NZ_JAAZTU010000065.1 GCF_012395185.1 Vibrio aestuarianus
GTTGGTGAGGCGTTAGCAAACGTCAAAGCAATGAACAAAGTCCTAGGACTAGGTATGCCTATTAGAAACTAACAGGTAAGTTCCGTAGGATAGATACGTCCTTTAGCTGATTTGATCAACAACGCCGGTTGACGCTATACGCGAGTTCTCTAATTTCTAATATCTCTAATTATGGATATTGTGATTTCTCTACACGCGTCCAGCAAAAAAGTAATGTCTGTTAGAGTAGAATTGTCCATAATCTTCGTACCCAATAGGTGATTCACTAATTTGTCTAGTAAAGCTATAGCTCCGCTGTTAGGGGAGAAAATAAAAAAAGAACCTTTTAATTTATGAATAATTTTTCGAGCAAAGATAAAGTCACCCGTCTCAATCAAATTTTTTATTTCAGCTAGATCTTCAAGAGCTTGAGACGAAAACTCGCAGATGTAATTTGATATATCTATTCCAACGTCGTTGAAATGGTGAGCTTTAGCTTTATTTAAGCTCTGTTCAAATAGTATATTTTGTATCGTGGTCCGACAAAATGGTTTTGAGACAAAACCCTTAAAATAATGAAGGTATCTGGTATCAATAGGTTCAGAGCTGGAAGCTAATAGAGTGATATTACTTGCGGCATTAGTGTAAATATATTTTGCGAGATCGTAGCCGCTTTCATGAGGAAAAACCAAATCGGTAATCACTAAGTCGAAATCATTTTTTTCAAGGAGTGTTATCGAAGAACGTACAGTTGCTTGAGAGGTTACGTTGATTCCAAATTGTACAAGTATATCAGCTAAAATGATACTTACTATCGGGTCATCATCAACTAAGAGTGCGTTTTTGAACATTTTATCATTATGTGCTATTTGATTGAGTAAGCTTAAGAGAGGCTAATTGTATCGAAAAACTTGTTACACAGCGAGGCCAAAGGTAAGTAAAGTTCTTTTCTAGTTTGAATCAAAGTGCATCCTCTGGCTTTCAAATCGTTTAAGCGATTGTTTAGTTGCGTGATTTTTGAAAGACCCAGACATAAAATAAGTATATTCCTACAAGAAAGGCTTTATATCTAGTGTATCATCAGACTCGCCATAGTGCTCTGGAGTAAATTTCATTTTTTGAACTAGAATCAAATGGAGCGATTCTGTTTGTAGATGTTGGTTTGTATGTGCACATATGTATATGTGCATGCATTGTTTGTTTGATGCCAGGACGCTAAATAGCTGTTTCTGAGTACCACCAATCGTCAATTGGATTGCGTGTTTAGGTTTTATTAGGTGAGCTAAAGTCAAAAACTGTGTAATAGAGCATGGAATCAGAATTTTTGATAATTGGAAAGGTTGATGAAAGAATTGTATATAGATAATTCTATAGACAAAAGTAAGAGGATTACACTTATCTTTATCTTAGTTGTTAGTATATTAACAACCTTTGGGATAAGTGCCTGGGTAAACATACATCAGTTTTTTAACACGGTTGAAAGGTATGATGGTGCAAGTAGCATTCTATTGGCGTTAGATCGAGCTAGGTTAGAGGAACTTTCGTACACAAGAGATTTGAATCAAGAGTCATTTTATGAAGCAACAAAAATGATGAACGAAGCCTTTAATTTGGCGGAAGAATTAAATATAAATAAAGACAGCATAGAGCTTCGAAATATTAAGTTTGAACTTAACTTATACAATGACTTGTTTGTTTCTTATGTTAGCTTAAATGATGATTTGATTATATCAAAAAGAAGTATGGTTTCTTCCGCTCAGAAATCTAGCGATATTATCGACAAGTTAAGAGACATTGAGTTTAACAATCGAGATTCTGACTCGAAGGTTTCTGAACGAAATTATAATGAAGTCATTCGATTACTAAGAAAGTTGTCTTTGCTGGATCGTGTGTCCAATTCTATTTCATTATTAGCTAAGTTTAACGAAGAGAATACAGAATTGGATGGGGAAAGTGATGTTTTTGACATTCTTGATAAAGACATTAAAGAGCTGGAATATATTTCAAAAGAGGATGAAGAGTACATTGATATAAAAAATATAAGATTATTGATAGAATCGAGAGTTTTAAAGAAATTCAATGTTCAAGGTAACGAATTAGAATTCTATAATGATATTTTGGATTTATCAGAATCTATAAATACATACACTCTTCTGGAAAATAAAAAAGCTGAGGAAAAGGTTAATTTTATTAAGGCTTCAATGTCGGAAAGTGATAAAAATATAAAGTTAATCGTATCCATAGAGGAAGCAATTAATAACTCGAGACAAGCTGATAGGGACTACCTTTTATATCGAGATTATTTAAAACAAGAAAAGAACAAAAGTAATGTAGAACATCAGTTAGCGATAATAGAAACTAACTTAGCTTTGTTGAACGAAGCAGTTATTAGTGTTGAGCAAGCAGACTTGATGAAACAGTTAGTTCCTTTAATATATGAATATAAGAAATATTTTTTTGAACTAACCTCTATAATTGATGAAAAGAACAAAACATCGAAGCAGATGATCTTGGTAGCAAAGAAAATAGATCGTATTATTGTGAGTATGAGGGACGAGCGTAAAAGTGACATGATTGAGGCAAAAAATGTCGCTGGAGTAATTTCAATTGGAGGCCTGATATTTGTAATATCAATAATTTTTCTAGGATATCTAGTTAGAACTACTAATAAAGAACTACAAGACCTAGCTAAGAATTTAGATTCCTTAAACCGAGATGCTATTGAAGCAAATGAGGCAAAATCACAATTTCTAGCAACAATGAGCCATGAAATACGCACACCTATCCATGCCATTATCGGAATGAGTCATCTAGCACTAGAGGGAAGTTTGTATGGAAAAGAAAGAAAGTATATTTCAAGAGTTCATAGTTCTGCAGAACTATTATTAGGAATCATTAACGATATACTAGATTTTTCAAAGATCGAAGCTGACAAACTGAGACTAGAAAGCGTAAAATTTTCGCCGTATGAAATAATCACTAATCTAACCTCGATAGCAGATAACTATTCTTTTGAAAAAGATGCTTGTGTGAATTTTGATATTTCTGAAAGGTTACCTAGTTTTGTCTTTGGTGACCCTCTTCGCTTGCAGCAAGTCATTACAAACTTACTATCTAATGCCATAAAGTTTACTGACAACGGTTTGGTTAATGTGAAGATAGATCTCCTTAAAGAAACGACCGAGCAAGGTTTTTTGGTGATTGAAGTAGAAGATGAAGGTATAGGGATGACAGAGCAACAGATTCTTCATCTCTATCAATCTTTCTCGCAAGCAGACAGTTCTACAACAAGAAAGTACGGTGGAACTGGACTAGGTCTGGCCATTACCAAAAACCTTGTTGAATTGATGGAAGGAACGATATCTGTAAAGAGTGAAGTTGGCAAAGGGACTCGATTCGAAGTTGTAATTCCGGTAAAGTTGATGAATCAAAATCTATCTATTGGTTCAGGTAATGAGAAATTAATTATAATTGGAGAGTCAATAAAACATGCTAACAACATGCATGATAACTACTATTCTTCTGTAAGTCATTACTACACTTATCAAGAGTATAAGAATGACAAAGCTATTTTTGAACCCCATCTAGTTACAATTATGTTTGTGTTTGACAATATTAATGATGACGATATTGTGAACATGTTAGACGTTAAGAATCAGTTAAAAGTAGAACATTGTAGTTTGCTAGCTTTTGTATCTAATTCCGATAATGCTTTGCAATATTCAAAAAAATACAATGACTCTTTTGAAGTTTATGAAAGACCTATCGATGAAGATGATATTTTGGAGGTGGTAACCTCAAAAAATACTCGTAATCGAATACCCATTTATTCTTATTACAAGAAATTATTTGATAAAAATTATTTGATTGGTGCTAGAATATTAATCGTAGAAGACAACTTCATCAACCAAGAGCTAGTTGTCGAAATACTAAATCGGAACGGAATTTATTCAGTTGTTGCTAATAATGGGATGATGGCTATTGAGATTCTCAATAAGGATAAAAATTTTGACGCTATTCTCATGGATTGTCAAATGCCAGTATTGGATGGCTATAAAGCAAGCAAAAGAATCCGTGAAGATCTGAAATTAAATGACATTCCAATCATAGCTCTAACTGCAAATGTATTACCTGAGGATAATAGAAAAGCAAAAGAACATGGTATGGATACAGTGGTCAACAAACCATTTGATATCGATGAAATGTTGAAAGTATTAGCTTATTGGATAGGTGAAGTTAAGGGGTTCGAATTAGAAAAATGCCTAACGAATAATGAGACTAGTGTGGATATTCCAACTGTTCTTTCGAATTTTTCAGATATTGCTGGAGTAAATATTGATAAAGGGCTTAAAGTCTGTGGAGGTAATGTCGAATTATATCTCACTTTAATTTCTAAGTTTGTAGAAAAATATGGTGGGGACAAGTCACTGAGTCTGAATGAAGAGTTGTTTGAGATATCGATACATACTTTGAAAGGTACCTCTAGTAGTTTGGGACTAGAATATGTCTTTGAGCTATGTAACAAGGTTGAGTCGGAAAAACCAAACTATCAGACGGGAACCTTAGAGCGTCTAAATGAAGCAATTTTTGAACTTTGCAGAAATATTGAATTGAACACGACTTCGATCCAATATTCAGAATTTTCCAAAATGGATGATGAAGAAATTGTAGATATAATTAATTACGCTAAACAATACGATATGGAGTCAATATATATGTTAGAATATAAAGTTGCCCATAGTGACCATAAGCAATCCCTATCTCACACTTCAGACAAGTTAAGGTTAGCGATGAGAAATTATGATTTTGAAAAGATCGTTTCAATATTGAGCGAGAAATTATAGATAATGAACTCAGGACGAAATAGGAGAATAGTAGTAATAGATGATCATCCGATTGTGGCGAAAGCGGTGAGTGATATGGTAAACGCAATATCAATAGGGTTTAATTCTGAGTACTTTGTAAATTCTGAGTTAGCACGGGAACATATTATATCTCAACCTGTCGATTTGATTATTTTGGATATACAACTTGATGTCGGAGATGGTTTTTCGTTTTATCGAAAAATTAAGTCGGAAGGTTACAATGGAAAATTGATTTTTTTTACCGCTCTAGAGAGCCAGTCAAACTTATCAATTGCAAAGAGAGTTGGAGCTGACGGCTTCTGTACTAAATCTATGGATTTTCAATCCCTTAAAAATACTATTGTTCAAGTTTTGACTCATAATACTAGTGTGAATGTCCCTTTACTTGAATCTGTAAAAATAACACAGAAAGAGGAATTAGTGTTGTCTTACTTGTGTGAGGGAATGACTAACAAACAAATCGCTGAAAAATTATACTTAAGTCCTAAGACGATAAGTACCTATAAGTTTAGAATTTTAAAAAAATATGGTGTTTCTAACATAATTGATTTGATGAAAATTAAAGGTCCTTATATTAAAAATTGATAATGTTAAATCGAGGTTTTTGAGAGGGAAATAAGAATGGAAAGACGGTCTACGAAAGTACTAATCGTTGAAGATGATGAGATTAGTCAACTGATCTTAGAAAACCAGTTTAACCAAATCGGCTTACTATGTGATATTTCTAGTAATGGCGGTGAGGCTCTAATGAAGATGAAAAAAACAAATTATGATGTCGTTGTTACAGACATAAACCTTCCGGACTTCGACGGTTATAGTTTTGCGAAGACTGTTAAAGAAAATGTCGGATTGTACGGCGAAAATATTATTATAGGTTACAGCTCAGATGATCTTAATGATGTGTCAAAAAGAGCATACTTGGATCTTTGCATGCTTAAGCCATCCGCCATGTCTGAATGGATAAGAGTAATGAAAAGTATTCCACTAAAGTAAAGTTGAACAAGACTATCCAACTCTAAAAAATGTAATAATTGAGGTTATCATTACAAGCGATAAAAATAATAGTGCTTTGTGAAGCATACGCTGGTCTATTTTAAGGTTGCCTTTCTTTTTCGAATTTTACATTCATTATGACTGTGTTGTTTTATAAAAATCACTATAATAATATGAAATTATATTGTTCCTACTTTTTTTGGTAAGTTAAGTAACCAAAGCAACTCAGCTTCAACTGTGTATGTTTGATTAGATAAAATAATTAAAAGTTGTAGTCCTAATTAAAGCAAAATGTTGTTACTAAAGTAACAGCTTTACCTTGAACATAATGGTAAGATTTGATTGTTGATTTCGAAGTATTCTTTGAGAGAGTTAAGGTACGACGGTACCAAAATCCAACTTAGTTGGTAAAGCCCAAGGTTATGATTAACCTTGGGCTTTTTATTTATGGGCGTGGTTTGACTTTCTTTTTCAAATTCACCTAAAGCACTTGAAAGAATCACTTTCAATAAGCATAAAAATTGAACAATTTTTCGACGTCGTAGTTCTCTATGTTTGTGAAGTGTTCGATTTATTATTGCTGAAATATAGTCTTCGATGCCCATTGGAGTGAAAGCGCAAAATAATCTTAATATCTCAAGGCTCCGCAAAAGAGTACCGTCATTTATATCTAGAATTTTTTGAGTTTACAACATGAATAAAAATATTAACAACCAATATACTAGATTACTTTTAATCGTTGTTATCAAATAGCCTGTTAACTATGAGTACTATTTTGAGTTTAATGTAGTCTATAGCAAAACTAGACGTGTATCATATTTTATTAATAGGCATTGTTACCAAAGTAACATCAATTAACTTCTATTTAAGTTACAATACATTGTAGGAGAGCTATCATAAAAAATAATATACTAGCTATTGATGATTTATTAAATTTAAAGCTCTTTAAGCAGGTTTTGGACCAAAATGATCTTTTTAATATTATTACGGATACAAATGGTATCGAGGCATCAATAAGTTTGAAATCCCACGATATACAGGCTAATGTCATGATTTACGTCAGTTCTGACCTAAATTAAGAAAATAGATTTTAAATTTATCTAGATTCAACCTAAATGATAAGAATGTCATATG
>NZ_JAAZTU010000066.1 GCF_012395185.1 Vibrio aestuarianus
GCATTAAAGCGAGTTAAGTTTATTTAACAAGCTTAGCTTTAATAAACAACAGTTTTACTAGCATGGTACATTGAATTTTCGTGTTGTCATTTTTCATTACTATTTACTTCTGTCGATTAAACTGACTGCTCACTCCTTATATAAATTCAATTTATCGTGCTAAGGTTAAAGTATATTCTATCCTTTAACGGCTTTTTTATATTCTCTATTATGTTATAATCTTTCGTGTCTAGGAGGTTTTTTTAGTTATGAAAAATTATAGTGATGTATTGGCTCTTATTGTTGATGATTCGCCCGTTATATTGTCTAGTATTCGAAGAATGTTAATAAGCTTAGGTTTAAGTGATAAAAATATTTATCACGCAAAAGATCCCAAAGCTGCTATCTGGCATTGTAGGAAAATAAGCTTTGATTTGATAATCTGTGATTATAATTTTTTCACTCGCTTAAATGGAAAGCAAGTATTTGAAGAATTACAGCATTACGGTTTGATTAAACCGGAGAGCAGTTTCGTTGTTATCACAGGGGAATCGTTGTCTAGAGTAGTCCGCTCTATAATAGAACTTTCACCAGATGAATATATATTAAAACCATTTAATAGCTTGTATTTTGTGACAAAAATAAAGAAATCTTTGGCAAGGAAATCAGCGCTATATAAATTATATCATGCAAAAACCAAAATGGAATATAAAAAAGGTCTCGACTTGTGTGATGAGTTGGAGTTTTCTTATCCACAATACCACTACTTGATACAAAAATTCAGAGGGGAGTTTTATTCTCTTCTTCATATGTTCAATGAAGCTAAAGACCTTTACGATTCAATTATTGTTGAGAAGGACGTAGAGTGGGCAAACGCCGGACTCGCTGATAGTTTAATTGAATTGGGCGAGTTTTCTAGAGCTCAATCCGTAGTCGAAAAAATGCTTGATCGAGTTCCAAACTCTACACAGGCACTTTCTTTAAATGCAAAGTATGACATTTATAATGGTGATATTCCTAACGCGATTAAACAATTTACGATGGTTTCTGAACTGACTCCTGGTAATCCAGAGCGAGAACTTATCATTGCTAATTTGTGTATGTCTCAAGGTGATTATAGAAATGCGGCCTCAAGGTTCATGACCTACTATGATTTAAACATTGACACATATAGAGATGATTTAGAAGCTCGGTATAATTATATACGTTGTGTATTATTCCTTTATGATTTAACGCAAACCGGGTTTTATAAAAGTTCAGAAGAGGATTTTTCAGATATAGACCCGAGGAAATTAAAATCAGAGGCTCTGAACGAATATAGGCAGATAGCATTATTAAAAGAAAAGAAATACGATCGTAATGGTGAAACCGACGCTCCCGTTGAAGATTATGATATCGAACAAGAGCTTTTGATGTGTCATTTTTCTATTATTGAAGGAAAATTGAGCGAGGCTATATCTATACTTAAACATCTTTATTTAGGCAATCTGGTGGTCGGATTTTATAATAGATATCATTTTCTATATCTACTTAATTTGCTCACATTTACAAAAGAGTTTGGTGAGCATATCCAATTAGTTCGGTCTGATTTGGATAGAGTAGAATTAAGCCCTATGTTGTTAAAGTCTCAAGTTGAAATGATAAAATCACTTAGCAGCCAGCATACCATTTTAGGTGAACTAATCAGTCAAAAGCTAGAAAATGCAAAAACCTATAGAGAATCAGGTAATATGGTAGAAGCACTAGATGAGTTAATGTTAGTTCGTTCAAAGAATATTTATGTTCGAGATGTAAATACGGAGATCATACATTTACTTTCTTCAGCTTGGCCATCTAATTATACGGGTCGCGATGTAAGTGTTTTGTTGAAAAGTTGTTTTAAAACGAGCAAGGAACTTTACACGGCATCGGACTTAAAGGCTCTTGGCATCCTTGATAGTTTGGCCTTGGCTGAAAGTAGAGTGGCTAAATTTTACTGACTTATAGTGGTTGTTTACATTTTAATCTAATTGTTTTTAGTTTTATCTTGTACTCAATTTATATTTCAGTACATACATTAAATTATCGCTAAGTATAATATTACAAAAGCTTGTATGGTGGGATAATTAATCTGTTAGGTGTAATGCAGCCTACATAAAGGGCGGGTTGATTTTGATATTTTATTCTTGCGTTTCTGCGGCTTTGTTTCCTAAATCAGGGAACTAAATCATTAACCTACGATCTGATCAGCTAAGTTCACTCAAGTACTTAGACCAATGGCCAAGCCTCGCTACAAAACAACTAACTGGAAGCAATATAACCAAGCTTTAATCAATCGTGGTTCACTGACATTTTGGATTGATGAAGAGGCAATCCAACACTGGAAACAGGTCAAGCAAGGCAACCGTGGAAGGCCTCGTTTGTTTAGTGACTTAGCCATTACGACGGCTCTTATGGTCAAACGAGTATTTTCAATGCCGTTGAGAGGTCTGCAAGGATTCATCAATTCTGTTTTCAAGCTTGCTCAATTGCCGTTTTCATGTCCTCATTATTCATGCATTAGCAAGCGAGCCAAAACGGTCAACGTCACGTTCAAGCCCAAAACGAGAGGAGTGATACAGCACCTAGCCATTGATGCGACAGGCCTTAAAGTTTATGGCGAAGGAGAATGGAAAGTCAAAAAACACGGGACGGATGGCAGGCGCAGAGTCTGGAGAAAGCTACATTTAGCGGTCGATACAAACACGCATGAAATCATTGCCGCTGAATTAAGTTTATCGAATGTAAGCGATGGAGAAGCACTTCCAAACTTACTCAAACAGACCCGCCGAAGAATCAATGAGATATCTGGCGATGGTGCTTACGACACAAGGTTGTGCTACGAAGCTATTCGCGTAAAAAATGCTGTTCCGCTTATTCCACCGAGGGAAGGCGCAGCCTTCTGGGAGCAAGGTCATCCCCGCAATCTAGCGGTCGGCTGTCAGAAGCTATATGGTTCAAATAAGTATTAGAAAGAGCGGTATGGATACCACAGACGTTCACTCTCAGAAACCGCGATGTATCGAGTTAAACAGTTACTAGGAGGGCGATTGAGCTTAAGAAATTACAATGCGCAGGTGGGTGAGACTTACGCGATGATAAAAGCGTTGAACAAGCTTACTGGGTTAGGTATGCCTGAAACTTGTCGTATTGACTAAGATATACGCGAAACGGGCGGCTCTGCCTCTAAACTGAATTACGCAACAAAGCCTGTCCGACTTCCTCATTCGTGTTGTTTATTGGCTGCTATTCGCTTTCATTATAAATTCACTCCACCAGCTCATGATCTCCTTCCTTTGTTCAAAAAAGTCAGAGCGGTTATAGCTTGCTCTTGTCGTATTTTTGTCCATATGCGATAGGCAAGCTTCGATGTGAAGTGTATCGAATCCTTTTTCATGTAAAGCAGTAGAGGCAATGGCTCTTAACCCATGTGCTACAAGTTCATCTTTAAACCCCAAGCTACGTTTTAATGCTGCATTAGCAGTAAAGATGCTTAGATGGCTTTTTGGATTTCGCTCTCCGGTAAATACGAATTCTTTACCTCCACTTTGAATCCTGATTTTTTCAAGAACACTAATTGCTTGCTTGGTGAGAGGGACTCTGTGTTCACGTCTACGCTTCATTTCCTCTGCAGGTATGGTCCAGCATTGTTTTTTTAAATCGATGTCTTTCCAGCGTGTTCTAGCTGCTTCTTTTGGACGAGCGATGGTATGTAATTGCCAAAGTAGAAGTAGTTTAGTTTTATCTTGAATATTCTCATTTTGTTCTAAACGAGACAAAAATTCGCCTAATAATTCGGGGCGTATCGTAGGCATGTTTTCAACTTGGTGTTTCTCAAATGAGTTGATCATCTTTGTTAGAGGATTAGCCGCTATGACATCGCTTGCTACAGCGTACTCCATTATTTGATTTAGACTTTGGCAAATTCTTTTAATGGTTGATAGTTTACCATCGGTTTCCAATGGCCTCAGTGTTTCAATAGCATCACGTCGACTGATCTCACTTATGGGAAGTGCGCCTAAATGGTCGAATACGTATTTTTCCAATGTTCTCCAGGTTCGTTCTGCATGAAAGGGACTAACAGATTTACGTTTTCTTTCAAACCACATTGTTGCAACAGCAAGAAAGTTATCGTTGTGCTTACGCAGCTCTTCAATTCTCTTATCTTCTTTGAGGCGCTTAGGGTCTAAACCTTCCGCAATTTGTTTCCGATATTCTGCTGCTTCTAATTTGGCGGCTGCCAGTCGTAAAGAAGGATAGGTTCCCATCGAAATTTTCGTTACTTTACGCGTTACAGGGTGACGATATTTAAACTGCCAGGCTTTCGTTCCAGTTCCTACACTGGAGCGTTTAGGTCGAATACGGAGCTGTAAGCCCTCTTCAACAGTGTAGGTATATTCCTTGTCTTTGATAACGAGCGCTTTGATTGATGTATCTGTAATCCGTTTAGCCATAATCATAATTACATAGATGAGAGAATAGAGACCATTGTATAGCAAACTAGTCTGGTGGGGTACCAGGTGGGGTACCAGAATTTTGAATTGGAGTGGAATTTACTGGAATGTTTTGGGATGGGTGTTCTTTGTAAGGTGCTGATTTTACTGTGATTCTGGTGTTTTCTGGTTGTTCTTGGGATTTTAATACAGGTGCCCCGGAAACCATTGAATTGTGTTGTTAACCATTTGAAAATTGCCTTTTAATGTAAAAATTCTGCTAGTGGGGGAAGATAGTATTGATTGATGTTTATCATAATCATCAACAAGGTTTACTGATGACCACCGCAGTTTTAGATGTGGCGATGTTAACATTTAATTGGTGAGGCTGGAATCTAAGCTGTGTCGTGCACTTTACATACTCTGTCAATGGTGCAGCGGCTTAGACTTGCGACGCTAGCTCAGTTGCATCTCTTGAGAGTGCACTAAGCCTAGCAAAAATTTGGTCATACCATGCCTAGTTGAGCGGTTTTTTGCTCTGCGGGGCAATTTATTGCTCAATAACTTGTTGAAATATAGCACCTTAATACTGGTGTTATTTTTGCTTAATGAGGCATTGCATTATGCAATACGACTCACGAAAGGACCAAACTATGTCAGCCGCTCTTCGAACCATTTCTTACCAAGCGTTATTAAACGCAGAGCAAACTCATATGCCAGCCGTCAGATTGTGTTCTACGCAGGGGAAACCGTCATGATCCTCTCTTGGTTTCAACAGCAGCAAAATCATCGCTATTGGTTAGTTGATCGTAAGCTTCACGAACAGGCTTTACAGCAAAATGGGGGCTTTGGATTTGAAGAAGCCGTGCCTCTGTTTTATGGTGCATTACCAGCAAGCGATATCAGCTCTCGATCAAGAAATTGCTACTTTACAGAATAATTATTTCACCGTTAAACAAACTTGGGCTGAATCATTAAGCGATGGTACACCAGTATTGAGTCTGGGACATTTGAAGACTGAGATGCACTCTATAACCAGACTAATAGAGAACCGTAACCAGATTAGAGGTGAACTAAGGCAGATAGTCTTTGACCCTCAGCGCTTACCTCTAGCGAAGTTATTAATAGCGCAAAAAATATTACCTGATGAAATTAAGGAACAATTGCGATGAAGTTATTGAATAACCTCACAAGGAAAAAAAGAATATCAATTATTGTATTATTCATTGTGTTAGTTTTCCTTGGTTATGATTATTACCAGACTTCTCAACCGAATATTTGGGGCGATGAACCTGATGAGTCCTATATTACTATATCAGGCAAAAAGCCTATAGATGCTTATTTAGAAGTTTGGACTCATTTTTGGGTGACAGGAGATGATTGTGAGGCTTATTCCTACGATTTATTTGGTCAAAAAGCCCATAAAGGAGGAAAGATAAGTCAGAAAATCACGCATGATTTTTCTAAAGATGATTCAAATTATGAATTTAGGATCCCTTTTAAAACGTATAAAAGTTCACAAAATTGTATCGTGGAATTAAGAGATTTTTCTATTCAGGCTTATAACTCATTTGGCAGTGCTGGCTTTGCTCAGTTGCGAGTTTCACAGGCAGGAAAAGAATATTATAATCGAGCAATTGAGCCTGATTTATCAATTGTCGCAAAGGATTGTGGCGCATATTACTCTGAAAAGTTCAATCAATGGACAAATGGTTTTGGTTGTTATTACTACATTGATGGTAAGAGAAAAAGTCAAGATCAAGAATTCAACGCCTACAGCGCTTATTATGATTTCTCGAAATTTAATAACGACACTGTGATTCATTACGATGTTTTAGCCGGTGAAAATTACCGCTCTGAGCCGTTAGATAAAGAGCCACAATAGTAATATTTATCGCGAAAGAAACGCTTGAAGCGGCAACTACTATTGCAGCTTCAAGTTGAACCTATTCCCTTCCTACTTGAAGTTGCAGTGGTGTTGGTTACGTTAGCTCACCGCCTACTTGCAACCTGAACAAGTTGCTTGATTATATAATATAATCCTCATGGTTTATTAATATATTTTAACTACTAGTTATTACCATGGGTGAAAAATAATGAAATATTATTTAT
>NZ_JAAZTU010000067.1 GCF_012395185.1 Vibrio aestuarianus
ATGTATGGATGTATATTATGTATAAAAAAAGACCTACTCCAAGGTCTTGATTTTTATTTTCTTGTTTTTAAATTCTACAAGTAAAGAATGTTGATGATTTTCTAAGTCATTAAACCATTCTTTTGATAAGATTAATGAACTCGATAACTGCAAATGATTCTTATCTCTTTTGAAAATATTATTAGAAACCATTAATTCTATTTTGTCTCTTAATGCTCTGTTATTCTTCAAACCGACTTCTTCACACATCTTGCCAAAACTACCATGACCAAAAGTAATGTTGATTCTTCCTTTATCATCGAACATTTGAATTACTTTCAAAAGTGATTTATCTCTAGCTGGCTTACCAATCCTGATCAGGTTGAGTAAATCATTCAGATAATCATCAGAAGTGAATGAAGCAGAAACACTATAATCAGAATTTAGAGCTGGGTTAGAAATCGTCTTAACCGACTTTTCGTAAGTAATTATGAAACTATTGAAACCTACACCATCAGCCGAAAATAGCGACTGATTCAACATAACGCCTGTTGCGCTTGTTGATGAGAAAATACCTGTTTTAATACCAACATTTTTAAACTGATTTAATGCGGTTGCTTGTTCACTTGGAGTATCTTTTTTTGATAGATAATCACGTATGTCAGAGCTTGAAATTGAATGTTCGTGAACACAGTTGGATTCTATGAGTTTTCGCAGCACAGAGGCGAACTGAGGGCGTTTCGTGCCAAGTAGGGCGGTAAGCTTTACTATATAATTTTCTAAGTCGTTGTCTGTATCACCGACAGATCTAATTATGTTTATCATCTTTAATTCCTTTTGTTGTTACTGTCAATGTATCAGTAAATTTAAGTATGTAAATGAAAAGGAACAAAATAAAACATTGTAACGTTGAAAGGGTTTGTATTTAAAGAGTTTATCTACAATCTCTATTACTAGATAGAACAAAAAAGTTTGTTAGAAATTGGGGCTTTTTGAAAGCTATGGATGAATCGTTCAAACTCGTTTTGATTCAGTGAATGCAAATCAAGCGTATCACCATAGATTAGATGCTCATTACTTTCAGAATTTAGAACAGATACTTGTAAGTCATACTTATCTGTTAGAGTGCTGTAAGCGTGGTTTAGACTATGCCTGACGGCTCTTTCTGAAAAGGTCGGGTTATCAAGTGATATTTCTTCTGCAAGGTCATATAGGCTTTCAGGGTCGTTTGAATGAAATGATTTTAAGTGATTTGTTTCAAAAGTAACATTATCAACAATTGTTACTTCTAGTTTTTCTAAGAACTCATGATCAAAAATAAATGTTTCATCTGTGTAAAAATTAAAACATTTCGCATTTGCTGATAGTGTGATCTTGCTTATCATATTGTTCTCCTTTGTTTGCAAACGGAACATCCTTGTATTACATCCTGTAATTTAAATTCCTTAACCTTTTATTTGTTTGCAATAATAATTTTTAGCATGTTTTTTTTGTTTGTAAATAAAAAATATTTTAATGCTAAATAAAAAGCCTTGGTTACAAGGCTTAAGAAAGTTCATTTATTATTATTTCAATCGTATCGTTCTGATGATTTGTTAGTGCTATAAAATCATTTAAATTTAGTTTGTTGTTTGAGCATATATCCTGTATTACGTTATCTGTTACGAAAACTAGCTCTTTCAAATCTTCTTTTATCTCAACTATTGAGCAATATCCACAATCTAAGTAATGTTTTATTGTTCTGTAAGTTTCTATCAATCTGATTCTTTGTTGTGCTAATGCTGATAGAATTTCAAGTAAGTCATCCATAATCATTCTCCCTATCTAAAGCTGATTCGAATTTTTCAAACGTTGATGCTTGAATTCTTTTTAACTCAGAATATTCAACGTCAGACAAATTGTTTTTATCTTCTAGAACATTATTGTTTTCGTAAATGTCATTCCAAACAGAATTGATTTGTTCTCTTTTTGACATTGGAAATGCTTGAATCATTGCTTTGTGCTTTTCTACTGAATTTAAGATTTGTGCTTCTTGTTCTGCTAATTTTGATTTAAGTAATTGTGCGTATTTCATTGTAAGCTCCTTGTTTTTCTTTGATACTTTTATGATATATGGCCAATTTAATATGTAAATGAAAAATATCACAATGATTTTTGTTACGCTCATTTTTACTTGTAAAATGGGGATTTTTAAAATGGAATTATTTTTTCATTTCGGGAAAAATATCTTAAATATTCAAATTTATTAGGATTGTTGAAGGATGTTATTCATTGAATAGTTATTTTTTAATTAATTATTTTTTTGTTTTCTTTGGTTGGATTCTTCTTTGTGTTGTTGGTTTTTTCAATATATCTGTGTTGATATATTTGATTTATAATGAATGTATGTTGTTAATGTAAGTGAAGGACATAACAACAAAAGGAAATATATTATGGACAAATCAGAAAAAACAGAATTAAAAAAGTTAGAAAGAAAATATTTGATTCTAAAAGACAAGTATAAAAATAGAGTTATAGAAGTGAATGATTATAAAGATGATTTATCAGAGGCAACCGAAAGTTTACTTGAATCAATTGAAAAGATAGAAAAACTAATGGATGAAAATGATTCTTTGAAAAGTGTTGTCATGGCTTATGAAGTAAGAGATAGTATGAATGTAGACTTACAGCATCTTTCAGAAAAAGAAATGAAAAGTTTTATAGCTGATTTAGTCTACATCTTTAACACCAACGAAATGAACGTAAAAAATGACGCTGGCGTTATCGGTGAAAACATTATAGATATACTAATACAAGATATTCATCATAAGTATAAAATTCAGGTTGATAAACAACACATACATTAAAAAGAATGCCACTCAAAAGAGTGGCATTAAAGTTTTTAGCGGTTACTAAAGGTAAAAATCAAGCTTCTTGCTTCTTCATCTCTATCTCTATTTCTTCTTCCGCAATTGCATCAATGATCACCGCACAAGCAGCATCACCAGTGATGTTTAGAGCAGTTCGTATCATGTCAAAGATACGGTCAAGAGCGAAAAGAAGCAGTAGAATTTTTAACACCTAGCTCGTTTTCAACAGTATCCATTGTAACTGGAAGAGTTGCCATTGAAGATGCAGTAGATAGAGCAACAGCTTGTGGTTTCTTCATTGCAACTAGGAACTTCTTAGCGGAAGTTTTAGTGCAGATTTGAACCATTAATGTATAAGCAACGAAACCGAAGATAAGTATAGTCGCAACATAAACTACGAATAGTTTGAATACGATCATCAATGCGCCAAAACCAAACGTTCCTACGGATTCAGCCATTAGTCCGAACACACTTAAAGGAGCAATAATCATTACCTTATTTAAAATGCTTTAGACTAAAATATTTAAGCATACGCAATTTCAAAAGATAAAAAGTAGTGTTCAATTTACAATCAAACTTAAGTAAAACCACTGTAATAATTGGGTTTGTTTTTAGTATATTACTGAAATGGTCTGTTCATTTAATAACTTATAGGAATTTGCTTCCATTTTCTCTTTAGGTCCAAACCAAACCAATGTATTCTATGTAACATAACTAACATTACATAGGTGCTCGTATGGCAAAGGGTGAATCAGGACGCATAGTCCTCGAAGTTGAACCTGAACTAAAGAAAGCTCTTTATTCCATTCTTGCGATGGAACAGCAAACGTTGAAAGATTGGTTCGTAGACAAAGCACAAAAACACATTAAAGAAAAAAAATCTGAGCTAATTCAAAGCTTTTCGAAGGTAGACGATGAAGTTTAAAGCAGATCAAACCTCACAAAAACTGAGAGGTGGCTATTATACACCACAAAATCTAGCTGATTATGTAACAAAGTGGGTATTAAGCAAGAATCCTAAAACCATACTTGAACCAAGTTGTGGGGATGGTGTGTTTATTCAAGCTGTAGCTAATAATGATTGTGATTCTAGTATCGAGTTATCTTGCTTTGAATTGTTTGATACAGAGGCTGCTCTGGCTCTTGAACGTTGTAAATTGAACAACCTAGATAATGCGACCGTAACAGAAGGTGATTTTCTTGTTTGGGCGAATGAACAGCTTAATAAACAACAACCGATTTTTGATGGCGTGCTAGGTAATCCCCCGTTTATTCGTTATCAGTTTTTAGAGAAAAATTTTCAAGAACAAGCTCAATTAGTCTTCGAGCAACTGGATTTGAAATTTACCAAACACACTAATGCTTGGGTTCCATTCATACTATCTTCATTAGCTCTTCTTAAAGATGGTGGAAGACTAGGTATGGTCATACCTTCTGAGATTAGTCACGTAATGCACGCTCAGTCATTGAGAAGCTATCTTGGTCATATTTGCTCTAAGATTTTGATTATCGACCCTAAAGAAATTTGGTTTGAAGGCACGTTACAAGGTGCGGTGATTATTCTCGCAGAGAAAAAGAAAGATTCTGATGACCCGTCACAAGGTGTTGGTATTGTAAGTGTTAGTGGTTTTGAATTCCTTCAAGATGATCCAGATGTTCTCTTTGATAACACGGTTGGAATCAACGGTGAAACAGTTGAAGGAAAGTGGACTAAAGCGACTCTTGATATTGACGAGCTTAAGCTAATTAAAAAAGTAATCGCTCATACTGATGTTCGTAAGTTCAAAGATATAGCCAAAGTTGATGTTGGTATAGTAACTGGTGCTAACAAGTATTTCCTTGTAGATAATGAAACAGTTGCATCGTATGAGCTAGAAAAGTTTTCTCACCCAATGTTCGGTAGAAGCCAACATTGCCCTGGTATCATCTATGATGAACAGCAACATATTGAAAATCAAAATAAAAGTTTACCGACCAATTTCTTATATATAAATGAAGAGTATGAAGACCTTTCTGAAAGAGTAAAAAGCTACATAGCAATAGGCGAAGCAGAAGAGTATCACAAGCGTTATAAGTGCCGTAT
Organism: Vibrio aestuarianus; assembly: GCF_012395185.1. Classification (GTDB taxonomy): domain Bacteria; phylum Pseudomonadota; class Gammaproteobacteria; order Enterobacterales; family Vibrionaceae; genus Vibrio; species Vibrio aestuarianus. Next base: position 4,912 of record NZ_JAAZTU010000067.1, read on the forward strand.
ACGCAAGCCTTGGTTTAAAGTTCCTTCTGTCTACAGCACAGAAATAGGTATGCTAAAACGTTGTCACGATGCACCACGCTTAATTCATAACAAAGTTGGCGCATACACAACTGATACTGCTTATAGAATCACTTCGACTGTTACAAACCCTGAAAACCTAGTTTGTAGTTTTTTGAACCCTCTAACTGCTATTACTGCCGAATTAGAGGGGCGGTTTTACGGTGGCGGTGTTCTAGAACTTGTTCCGTCAGAGATAGAAAAATTGTATATACCTATTGTTGAGGGGCTAGAACATAATGTTGATGAACTCAATCAGCTGATCAAAGAAGGTCAAATAGAGAGTGTGATTCGTCAACAAGGTTCTTTAATCATAGATAAGCTTGGTTTTACTCAAGAAGAGAATGAAAAGCTTGTAGAGATATGGAAAAAGCTCAGAGACAGAAGATTACGTAAGTAGATATATAAGAATGGGAATCAATGCAGCTAACATGCTGCATTGATTTTATCTTGGACATTTATAGGCTTTTGTAAAGGTCTTCAACTGTTGGGATTTCTGAATCTAAATCCCCCAAGTCAAAGAGACTCTTAATCAAATTGTCCATTTTGGCTTTTTCTTGTTCAAATTGCCTTTCGAGTATGATTTTTTCTCTATCACCTGCTTTTTGAACTTGGCCATACAATCTATTCAAAGACTGTTGTTGTAGACTAATCTTATCGTGTGTTGCTTTCTGCTTTTGTTGGTCAAAATCAATAGTCGGTATAGGCATTCTCGTTTGAACCTTTGTCCCACGAGCAACAAATCCACCTCTAAAGATCTCACCGTAAATTGAAGCAAACCATTCAAGATACTTTGATGTAAGAACCGCTTGGATATAGTAGATAGAGTATTTTACGTCATTAGGGACGTTGATAATGCTATAGCCCGCAGTGCCGCCAGAAGAAACAAAAGTTCTATGATTATCAATGCAGTATTTATAGCCATTGGACAGAACACCAACAATCAACTTTTGGTCAACATCGCAGTTCTCTAACGCTTGGCTACGTCCGTATCTATACCATTCTTCGGGTCCTGTTGGATCTGGCTTAATAGAGCGTTTCTTATCATTCAAATGAACTTTTACAATATGTAGAAACTCAAACAACTTAGGGTAGTGACATTTCAGATAATCGTATTCGATAAATCGAATTCTTTCGCCTACTTTTTTATATGGATAAACCACAAAGGAATTAGGCTCAATATCTTTATAAGTATAGAAACTATCATCACCTGAACGATTAGTTTCAAAATAAGGACGAGTCAATTCTTTTTCAATGTGGTATTCAATACCA
>NZ_JAAZTU010000068.1 GCF_012395185.1 Vibrio aestuarianus
TACCTTTCGTTCTCAGTGAGGTGCGTGTATTTCATGTTTTTTACTTCTTGGCGGGAGCAAACTTCATGATTATCGCATCTCACTGTTTTTATGTTCAGAGGTGTCGCACTTCGTACTTGAATCCAAGAAGCCTAACAAACTGTTTAAGAGTGATTCGCAACGCATGGCATTTTTACTATGCGTTGTGTGTAGTGTTTAAGGTGGTATGCGGTAGCTTCTGCATTGCGCTGCTCACACCTTAACAGGGCGTTAGGCTAATAGCGGTGAAATTCATATTTCATCCCCATTTCAAGAGAAATCGAGACCTGCTATCTTGCCTGAGACGTGAGCAAAAGTAGTATGTGCTGTAGAATTCTAATTCAAGTCAATTGAGCAGGTAAAAAGTGAATATACTTCTAATCATCGCTACAGTTTTTTTAGCCAAATTTATCGGTTCACAATTGGGGTTCAACTATAACCTGTTTTCAGATACATTCAGTCTTAAACTAGCTGTTATCGACTTTGGCCTGTTTGTCGTTGTCGGTGTGGTTCTAAGTTTTATTTACAACAAGGCCAAACATGTATTCAAGAACTTCAGGCAGAATTAGCCTAACAAAGCGTTTGAGACGGATTCACAACGCTTGGCATTTTTAGTTCGAATCAGCTTTAGTGTTTATGGCACAATGGTTTAGGTACAGTGGTCGCGTTGTTCACCACTTAACGCGGCGTTAGCTGGGGTTAAGAAAAACGGTGAATTTAGGGTGGAAAGGCTTTCTGTTTTCTAGCTACACACCAGACAAATCTCAGCTTTTCAACTATCTCGCCAGTGGCACTTTTCGGGAAGTGTTTGAACTTAACGAAGTCTGCTTACGGGAAGAGTTGTGTTTGTTAAGTTCGTTGGCGCGGCTTCTTTGCTGTTGAAATTCATGAATGCCTAAACTCGTTGCGTGTGCTCTATTGTTGGCTTTTCGATAGAATTCTTTGTAAATTACCGAGCTCAGGAATGGTAATTTTCTCGGTCATTTCTTCTTTGCCAAGCGCATTTCGTGGATTGGGTTTTAATTTCACAGCTGTCCGTTTTACTTTGCCGTTTGAAAGCAATAATGCGTTTCAAATTAGGCATTTTGGCGTAATTTGCTAGCGAAAGTGCAGCAGCTAACTAGGCGTTTAAGACGGATTCCCAACGCTTGGGAGTTTCGGCTCTAGGTTGAGTTTTGTGTTTAAGGTGCAATGGTTTAGGATTGTGGTCGCGTTGCTCACCACTTAACGCAGCGTTATGTGTTTGATGAGTTTTTGAGGTTAACTCTACGATTTCATTGAGAATTCGCTCTGTGTTTTCGGCAGGTTGGCTTGGTCGAAATGGATTCTTGAACAACCTGAGATTGATCGTTTTCAAGGTTCTTTGGTTGCCTCAATTAAGTTTTGGATCTGGTTTGTGTTGAGTTTCGTCAGTTTCAAATCGCTTAAATTAAAATGCTTTTTTGACTGATCCACTTGCTGAAGTTCAGCCCTGAAAATCTGGTGACGCAAAAGGGTTTGTTGTGGCTGAAAGAGCGCTTTCTTTGTTGTTGATTCTGTAAGTGGCTCTCTTTGGCTAAGATCGCTGTGAGATTTAGGGTTTAGTAAGCATCGTTTTTGTACGTAACTTATTCAAATATCTTCATTTCTACGGTGGTTTACTTTGAATTCACGGTTACATTCACATAACAAGCAATTCAAGTGGATTCTCAACGCGTGGCAGTTTTACTATGCGTTAGGTTAAGTGTTTTACGGTGCAATGCAGCGGCTTGGCCAGTGCGTTGTTCACCACTTAATTGGGCGTTATGTGTTTGATGAGTTTTTGAGGTTAATTCTACGATTTTATTGAGAATTCGTTCCGTTTTTTCGGCAAGTTGGCTTGGTCTAAATGGATCCTTGGACAACCTGAGATTAATCGTTTTCAAGGTTCTTGGGCTGCCTCAATTAAGTTTTGGATCTGGCTTGTGTTGAGTTTCGTCGGTTTCAAATCGCTTTAATTGAAATGTCCTTTTGACTGGTTTTCTTGCTGACATTCAGCTCTGAAAATCTGGTGACGCAAAAAATTTAGCGGTTGCCGAAAGGGCGCTTTCTTTGTTGTCGATTCTGTAAGTGGCTCTCTTTGGCTAAGGTCGCTGTGAAATTTAGGTTTTGGTAAGCATCATTTTTGTACGTAACTTATTCAAATTTCTTTATTTCTACGGTGGTTTACTTTGAATTCACGGTAAAATTCACATAACAAGCAATTCAAGTGGATTCTCAACGCGTGGCAGTTTTACTATGCGTCAGGTAAAGTGCTTTACGGTGCAATGCAGCGGCTTGGCCAGTGCGTTGTTCACCACTTAATTGGGCGTTATGTGAATTAAAGGAATTTGAGTATATGAAGAAGTTATTAGCAATATTTGTGGCAGCTTTGTGCCTGATTTCAGTTGGAACTCAAGCCAATGATCACAAATTGAAACAGGCATACGAAAATCAACAAAATGATCTTCAAGTTCAAGGCTCAGGTACTGTAATTCGTTTGTTGCCCGATGATAATGATGGAAGTCGGCATCAAAAATTCATTCTAAGACTTAATAATAAGCAAACCTTACTTGTTGCTCATAATATCGATCTTGCGCCTAGGATTCCTAATCTAAGAGTAGGCGATCGAGTTCAATTTTACGGTGAATATGAATGGAACAAAAAGGGCGGTGTAATGCATTGGACACATCACGATCCTAATAATAGACACCCGCATGGTTGGTTAAAGCACAACGGTAAAAAGTATGAGTAATAATTCACATAACAAACAATTTAAGAGGGATTCCCAACGCTTGGCATTTTTGCTTCTACTTCAATTTTAGTGGTTACGGTACAATGTTTTAGGTTGGGTGGTAGCGTTGCTCACCCCTTAATTGGGCGTTAACTGCTTTAGCCAACGGAAGATACTTCCTCAAATCTAAGGATGTTTTGAGGAAGTAATGTAATTAAAAAGGTGAGAATAAATCAAATGGGTATTGATACTGATGAAGTTGAGAAACTCGTTTAAGTTCTTTTTCATCAAGTTTTTCTATGATTTTTACTCCTTCAGGGTCAATGGAGTCATACGTCCTTAGTTTTATATACTCATTTAATGGCTGTTCTTCTCCAATGATTGCCAATTCAACAGCTGCTGCAATATATGCAGTTTCTTCACTTTGTGAGCAGCGCTTTTGAGCTTTTTTGTAAAGCTCAAATAAAACTATCCTTTGTGTTTGTTCCGGTAGTGACTTTAACCAAGGGTCATCTATTGTCACAGGACGTTTTTTCAGAGTTGAACATTCTTTCATTTTTTTATCTAGAGCTTGATATTTATTAGCAAGATCAAACTGTAAATCTTGCTTACCTTCAATAAATGATGCTAAAGAAGTACTAGAGTAAAGCAAGCTAGTTAATAACAGTGGTATTAATTTAAAATGAGTTGTAAACACATTTCCAAAAATCATAATCTTTTCCTTTTGCGTAAAGCATCTGGTTGTAAGAAATATACTCAAGTCTTTCTCTTTTTATTTGTGGTATCGCCATGATTGCTTCTGAAAAGCTTTTCCAATCGTATGTATATGCGTTCCAACCTGCTGAGGTTATTGCTACACCAGCATAAGAATTACGCCCCGCAAAAATTTGATAAAATGGCAATAGATTTATGATATTTTCCAGATAGTTACTCATTTGAATAACGTTGTTCATGTCATTAATACCTTCAAGAGTTCTTGAAGTTGGCGTAAAGTTTTTTATATTGCAAAAATCACCTTTCATAGGATTTTACCAATAAATTATCTAGTTGGCCTGATACTATCTCAGTTGTATACTCTTCAAAACCAATGAGTTATAAATCTGAACAAAGATCACTAAATACTAGGTTGTACATAAAGGTTGTAATTGCATAATGAGCCTACATATTCAGGCAGTTAACAAACAATTTAAGAGGGATTCCCAACGCTTGGCATTTTTGCTTCTACTTCAAATTTAGTGTTTACGGTACAATGCTTTAGGTCGGGTGGTAGCGTTGCTCACCCCTTAATTGGGCGTTAGCTGGGGTTAAGAAAGGCTGTGAGTTTAGGGTGGAAAGGCTTTCGGTTTTCTAGCTACACACCGGATAAATCTCAGCTTCTCAACTATCTCGCCAGTGGCACTTTTCGGGAAGTGTTTGAACTTAACGAAGTCTGCTTACGGGAAGTGTTGTGTTTGTTAAGTTCGGTGACGCGGTTTCTTTGGTGTTGAAATTCATGAATGCCTAAATTCGTTTCGTGTGCTTTGTCGTTGGCTTTTTCGATAGAATTCTTTGCAAATTACCGAGCTCAGGAATGGTGATTTATTCGGCCATTTCTTCTTTGCCAAGCGCATTTCGTGGATTGGGTTTTAATTTCACAGCTGTCCGTTTTACTTTGTCGTTTGAAAGCAATAATGTGTTTCAAATTAGGCATTTTGGCGTAATTCGCTAGCGAAAGTGCAGCAGCTAACTAGGCGTTTAAGACGGATTCCCAACGCTTGGGAGTTTCGGCTCTAGGTTGAGTTTTGTGTTTAAGGCGCAATGGTTTAGGATTGTGGTCGCGTTGCTCACCACTTAACGCGGCGTTATAAAACTAGGTGAGAAATGACGTGAATGAATACATTATTTTAGAAAAAGATGATATCTCAATTGCGGTAGATATAGTTGACGATTACGCTGGTGATCAAATCAGAAGATTACAGCAGGATGGTTTCGCTGTTGTCTGTGAAAGTACTAAAGCTCACACAAAAGACAAAGCATTAAAACTCTGGTCCGAAACAAAAAAATATAATGCAGAACAATTGCGTTTCAAAAGAGTACGCGGAGAAGCAACTCTAGATTGGGAAACACTGAAAAATGTTGGTGGTGTTCAGAAGTCATATAGAACAAAAGTTCCCGGTGGTTGGTTGGTATCTGTTCAAAATTACAATCCTAACGGCATAGGTTGTGGTGTTACTTTTTTACCTGATCCTGAGCATTTGTGGGATGGGAACTCGTTGAAGTAGCGCGCTTAAAAGTTTTATAACAAGCAATTTAAGAGGGATTCACAACGCTCGGCATTTTTGCTTCTACTGCAAATTTAGTGTTTATGGCACAATGCTTTAGGTTTGGGTGGAGGCGTTGTTCACCCCTTAATTGGGCGTTAGTTTGCACATTGTACTGTGAAAAAATCCGCATTAAGCGGATTTGGGTATTGAAAAATCTTATTGTCTTGAAGTGAGTAGTTCTTTCATTTCGTCCAATAATTTGGGCGCTTGTATCTTGATAATATCCTCTGCCCAATTTGCTTTCATTTTTACATTCTTTGCAGCTCGGAAGTATTTATCTTCATTATCAACAATATCTTGTAGTGCTCTTATTAAATCAGGAATAATCGCTCTTTTACTGTAGTATTCTTCTGCAGATTCAATTGCTTGTTCAGGGATTTTTCCCCAAGCTGCATACATTGCAAGGATGTCAAAAATATCTTTATATGGCTCTTGTAGTTTTCTATCACTGTTAGCTAGAAGTTTAGTGTAGAAGCACGATTGCTTGTCCAAAAATGGGACGGGAAATCTATCCTTATCGAAGTCAAACGCAAGGTCATAATCTGCGAAGCTAACAAATTCGAGTTTTATGAATGTGTCAGCGTGCTTTATGACAGTCCTTACTGCGTCACGATCAGAACGTATTTCACGAGCATATTCAAATTCAGTGGTTACAAGCTCATTGAGTTGAATGTTATCTACAGTCCCACGAACTGCTCGATACGAGTCCTTGTTTGGACAAAGAAAATCAATGTCAATTGACTCGCGGTACTCATCAAGCTCAAGAGCTATGCGAGTCCCACCGCCGAAAATTATGTTGTTTGCGCAAAAAAAATCAGCGTCAAAATTATTTAACGCTGATTCTATAATTTTATGATGTTGTAGGTTATATCTAGACATATCAATGTGTTGCTGGCATAAAGCAGCCATTACCAAATTCTTTAATAAGTAGGTTGATTAGATTTTTTTCTTTGGCTGTAAGTTTGTCTTTATCCACATATCCCCAACGTTTTTCGTATAGTTCAAATGCAGTCTTAGGCGCAATGAATTTCTTGTGCATATCCCAAAGAAGCAGATTTAGTTCATGATAATGAGTTCTATTAATGTTTCCCATAAATACTCCAATCATCTCTGTCATATGAGTGTACCCAAAAAATGTAGCTACCTTAAGTATAGATT
>NZ_JAAZTU010000069.1 GCF_012395185.1 Vibrio aestuarianus
GGGGTTTGAAGTCCAACGGTACAGAAAACAACGCTAAGGGGGTTAACTGTCTGTTTTTGCTTGATTAAATATCATCTTCATCGTTGCTTTCAGAAACATCAGTAAGTGGTCGTAGTTCTCCTCTCAAAATGTTTTCCGAAACATTGAATGAATACTGCCCCAACATATTGATGTGTTTTGTTTGTAGTGGAGAGATCCGAGCAAGATCCTCGTCTTTTACTTCTTGAGATTGCCTCAAGTGATTGACGGTAGCCTCCATGTAAATGGTGTTCCATAAAACTACGGCGTTGGTGACTAGGCCCAAAGCACTCAACTGGTCTTCTTGACCCTCTCGATATTTTTTCCTGATCTCACCTCGCTTCCCATGACAGATGGCTCGCGCAACGGCATGGCGGCTTTCACCCCTGTTTAGCTGCGTAAGTATTCGACGGCGATAATCTTCATCATCCAAATATTTCAGTAAATATAAGGTCTTATTTGCTCTGCCAAGCTCAATTATCCCCTGAGTCAGTCCTGACGGTTTGTCACTTTTTAACAATGAACGAATCAATTCAGATGCTCTTACTTTTCCCAATTTTAGAGAGCCTGACACTCGCATCATTTCGTCCCACTGTACGAGAAATCGCTCTGGACGAAGCAAATTCGTTGACACTTCATTTAAAGCACCGTAATCGGCCTCTTTATCAAACCGCCACAAGGTTACTGATCCTGCATCCGCTAACCTTGGTGAAAACTGATAACCGAGTAAAGCAAAAAGACCAAACACCAGATCGCTTGAGCCAGCCGTATCTGTCATAATTTCCATCGGGTTTAGTGTCGTTTGATGCTCAAGCAACCCCTCCAATACAAATAAGGAATCTCTCAAGGTTCCCGTTACGGTAATGTCATGGAACCCACTGTATTGATTAGACATAAAGTTGTACCAGGTGATCCCCTTGTGAGCGCCAAAATACTTTCTATTAGGTCCGGCATTAACAGTACGAACGGGAGTGACAAAGCGCATACCATCGGCTGAGGCCACTTCACCGCCTCCCCAGACTTGAGCAATGGCTAAAGTGCTTTGATGATCGACAAGCCGAGCGTTCGCTTTTACCAATGTCTCAGAGCGTAAGTAATTCTGTTTCACCCATTGGAGCCGATGGCGGGTAAGCGCTGGGATTTGGGGTTTTATTAATGGTTCGAGCCCGATGTTACAAGCTTCTGCCATCAGGACCGCGCACAAACTGATATCAAGCCCTTCTGCTCGGGCATTTGATTCACTGACATGAGTAAACTCATTGGTAAATCCAGTAATGGCATTGATTTCAACAAGCAACTCCGTCAGGTCAACCTTCGGGATGAGTGATGCTATTTGCTGGCGAAGCTCTGTGGTAATCAATGGCTCTCTTTCAGGCTCTAATGCTGATATGTTTAAACGTGGTTTTTTACTTCGGGTATCTACTGACACTTTCTCGTTGTCAGAAAAGCGTTGAGCGACTTCTTTAAAAGTTTCGTCCAGTTGCGTTTGTAATCGATGAAGAGCTGATTTTGGATCAATTGGAAAATTGAGAGAGCGGCAAATGTGGGAGCGGGTGTGCTTCCATGCCTCTTCTGACAGTAACTTCGCTCTTGGATCCGACCAATTTAAACTGTCTTCGAAGAAAAGGTTTCGACGCCTTAATGCATCTTGAAGTTGTGATAGGAAACACAGGGAATACCCTTGCTTTGAGACCTGACCATCTTCCTGAAAAACGAGGTGTTTCCATGTTGGTTTTACAATATCTAAAGGGGCATCTTTTAGGAAACGCCGATGCGAAATTCCCTCATCTCTTAGGTAATGAAAAGCGTTTAGTAAGTGCTCACCGGATGGCGTTGCTTTCAATGGCAATTTGCGCAATAAAGTAGGGAGAAAAAGTCGTACCCGACCATATTGTTCCACTAATTCTTGGTGATATGGTGCGTTTGCGGGACGTATCAACTCTTTGACTAAATTCAGTGAATCACTCACCTGATTTTTTGGATATCGGATAAAAATGGCGTCCCGCAAGTGCGCATCATCAATCTCATCATCGAGCAACAGTGCACACACTTTAGATAACACTAAAGCGGATTTATCGAGATCCTTTAACGTTCTCAGTCGCTTTTTCTGCCCGATGTTTTTCGCCGAAGCGTTCATTTGTGTGATTAACAGATCTAAAATATCAATGGCATCATCCAAAGTCGTTAGCCGGTATATATACACAAAAGCCAACAGCATAGATAATTTCTTTTCATCGGGCATTCGGCCAATTTTCGCGACCGATGACATCATGGCGTGTCGAGCAATGGCTTGAACACGAGCCGTTGGCAAAGCCTCAAAGGCTTCTATGGGAACAGGGAAGTTCAGTATTTGCTCATAACGATTCACTGCGGAAATAAAGGCTGGACCACTGATGGTCGTTGGGCCTCTTCTTAAACGTTCCAACCGTGATTGGCGTCCTCCCTCACTTTCAATATCCAGTAACGTATACAGTGTGGTTTTATGCTCATCGCTCAATATTGAAGCAAGCTTTACCCATAATCGATTCGCGGCACGTTCTCTGACTTCAGAGACCAATCGAATGAGTACGGTGACACCGGGCAATAAGACTTTTCTTTCGATGAGCCATGCAGTTGCATGATCGAACATCACGCTGGGGCGTTCATTCGCAATCCATGCGTGGCTGTATAATTGCCGTATTAAGCAAAATCCTAATGAGCCATCGCTCAGCTCGCGGTATCCGTAAGTTTGTTTGATCTCTCGGTGGTGCTCCCATTGCGTATTTTTGCGAAGTGCATATCGAGCTAATACTTCGACGTTGGATATACCTAACTGCCTTGCAACGTAATGACTGACAGAAAAAGGGATTCGGTTAAAATCAAGGGCAAACGTCCCCAAAAAACGAATGGAGGTCAGTTGAAGTGCAAAACCTAAACGGTTGTGTTTACCACGCTTTTTTTGAATCAGCTCAAGATCAAACTCATCCAAGTGGAAATATCTTGCCAGTTGGACATCATTGGGCTCACCATTAAATTGCCCATAGCTATCTTTTTGTTCAGTGGTTAAGAAATCTACAGGCATAACGCATACCTCAGTAACAGGCTAACAATTGACCTACGTCTAACAAATTAACGGTCTTTCTCACATTTTTCAGGAGGTAAAACATAAGTTCGGCTGGAGTATTTCAATGTAAGTTCTCGCTCAGATTGGCATTCGATGTAGCCTTGTTCATCAAGTTCTTTCTTTGTGACGGTTGTCATTACCCATCCAACTATAAAGCTAATTACAACCATTATGGATAGGATTATGATGATGATTTTAGGCATCCATCTTAGAGACTTACCTGTGATAAGAGCAATGATTGTGAATGTTGTCAGTATTAAAGTACTGCTAAATGATGCGAATAATGAAGCGTTGTTTAAGGCGCTATAAATCGTAACGATATTTTCATAAGCAGTTAAGTTATTGATTACTTTTAGTAAAAAGTAGCTAAACACTGCTAGCAATAGAGAGAAGAAAGTGAGGTATAGAAATACTTTGAAGCGACTAATTTTCATCAATTAATCTCTCCACTTCCTTTTTCATCGGTTCGGTGTATTTATATTGTTCGTCAATAGCAGAAACAGCTAACCCGATACCAAAAGCCATTATTACAAAAAAACCTAATACGGCTGCTGTGGGTGGTGTAGCAAAAAGAAAACTTACAGCTCCTTTGGCGACTAGAGTTACCCCTTGAGCTATCACGCCAGCAACCACACCCTTAGATATATCCGCAGTAAATTGACCTACGACTTCACCTAGCGTCTTTTCATCGTGAAGCATGTAGTCAACCGCATTGACCGCACCACTAAACACGACTTCGACAAAAATGTTACCTCTCAAAAAACTGATATTGCCTTGAACAGTATTCAGGGCGTGACCAATTTTAAGCATTTGAGGTGTTGCCTCTTGCCAACGGATGCCTAGATCTAAATAGCGAGGTTTGTAATTCTCAACCACAATATTCATCACGCCGTTGATATTGACCGCTTTAGCCGTCGCCCCCCAACCGCCAAGTTCTTTGGCAACTTCATAAGCGCCTTTCAGTCCCATTCCAACGCCAGTGTAATCTTTCCCAACAGAAAGCTGTCCATGCGTATCTTTGATCAATAAATCCAAATATTCGTTCGCTTCTTCAAGTGTCAAAATGGCAATACTGACATTCTCTTGTTGGGATGTATCCCATTGATATTCTTTAGCCAGCTTTTGTAAGTCTTTGTTCCACTCTTTTTCTGTGAGTTGATACGCTGAATTAGCCGCACGTCTATTCGCTAAGGTTTCAGCTCTTTGTGCTGCATAGCGATCTTCATTTGCTTGCACGTATTGCCAATTACGTTCACTTTGAGCAAAGCGCTCACTGCGTTGTCGTTCGATTTTTTCTTTCAGCGTTTCTTTTATTGGTTCCGGCTCTGAAACAGCGTTCACACTAGAAAAGCGTCTTCCTATGGGAGCCAAATTACGGGCTTCCGCCGCTCTTAAGGCTGCCTGACTTTTTGCCATCTCATTTTTTAAATGGCAGGAGCTACAGGTACAGGTTTGGGGATTTGGACTTCCTATTGGGCAGCGATAAGTTTGATCAAACATTGATGATTTCTCTTCATTTATTTATCGAGCACTCTCTCAGCCATGAGATAAGCTTCTTTTCTTTCACGTTTACCGATGGCAAGCACGAGAACAAGCAGCTCACCATCTTCCACTTTATAGACCAACCTATAGCCAGATTGTTTAAGTTTTATCTTGTAACAACCAGACAAAGCGCCATAAAGCCTATTGGCTTCGATGTGTGGGTTTTCGAGCACTTTTCTGAGCTTCTCTTTGAACTGAGACTTTACGGGCTCACCGAGTTTTGAAAATAACTTTTGGGCTTTACGCTCAAATTTGAGGTTATAAGTTGTCAAGATCGACCTCGACAAAGTCACCGTCTTCATAGGCTTGCTGTGCCATTTTCATCAGTTCGATATTTTCAAGCTCTTCAACCATATGCTCATAAAGAGCGACGGGAACGGCATAGAACGCAGGCTTATTTCGATTTAGGATAGCCACAGGAGCGCCGTGCCCCTCTTCCAGTACCCCCATCGGGTTTGATTTCAGTTGGGTAAGCCCCGCACTGACTTCCGTCAATATGTTGTTCGTTAGACTCATGATATAACCCTCACTATGGAGACTCTTAAAAGACTTTAATAAGGGTTATTATAATGTCTTTAAAAAGCCCTGTCATCACTTACCTGATTACCATTGTAAAAACAAGCATCAGTTAAGAATAAATCAGTTCTTTTAAAGTATACCTCATGAAAACCACATATTAACGCCGTAAAATTGGTTCGTTTATTATGGAAATAAAACCCTACGCGAACTATTATTGTGAACTCTACCCAAAACGAACCAGTAGGTTGAAAAATGTTCATAAGAGGCTACTTAAGAGCATCAACAGATGAACAAGATGCTCATCGTGCAAAATCTGAACTTATCCAGTTTGCAAAGCAAAAAGGTGTACGCATAGCCAGTTTCTATACTGAGAACCAATCTGGTTCAAAATTAGAAAGAGCGGAGTTGTCTCGCTTAATTGAGGACTCACATCAAAATGATATTTTGCTGATCGAAAAGGTAGATCGGCTATCCCGATTACCTTATGAACAATGGAAGCTGCTCAAACATCAATTAGTTGATGCGGGCATTCATATCGTCGTTCTTGATCAGCCAATGACGCATTCCATTTTAAATGGGATAGCTGAAAACTCGATGATATCAAAAGTGCTGACAGAATTTATGATTGACCTGGCCGCTGCAATGGCCAGAGATGATTATGAAACTCGACTAAAGCGTCAGGCGCAAGGGATAGAAAAGGCGAAAGCTTTGGGAAAATATCAAGGTAGGCAGCCTGATCACCAACTAAGGCAAAATATTGCTCTTCTTCTAGGCGAAGGAAAAAGCTGGTCGAAAATACAGAGTTTATTGGGTTGCAGCCGCTCAACGATCGCTAAAGTAAAGAATTTAACCAATTGATTAATAGTTATATTTTAGACTTTATGGAACGTTTCGGTGAATGGGACGCAATACATTAACGCCTTATCGTACGTTTTCGTTCCATTGGACTTCACAGAGAATAATATGATTAATATCAGTCTGTTAACCCCCTTAGCGTTGTTTTCTGTACCGTTGGACTTCAAACCCC